>JAGWSF010000008.1 GCA_028876385.1 Acidobacteriota bacterium | reverse complement strand
TCGCGGCCGCCCGACAGGTGCCCCCGCGGCACGCCCTGGACGCCCGGGCGCCAAGAGCCGGGTCCCACAGCCCGCGCCCGGGCGGCGCCTCGCCCTCCGTCGGCCCCTCAGCCCCGGCGCCCGCAGGCCCCAAGGGGCTGACGGCCGGCATCCCGGCCTACTGGTACCCCGACGCGGCGAGCACGGCGGCGAGCGCGGCGGTGCTCGCCGCCCCGGCCGAGGCCGTGTCGTTCGTCATCGCCGACGTGACGACCACAGGCACCGGTTCGTCGGTGGACCCGGCGTGGCTCGCCGCCGTCCGTGCCTACCGGCACGCCGGCGTCGCGGTGTTCGGCTATGTCGACACGAGCTACGGGCGGGTGAGCCTGGCCAGCGCGGAGGCCAACGTGCAGCACTGGTACTCGTGGTACGGCGTCGACGGCATCTTCTTCGACAACGCGTCGACGGACCCGACGCTCGCCGCGCCCGACGCCTACTACGGCCGGCTCTACCGCTACGTCAAGGACATGACCGGCCCCGGGGTGCTCGGCACCACGGTCGTGCTCAACCCCGGGACCGGCACCGCCCGGCCCTACATGGCCGACGCCGACATCGTCTGCGACTTCGAGGGCACCGAGGCGTCCTACGCGGCGGCGACGCCACCGGCGTGGACCGCGGCCTATGCGCCGTCGCGCTTCTGGAACATCGTCTACGCGTCGGCCGGCGTCACCCCGATGCGCAACGACGTGGCCCTGGCCCGCGCCCGCGGCGTCGGGAACGTCTTCATCACGACCCTCGCCGGCGCCAACCCCTACGACGCCATGCCGCCCGGCGGCTTGTGGGAGGCCGAAATAGCCGCCCTCAACGCGCCGTAAAGGTCCGGCTCACCACAGCCAGCTCGTCGTCCCAGTAGGCCGGGAGCCGCCCCCAAGGGTTGGGCATCCCGGCATCGGTCACGAGCACCACGCCGGCCCGTTGTCGCGCCGCGCCGCGCAGCACGTCGCGCATCGAGGCAACGTCGCCGACGTCGTACACCAGGTGCCAGAACCGCTCGGCCGGGAATTCGGACATCCACCGGGGGAATCGTGCCCGCCGGTAGGAGGCCAGAGAACCCTCGAAGGTCACGACCAGGTCGGCCATGTGGGCGTCCCCGGGGTCGATGGCGGGCTGGCCGGGGTTGATGGCCACCTGCATCTGCTCCGCCCGCAGGTGCTCGGCGGTGGCCACGATGGCCCGGTTCGACGACGACGACGACGGCGTCTGGTCGAGGAAGATCCCGGTGAGCCCGTACCAGCGCTGGTAGCTCGTCGCCTGCCCGATCATCTGATCGGCGCTGTGCCGCCCGTATCCGGTGGTCACGTAGCCGAGTACGTCGACGCCGTGCCTCCTCAGGCGGTCGACGGCGGTGACGTAGGTGGGGTCCGCCGCCGCGCCCGGACCGTCGGCCGGATCGACGACCACCAGCGACCCGGGTGGCAGAGCGGCCATCGCCGACCACAGCGTCCCCCCGGGGTACTCGTAGGCCGGCACGCCCAATCGGAGCGGAGTACCGCGCCGGGCGGCCCACCGCCTCATAGCCCGCCGGGAAGTCGACCGCTGGCCGGCCGCCCGCCAGGGCTGGTCGGCCGGCCGCCGGCGGTGGTCGGCGCGGGAGCGCTCATCGGAGACCGGCGATCACGTCGCCTATCGTCGCGTCGAGGTCGTGCTCGGGTCGCCAGCCCGTCCACGAGGCCAGCTTCGACACGTCGGGGACCCGGCGCTGGAAGTCGTCGAAGCGGTCGCCGTAGACGTCGCGGTAGGGGATGAGCCGGCACCGCTCGGAGATCTCGCGCTCGGAGACGACGCCGACGGCACGCATGACCCGGCGGGCCAGATCCCCGATGCTCACCTCGTTCGGCGTGCCGATGTTGAAGACCTCGCCGACGGCATCGGCACTCTCAGCGAGCAGCATGACGGCCCGGACGGCGTCGGCGACATGGGTGAAGCTCCGGGTCTGGGCGCCGTCGCCGTGGATCTCGAGCACCTGACCGGCGAGCGCGGCCGCGGCGAATCGGGGCAGCACGTAGCGTTCGCTCTGCCTGGGTCCGGTCACGTTGAAGAAGCGCGCGATCACGACCGGCAGGCCGAACTGCCTGAAGCAGCCCAGCGCCATCAGCTCGTCGGTGAACTTGGACGCGGCGTACGACCAGCGGAGATGGGACGGGGGTCCGAGGACGATGTCGTCCTCCTCCGAGGAGGGGATCCTCGTCGACTTGCCGTAGACCTCAGAAGTCGACGCCAGCAGCACCTTGACGTTCCGGGTCCGCGCCGCCTGGAGGACGGCGGTGGTCGTCGCCACGTTGGTGTCGATGGTCTCCACCGGGTTCTCCATGGTCTGGCGCACCCCGACCGCGGCCGCCATGTGGACGATCAGGTCGGCTTGGCGCTCCATCACCTCCCGGCTCGCCGCGTCGCGCACGTCGGCGACGATCTGGCGGTAGCGGGGATGGTCCTGCAGGTGGGCCACGTTCCCCAGGTGACCGGTCGACAGGTCGTCGATCACCGTCACGTTGCTTCCGGCCAGGACGAACGCGTCGGCCAGGTGGCTGCCGAGGAAGCCCATACCACCGGTGATCACGACGTGGCGGCCGGTCACATCGACCGGACCAGGCGGGCGGGGAGATCGCCCAGGAAGCGACGACCGCCGCCGCGGGCGGCGAGGGCGGCCGTCGCCGTGCCCGCCAACAGCGCCACCAGTCCGACCTCGGGGTAGCGCAGGGGGAACGTGGCGGCCGCCACGACTACCGCGACGAGCACGCCGGCCGCCAGCGAGCGGACGGCCGGCTGCGGATGGGCGAGGGTCAGCATGGTGGCCGAGTCGAACTGCGCGCTCGCCAGCAGGAGGTAAGCCACCAGGCTGACCACGAAGGCCGTGACGAACAGGCTCCGGGAACCGACCCCGAGCTCGTGCAGCGCAGTAGTGCCGGCCAGGAGCCACGCCGCCGGTACGCACAGCGCACTGATGGCCGCCACCAGCGCGCCGTAGCGAACGCGCCGAGAGGCGTGCCACCGGCGGAGCTCGACGCAGAACGCGTCCGACTCCTCCGGTCCCCGGCGCGAGAGCGTCGCGCACATGGCTTCCCAGAAGCCCTTGACGGCGTCGTCGCCGACGAAGACGCAGACCATGAGAGGAACGAGCGCGAGCGTCATTCCGGCCTCGACGGTGCTCAAGTCGACCGCCGACACGGTGCCCGACACCCCGACGAACCCCGTCAGCAGGTTCGGTCCGAGCAGCAGGGCCATGAGCAGGCCGCCGTAGGCCCCGTAGGACAGCGCTTCGTCGATCACGTAGGACGGCCGCGGCTGCCGGTAGGCGCCCTGCGCCGCATCGTCGCGGCCGAGCAGCCGGCTGACCCGAACTCCCATGGCTCCGAGGGCGACCAGGTAGGCGACGCCGATGGCGATCTCGAGGTGGCGCGAGCTTCCCGCGGCGAGAACGCGGTCCACCAGGACCCCGACGCCGACCGCCGCCACCACCACCGCCCCCGGTTCGTCACCGCGGTCCAGGATCAGGAACCCGGCGCTGGCGAGCCAGAACGCCGCGAGCCCGGAGAACGACAGCGCGAAGGTCGTCAGCTCGGGCCCCGGGACGCCCCCCAAGCGGGCGGCGACGAGGAGACCGATGGCCTCGCCGGACAGCAGGGTCAGGGCGGCCACCCAGCTGACCCGCCAGAGGAATCGGCGGGTTCCGAGCCGGCGCCCGCATCCGATCAGCAGAGAGCTGCGCCTGACCATTCCCATCAGCACGGCGTTGCTGACCACGACGCTCGCCGTCACACCGACCATCAGGGCGCGGCCGGTACCAGGCGTCCATCCCGGTACGGCGGCGAGAAAGTGGGCGATGAGCAGCACGACCGCGGCAGGCAGCAGGACGAGCAATCCCCGCCCGAGCTCTGGCGTCCGTCTCCCTCCTCGCGCCGGCGGGGCCAGGTCGTGGGGACGCAGCGCTACGGGCGGCCGGTCGGCCACCAACCGGCGAAAGATCTCTTCACCGAGCTCGAAGACGTCCCCGGCGCCGTAGCGGCCGGCCGCCACGGCGTCGTTGATGCCGTCGGCTTCGATGACGGTGGCGACCTCCAGGCCGTCGACGGGGTGGGCGACGATGCCGGCGACGTGCCGCGCCAACTCGTCCAGGTCGTCCTCGACCGCCGCGGTGGCGCTTCGTCGGCCACCCGAGGCCGCCCCGGCACCGGGCGCCGGGGCGGCGGCCGGCGCCGGCTCGGCGGCCGGAGCATCGCCCCGCCCGACCCGGGCCTCATCCGCGTAGAGCGCGAGGATGCGGTTGTTCTGCACGCCCAGGTCGAAGCACGCCTTGGCCCGCTCACGGGCCCGGCTGCCCATCCGGGCGGCGGCGTCGGGATCAGCGAGCGTATCCAGCAAGGCCTCGGCCAGAGCGACGGGGTTCCGGGGCTCCACGAGCCGCCCACAGTCGCCGAGCTGCTCGCCGAGACCGCCCACCGACGTGGCCACCACCGGCTTGCCCGACAGCATCGCCTCGAGGGTGGAGAACGGAAAACCTTCGGAGACGCTGCTCAGCACCACCACGTCGGCCGATGCGTAGGCCGACCGCGGGTCCGACGCAAACCCGGCGAACTCCACGACGAGGTCGAGGCCGAGGCTGCCGCGCAGCTCGAGCAGCTCCTGGTAGTAGGTGTCACCGCCGGCCGGCGGCGCCCCGTACAGCCGGAAGACCACGTCGCCGCGGGCCTGGTGCACCACGGCCGCGGCCCGCAGCAGAGTGTGCAGATCCTTGATCGGATCGATCCGCCCGACCCACGCGACCACCGGTGCGCCCGCACCGCCACGGGGGTGCAAGGGGTAGGTCTGCGGGTCGAGACCGTAATGGACGGTGACGACCCGCTCCGGGGAGGCGCCGATGCGGGACTCCCACCGCTGGTTGTAGTCGCAGCAGGTGGTCATGGCGTCCGCCATGGCATAGCTGAGCTCCGACGTACGGCGGGCGAATCCCAGGGTGAGCAACTTGAGGAACAGGCTCCCGCGACCGGAGGCCTCGCGGAGGTAGGCCTCCCTCAGGTAGATGCCGTGCTCGGAGAACACGAAGCGCGCCCCGTGGTGCAGCTTCAAGGCGACGGCCGGCAGCGCACTGGCGCCGGCCATGGTGGCGTGCGCCACCTTCACTGCCGGCAGGGGCCGGGCCAGCGGCAGGAGCCAGTGATGGACCCAGTGCAACCCGGTGACGACGTCGGACAGGCGCAGCGGGGCGTCGGGGTATCCGGCCCGCCCGGCGGCGACCGGGAAGGCCGCTTGGGCGGCGGCGGCGAACGTCTCCCACACCGGACGGCTGCGCATGGCGGTGTCGAAATCGGTGTCCAGGAAGGCCTCGTACAAGGCGTTGACGGTCCCGGCGAGCTCGACGGGATCGGCGGCGGCGGCGAGGAGAGCGTCGACGAACCGGCCGAACGCCGGCACCACGCGGGCCGCCACGGCGTCATCGTCGGCACCGCGCCGGGCGCGGCGCAGGTCCCGCAGGCCGAGATCGTGACGGACCTCGAGGGCTTCCCGGGTCCCCCACAGCGGCACTCTGAACACGGAGGTCACGTTGGCGGGCAGGTCGAAGATGGCTTCGCTGTCGGGGTCCCCGGTGATGGCGAGCACCCCGTAGTCGACTTCGGGCAGGCCCTCGACGAGCAGCCGGCACCAGGTGCTGACGCCCCCGAACTGGTAGGGGTATCCGCTCTCGGTGATGAGCAGGACCTGGGGAGTCCCGGTGGGCGACGCGGCCCCTCGGGGGCCGGGCCGCAGGCCGAGCCTCGGCGCCGCCAGGTCGGTCACGACCGGCACCTCCGTGGCGCCCGCATCTTCACGTCACCGCCGATGCGGCGGGCACGTTGCCTCCGGTGCATCACAGGCGCTCGATGTTCGGTCCCCGCAGACGCCCACGGGCGTCGAAGACCAACGACGCCCGGGACGCGACCAGGTCGAGGTCGAAGGCACGGTGTGCGGTGAGCAGGACCACGGCATCGACGTCACTGATCTCCTCGGGACCGAGCTCGACCCTACGGACACCGGCCACCTCCACGCCGCCGTCGACGTGGGGGTCGGCGGCGCTCACATCGGCTCTCAAGGCCACGAGTGCTTCGGCCACCGCCACCGCTGGCGACTCGCGGGTGTCACCGCTTTCCTCTTTGTAGGCCAGGCCCAGGAGGAGAATGCGGCTGCCCTCGACCTCTATACCGCGCTCGTGGAGCGCCGCCGTCAAGCGGCCCACCACGTAGCCTGGCATCCGGCCGTTGATGTCGTTGGCGGTGTCCACGAGGCGCAGCGGTCGGCCGGACCGCTCACGTACCCGCCATGACAGGTATCCGGCGTCGACCGGCAGGCAGTGGCCGCCGACCCCGGGACCAGGATCGAAGCGCATGAACCCGAATGGCTTGGTCGCCGCCACTTCTATCGACTC
Organism: Acidobacteriota bacterium; assembly: GCA_028876385.1. Classification (GTDB taxonomy): domain Bacteria; phylum Actinomycetota; class Acidimicrobiia; order Acidimicrobiales; family Palsa-688; genus JAKCDU01. The sequence continues at coordinate 1,183 of JAGWSF010000008.1, read as the reverse complement.
CCAGATGTCCACGTCGAGGTCCCGGGCGAAAGTGGCGATCTCGTTGACGAGGGCGACGTTGACGGCCCGGAACGTGTTCTCGATGAGCTTGGCCAGCTCGGCCTCCCGGGTCCCCGACACGGCGACCGTCTGGTCGACGATGGTGTCGTAGAAGCACTGAACGGATTGCAGCGAGGCGGCGTCCACCCCCGAGACGGGCTTTGGAGTCGTGGCTATATCCCAGGCGGCGTTGCCGGGATCGATGCGCTCCGGGCTGTAGCCGAGATGGAAGTCCCGGCCGACTCTGAGGCCCGACACCTGCTCCAGGATGGGACCGACGACCTCCTCGGTCGTACCCGGGTAGGTGGTGGACTCGAGTACCACGCAGGCACCCGGCCGCAGCCGCTCGCCGAGGGTCCGTGCCGCGGCTGCGACGTCGGCCAGGTCGGGGGCTCCGGCTTTGAGGGGCGTCGGGACGGCGATTATCCCCACGTCGAAGCCCGGCAGCTCCGCGGCGCTGGCGGTAGGGCGGTACCTTCCGGTGCCGAGCGCGGCCCGGAGGCGCTGGCTCGTGACGTCGCCGACGAAGGATTCACCCGCCGCCAGCCGCCGGGCCCGCTCCCCGTCGACGTCGAAGCCGATTACGTGGTGGCCCGCCTCCGCCGCCCGCACCGCCAGGGGCAGCCCGACGTAGCCCTGCCCCATGACCACCACCGATGCCACCGCAACGGCTCGCCCGGGCGGGGTCAACCCCGGCGCCGCTCCGGTGCCCGACGAGGACTTCTCGCCACTGAGCCGTCCAGTCGGGCGAACCGCGGGCCCACGCATTGCCAGCGGAGTATACGCAGTGCAACTCGCTGCCCAAGTGCCTGAGGTGATTCCTGTACCGATGGCCAGCCGGCTTGATGGCCCGGCGTCGTGGCCCGGGTGACTAGGCTCGGTTCTGGTCGCGACGGGCGCGTTCGGGTGGATATCAACCACTGGGGAGCGACCCCGCTACGGGAGTGTTCGTGGCGGTCGAGCCGGGCGCCTGGGCGAGGACATCAAATCGCCTGGGAGGTACCGTGCCAGATAGCCCCTCGACCGTCGCTTACCGTGCAGCTCTGGAGGTCATCGCCGTCAACGACCTGGACGCCAACGCGTGGGCGGAGTTACGGCGCCAGTTGGGCGACCAGCGGATGCTGGGCATGTCGTTGGACGCCGG
>JAGWSF010000089.1 GCA_028876385.1 Acidobacteriota bacterium | reverse complement strand
CCGCGCTTTCTACGACACCCACCGGGCCGCCGGTGACACCCATCACGCCGCCCTCCGAGCCCTCGGCAACCGTCTCGTAGGCATCCTGCATGGCTGCCTCGACCACCACAGCCTCTACAACGAGAACATCGCCTGGGCCCACCGGACCGAACAGAAAATCACCCGGGCCGCTTGACATTTACAACCGTGGGATGTCTAGACCCGCCGCGGCGGCGGTCATCGTCGGGTCGGGCGTCGGGCGCCGGGCGCCGGGGCGCCGCAGACCACTCGTGGACCTTCACGGGGGAGCCGGCCGGCTCGCCCGCTCGCATCGTAGGTGCTGCGAGTAATACATGACCTCGGTCGGTGTCAGAGAACTGCGCCAGCGGGCCAGCGCGTTACTTAGATTGGTGGAGCAGGGCGAAACTGTTGAGATCACCGACCGAGGCCGCGCCGTGGCGCTGCTTTGCCCTCTACCGGCAGGCACGCCGTTGCAGCAGATGCGCGCCGCGGGGGGATCGACCCTGCCACCGCGGATCTCGATGACCTGCCCGAGCCGCTCGTCCTTGCAGACGGTGTCGAGACGCCGTCGGCCGCGCTGCGCCGTCTTCGATTAGACGATCGCTGATGGCAGCGATCTATCTGGACTCATCGGCAATCGTCAAACTGGCGGTCGGCGCGCCGGAGTCCGAGGCCCTCCGCCGGTATATACGGCGCCGTCGCCCGCTGGTCTCGAGCGCATTGGCCCGTACCGAGGTGCTCCCCGACGCGGTGGGGCGGGGCGGCCTTTTACGAGCCAGCCGAAGAGCCTGAGCTGCTGGCCGAGCTCGAGCCACGATTGTGCCGGCGGGAGTTGCTCGAGCGGCATCCCTACGCCTGGTACGTGGAGATCGACGGCCTCGTGCTCGACGCCCGGGCGCTGCCGGCGGACCTAAAGGACGACGCCCGCCGGCGGGGTCTCATCCCCGATCTCACCGCCGATCGGCCCGCATCGCCGGGCACCTGACGATGCCAGGGTGGGCGAGTCGGCGACCCGGCGATCGGCTGCCCCCCTATCGGTGATCCGAGCGAACCGGCCCTGACCGGCCCACCGGTCGAGACCCGACACCCGCCTGTTCTACGATCTGTATACTACTGCGTATGACAACCCCCGTACCGACCCGGTTCAGCGAGGAGGAGATCGGACTCCTGGACGAACTCGTAGCAGCCGGGATCGGCGACAACCGCTCGGCTGTGGTCCGAGCCGCGGTCGTACGCCTCGCCGACGCCGTTCGACGGGCTGAGGACGGCGGCTCAATCGCCGGGTCCTACCAGGAGCTCCCCCAGTCAGCCGATGACGACCAACTTGCTCTAGCCAACGCGATTGCCATGACCGAAGCCGAGCCTTGGTAGCCCAAGGAGAACTCTGGCTCCTGGAAGCGCCCAACGACAAGCGCCGCCCGGTCCTCGTCGTGTCACGCAATGAGGCGATACCCGTTCTCAACAACATCGTGGTGGCTCCCATCACAAGCACCATTCGACGTATTCCAACGTGTATTCCGGTTGGCCCAGAGCAAGGGGTCGACCACGACAGTGTCGCCACCTTCGACAATATGGCGGCCGTCCCAAAAGGCCTGCTCACGACTCGACTGGGTGCCCTCGGTCCCTCTGGTCGGAATCTCATCTGCTCGGCTCTACGCGCCCTCGCTGATTGCTGAGCCGAATCCTCCGAACATCACTTCCAGCCGGCCGACCGACGGCGTCACCGCCGTGACCCCATCTTTCAAACCGGTCGCATTTTGCGTGAGAAACTACCCAGCGGCACCGACTCGGGTCGACTGGAGCAAGCGCGCTGACTACATACGCACGCGCCATGCCGTCGAAGCATCCCCGGCCAACGAAGCGGTCGTGGAGGATCACGCGGTCTGGCTTCGGCCCGACCCGGCGAGCCGAAGCGGCCACTCACTCCGGGTGGTCGGCTACCCACTAGCTGAGGAGGGGCGGCCGCAGAGAACTACGAGGTGCCCGACCAGCTGCCCGAGCACGTCCAGGTCAGCCGACCCAACCTCGGACGGGCAACAGTCGTATCGGTTCGCCTTTCTCCCGAGGAGCACACACGACTCCAGCGCGCCGCCGACGAGGCGAACCTGCCCGGTCTCCACCCTCATCCGGGTATGGGCCGTAGATCGACTGCGTACCGAGGAGCAGGCGGGAAGCGCGACCGCCTCCGAGCGTCTGGCCCGACTAGAGAAGGCGGTCTTCTCCCAATCTCATCTGTATGACGTGAAAGCATTGGCGTATGACGACCATGGTGAGCTTTCGGGTAGACGAGGACGACGTGCGCCGGGTCGATGAGTGGGCGAACCGCCGCGTGGCGCTCGGATGCAGCTGAGCAAGTCGGAGCCCGCCGTCAACCACTCGTAATCGCGTAACGGCCCCCGGCGAAAGCTCAAGCCGAATGTGAAGCAGACTTTCTGGACAGGGTCCGAGTCTAAAGTTGACCTCCGTCTTCTTAACTTGAGTGCGGTCCGACTTCGGAGAGCTTCGCAAGGGGAGGGCTCTACAGGCCCACTGTGAAGCAGGGTTACGAGACGAGTAACGAGTCTAAAGATGTTGGCCGCTAACTAAATAGTCGCCTAGTCTCGCCTAATGGACCCGGCACGCTACGAGGAGACGGCCTTCGGTCGAGCCCAACGCACCCCTGGGCCCCACGGATACGTTGCCTACTTTCCCAGGCCGATACCGCGCCATCTGGCCGTCTCGGCGGTCAATGTGGTGTTGCTCTCAGACGCCGAAGCTGCTCTAGGTCGTCTCGCCGGTGCCGGCCGGCTACTCCCTGAGCCCCAGTTGCTGGTCGGGCCCTACCTGCGCCGGGAGGCGGTCGCCTCAACTCGAATCGAAGGGACGCGGGCCTCGCTCGGCGACATCTTCGACGCGGAGGCCAGCGACCGGCCACCCGACGCCGATGTGGAAGAGGTCATCAACTACATCGCGGCGATGGAAACGGGACTCGAACGGTTGGCGACACTTCCGCTCAGCACCCGGCTCATCCGGGAGATGTATTCGACCATCCTGGCTGGTGTACGCGGTCGCGAGCGCCAACCAGGGGAGTTGAGATCGAGCCAGAACTGGATCGGTGCTCCGGGCGACACCATCGACACGGCCGTCTTCGTGCCGCCCCCTGCTAGCGAGGTCCAACCTCTCCTCGATGATCTGGAGCGCTTCGTGCACGACCCCCCACAGCTGCCGGTGCTCGTACAGGCGGCCCTGATCCATTATCAGTTCGAGACCATTCACCCCTTCCTCGACGGGAACGGTCGGTTGGGGCGGCTCCTAGTCGTGTTCTTTCTGGTTATCAGAGACCGTCTGCCGGCTCCGCTCCTGTATCTCTCGCCGTACTTCGAACGCCGCCGGACGAGGTACTACGACGCGCTCCAGATGGTCCGCGAGGCCGGCGATTTCGACGCCTGGCTCGCCTTGTTCCTGGAGGCCGTGGCCACTCAGGCCGCCGACGCTGTAGCTCGCGCCGAACGCCTCACCGATCTCAGGGAACGGTACCGGCACACTGTCCGCGCCGCCACCAGGGGCCAGGCCAACCGGCTGGTCGATCTGGCGTTCGAGCAGCCGGTGTTGACGGCCATCATGGTCGAGAGGCGGCTAGGCGTGACCCGCCCCGCGGCTCTGACCTCTCTCCGACAGCTCGAGGAGCTGGGGATTCTGCGTCCGAGCCCTGTCGGGCCTCGGCGCCAGCTCCGCTGGACCGCGTCCGAGGTCATGGAGATTCTCACTGCGGATGAGAGTTAGGGCCACTGGAGTAGGTCACGGGCTGGGAGGTGGGAGATCCACCGCGTGTTCGTGGTCACCGGTGGAACGGCAGCGAGGCGCATTGGGGTCCCCCGCTACGGCGGCGGGGACCTCTAGGGTCGGGCTGGTGACCAGGTACGTGCGGTTGCCGCGCCGGGTGAGTATTGCCGGGCGGTGATCTCTTCGGGTCGGCGCCCCGACGATAGCGATCCAGGCGCCACCAGCCCGCTGTCGGAGCTTGCGGATCCTTCCGTAGAGAGAAAGGGCCATCTCTGTGACTTCAACCGCCGAGCCAACCGTCGATCCGTTCGAGGAGGTGGGTGCTGGGGCCGCAGACCGCTCAGCCGTGGGCGCCGCCGGGGCGACGATCGTCGTGCTCGACACGTCGGTCCTGCTCGCGGACCCGGAGTCGATATTTGCGTTCCCGGGCGCCGACGTCGTCCTGCCGTTGAGAGTCATCGAGGAGCTCGACAATCACAAGGGGCGCCTGGACACGCTGGGTCAGGCGGCCCGTCGATCTTCTCGTCTGCTCGAGGGGTTGCGCCTCTCCGCTCCCGGCGGCAGCCTCGAGCGTCCCGTGCCTCTCGCCCAAGGCGGTACCTTGCGGGTCGTCCTCAACGGTCTTCAGCTGGAGAAGGTGTCCAAGCTGGGCCTGGACGTGGCCAAGTCCGACAACCGGATCCTGGCCGCCGCTCTCGGCCTGGCTGACGGCACTCGGCGGGTGAAGCTCGTCTCCGCGGACGTGAACCTGCGGATCAAGGCGGCGGCGTTGGGCATGGAGGCCGAGGAGTACCGCCACACCCGCCGCGGCTTCCACACCGAGGCCCAGCCGGGTTGGTCGAACGTGAAGGCGACCGCGGGCTTGATCGACGACCTCTACGCCGAGCGGGAGATCGATCTGGCCGCGCTCGACCCCGACGATGCAACCGGGTTGGAGGAGGTGTCGGTCAACGAGTTCGCGGTAATGACCGCCGGGCGTCAATCGGTGCTGATACGGCGCACCGTCGACAGCATCCGGGTAGTGCCCGGCCATCTCGAGGCGTGGGGACTGCGGCCCCGTTCCAAGGAGCAGCGCTTCGCGCTCGACCTGCTCCTCGACCCCGAGGTGGCCGTGGTGGGGCTGTCCGGGAAGGCCGGCACGGGTAAGAGCCTGCTGGCCATAGCGGCGGGCTTGGAGCAGGTGCTGGAACCGGCGGCCAAGCGGTACGACCAGCTGATGATCATCCGACCCATGATCGCGGTCGGCCACCAGGAGGTCGGCTTCCTGCCCGGGGACCTGGCCGAGAAGCTGGCCCCGTGGTTCGCCACCGTCGAGGACGTCATGACGACTCTGCGCGACGACAGATCGCGGACCGAAGCCCGCAAGGACCTCGAAGCCCTGGTGGACGCCGGGCGCATCGACATGCAGCCCATCACCTACCTGCGGGGTCGTTCGCTCCACCGCACGTTCGTGGTCGTCGACGAGGCGCAGAACCTCGAGGCACCCTTGACGCTGCTCACCATCCTGTCCCGGGCCGGCGAGGGATCGAAGATCGTCTTCGTCGGCGACGTGTCACAGATCGACAACCCGTTCGTCTCGGAGCGGACCTCGGCGATGAGCGTCCTGGCCGAACGGTTCCGAGGACAGGACCTCTTCGGGCATCTCGTGCTCACTCAAGGCGAACGATCCCGCGTCGCGGACCTGGCTGCCGAGCTGCTCTAACTCTGACCTGACGCCGATTTTAGTGGCGGAGGTTCCCCTTCACCTCGGGCCGATGACCACGAACACTCGACGCCACCATACGTGCGGGTAGGCGGCTCTGCATAGGGCCGCGCATGGGCGGGCCGCCTACTCAATGCGACCACCCGGTCCAGATGTCCCAGAAATCTCGACCGTGCGAACCAGGCGCTGGTCAACCGCCATGGCGCGCCAGAGGACACCGAGCGCAGTCGGATTTCCAGCTCATGCGGTCCTCTTGGCGACAGCGGCGGTCTTGGCGACAGCGGCGGTCTTGGCAGACCGCACGGTCGGCCTGGTCCACCCCGGCCCGCTTGGCAACTTCGCGCTGCGAAGGACCGGCCGCGGTGCGCAGCTCGGCCAGGTGCGAGGCCACTTGGCGCGCCTCGCAGACCGCATTCGGGGACCGGTGACGCTCCGCTGCCCGTGACGTAGTGAGGACCTCGGGCGTGAGGCACGGACCCGCAATATCTCTGGTCTCGGCGTCATGCTCGGTGGGACCCGACACGGAGACGGTGAGGGAGGGGCGAGGTGGTGGTCGTCGTCAGCCGCTGGGCCAATCTGTCGGGGCGGCTGGAAGCTCGGGACGGGGGATGGCTTCGTCCTGGTCGGGGTGGCGGGGGTCGCCGGGAGGGACGAAAGCCCGTTTGCCGCTTCCTTCGGTGAGCTTCCAGCCGTGGTGGGTCTTCTGCTGGTGGTGGAACCAGCACAGCCGGTCCATCAGGTCGTAGACGGTGTAGGAGGTCTTGGCCCAGTCCTCTCGGTGTTCGTAGTCGAGCCCGGCTCGCCGGTCGCAGCCAGCCGCCGCGCACGTGGGGTAGAGGAAGTCCAACGCCGTCCGCTGGTGGGCGTCGGGGCGTCGTCTCTGGCGGTACACGCCGACGACCTGCTGGCTCTTGGTGAGCAGAGCCGAGATGAACAGCAGTCCGTTGGCCATCAGGTCGTGGATCAGCGACACCGGTATGGGCCCGACGCCAGGAATCTCGCACAACTCACCCTCGATGGGAACGCCGCGCAGCAGAGTGTCGAGATCGACCCGGATGATCATGTTGATGGGTCGACCGACCAGCTTGGGTGACCGGTGGGCCGGCTGCCCAGTTGGTCCCGGCCGGGCGGCCGGCCGGTCGAGAATCTCGGAGGTGCGGGCCATGAGGGGAGGGCACTCGTCGGCGTCGCGTGGACAGGCCGGCGGCGGGTCGGTCGGGAAAGGGAGCGGCGTGGCCGTGTCGGCGGAGTGAGCGGATGTCGAGACCGAGGCCGCCAGGTCGGGTGGCCGGGGCGCTCGCCGGTTCGGGTCGGGCGGGGCGGCCCAGGTCGTCGGCCGTCGAGCTCGGGTCGGTCCGGTGGGGAGGAGGGGATGAGGGTTGGTCGGCCCAGCCGTCGAGCTCGGGTCTCTCCGGTGGGGAGGAGCGGACGAGGGTTGGTCGGCCCGGCCGCCGGGCGACTTCGGCTCAGGGCCAGCAGCCTCGCGGAGGCCGTCGGCGGCGAGCCCGTCGTGGTGGGGGAACAGCCCGAGGTCGAGCAGGTCGGCGAGCGACAGGTCGCTGTCGTGACCGCAGGCGATGCGGGCCACGGTGATCAGAGCGTCGTAATCGAGCTGTTCGAACGTTTGCAGTGCCTGGCCGGCGTCGCGTCGGAGCCGGTTGAGCCGCTGGCGGACCGGGGTGAGCAAGCGGGTGAGGGTCATGCCATCCTCGACGTTGCCCGAGACGGCCAGCCGCCACGCTCCTTCGAGGTCGGTGAAGCTGCGCAGCTTCCGGGCCTCGTGGATACGCCGCCGCTGTGCCTCGAGGTCGGTGCGGTGGGCTCGGACCTGGGCCACCTCGTCGCGTAGCTCACCGAGGGACGAGCTCTTGGCCTTGTCGATCAGGTCCTTGGTCTTGGATCGGTCGGCTTCGGCCCCTATGGCGATGAGCTCGGCCTGAGAGGCCGACAGCTCGCCGAGCGCAGCTGCTTGAGCCACTTGGGGGTGATCGGAAAGCCGTTTGGCGGTCTGGAGGGCTCGCCGGGCCTGACCGGTGCCGACGCCGGTGCGGTCGGCCAGCTGCTCCTCAGGTGACTGGTAGCCCTCGTGGCGCCATGAGCCACCTTCGGCCAGCCGGGCCGCAGCCAGGGACTTCAATGCCGCGGCCGACGCTTCGATGGCCGCGCACAGCTTCACGACGTGGCCGGCCTCAGCCGGGCTCAGCGAGGCGGCATCGAAGGATTCGCCGTACTGGCACATCGATTGTCGAAGAGCTTCGAGATCACGGCACACCGGAACACCCCAACAGACAGGAGACAGTCATTCCAGGCCGGCTTCGAAGTCGACGATCCGATCCCAGCCATAAAACGGCTGAGTCGTACGTATGTTCGATTATAGGCCAAGGTACGACGGTTTGTCAATCGACGACGTGGCAACAGATAACACCGCCTGCTGTCGGGCGGTGTCACCAGCCACAGCGCCCCGTTATCGCTATATGAGCCGCCAACCGCCTCGAGTCGACCTTCGGCGGCCGCCCGGCCCTCATCTTCGTAGGTTAGGTCCCCTAGCTACTTCGCCCTGAAAAAGTCAGAGGAGAATCCATTGTAGGGCAAGGGATTTTGGTTTCGGGGATCCCCCTGATTGGGGTCGAGTGTTGAGATGATGGCCCGAACCCCTTGTGCGAGAAGGGATCCGGGCCATCATGCTTCGTACCATAAATGCTGCGCCGACCTTGTGGGACGCGATCTTGCCGGAAGCGGCGTTGCGGCTGCCGTCGGGACTGGCGGAGATCGACCGGTTGTTGGACGAACCGAGGTTTTTCGAGCCGTTCGGTCCGTTCTTTGACGCCCGGCGGGGGCGACCGTCGATCCCGATGGAGACCTATCTGCGGTTGATGTTCCTCCGGTTCCGCTACAGCTCGGCTTCGAGACGCTGTGTGGGGAGGTGTCGGACTCGATCGCGTGGAGACGGTTCTGCCGCATCCCCCTCGACGCGCCGGTGCCGCATCCGACCACGCTGATGAAGATCACCTCGCGCTGCGGGACGAGGGTCATCGATGAGCTGAACGAGGCGCTGTTGGCCAAAGCGGCCGAGTCCAAGCTGGTCCGCCTGGACCGGGCCCGGGCCGACACCACGGTGGTGGAAGCGAACGTGGCCGGTGGTCACCTACCGTGACCTGCGGGTCCGGATCATCTCGGTACGACGCTCTCGGAGCGAAGAGGTAAGGATCTATGACCAAGATGAGCACTGAGGAGTTCGACGAGCGCTTCGATGCCGGCGAGGATGTGACGTCAGCCCTGGACCTTTCGGCTGTGCAGCGCCCCGGCCTGGAGCAACGGCGGGTGAACGTGGACTTCCCCGCCTGGATGATCGAACAGCTCGACCGAGAAGCCAAGCGCCTTGGCGTGACCCGTCAATCGGTCATCAAGGTCTGGATCGCCGAGAGGCTCGAGCATCGAGATGGGAACGCGGCGTGACAGCGGCTCATCTTCATCTCCCAATGGCGCCTCGACACCTTGTTCCTGCCTTCCCGATCTCGCGGCGCAGCCGGGTCGTCCAGTACGTCGGGAGCGTTACCCGCGCCCTGCCGGACAGGCCAGAGTCGAGGTCCAGGACTATCACAACACCCTCCACCCGCTGATGCAATGTATGCACCAGCGCCGCCTTGAAGAGCTTTGGGTCGGTCTCCACCGCGCCGGCGTGACCCGCCTCGTAGGGCACCTTGCGCCCGCCCCGGCGAGAGCCCGATCGACACCAGTCGGACTGTAATCCTGGTCGATGGGCACGTTGCCGCTGTCCGAGGTCAAGGCCCGACTTTTCGAGATCGCCGAAGAGTGGCAGCCACCCACGAGCGGGTTCTGATCACTGAGCTAAGAGTGGGCGCGAGTACGTGGTGCCCGTCGCCGCCGACGACTTCGAGTCGATCGAGGCCACCCTCGAGTTGATCGCCGACCCCGACGCCCAGGACCGCCTGCGGGCGGCCGGAGCGGACGTCGCCGCAGGAGAGGTGCTCGACTAGGGAGGGGTGCGAGACCTCGTCACCCGACGCCAGCGCCCGTAGTCGCCGGTGCGCTTCGGGGTCGTCGTGGCCAAGAGCGCGGCGCGGCGCCTTGCCCGAGCACCTGCCCAAGTCGGCCGCCGCGACGTGCATCGAGTTCGTCGTCGGGCCGCTGTCGGAGGACCCTGCCGAGTGGGAGCGCCGCTGCGCAAGCCCTTTGAGGGACAGTGGCGGGCCCGTCGGGGCGAGTTCGGCGTCCGGCACCGGATCGACGACGAGGCCCGCACCGTCTACGTGCTCGACATCGACCGCCGCGGTGAGGGTGTTGGTGTCGGGGCTCGCGTGTACGACCACCGCTGGATGCAACCGACTGGGGGGATCGTGCCAAGAGCGGCCCGTGCCGCGAAGGTGTAGAACGGCACGGGACTGGCGCCGTCCGCCGGTGGCGGGCCGAGCCGGGCGAGCGACGAGAACGCCGGTGGCGTCCCCGATGGGTTACCAAGCGGGTCCGGTAACACAGCGTTCACTTGACCCGAACCCGGGCCTCCGGGAGTATCCCCACGTGTCGGAAATGCTGGCCCAGATCGCGCTCTGGCCGGTCGGGGCCTCAGCCGCCCCGGCCGAGCTCGTGGCGTCGGCGGGTTCGGCCATCCGGGCCGGGTTGGCCGGACCGGACCTCCCGACCGGCGCGGGGACTCCCGGAGACCCGGTGTGAGCACCCTGCTCAGCGGTGGCGTGGTGCTGCCCATGACCGGCCGGGGGGTCGCTTTCGACCCCGGCGCGGTGCTGTTCGAGGGGACGTCGATCGTCGCCGTCGGCCCCGCCGCCCTGGTCGCCGCCGACCGGCGGGCCGCAGGGGCGACCGCGATCGACACCACCGGCGGGGTGGTCATCCCGGGTTTGCACAACTGCCATCTACACTCCGGGCTCCTGCGCGGTACCGCCGAGTCCCTCGCCCTGTGGGAATGGCTGAAGTCCTACGTCGACCCGGCCCACCGGGCGCTCACCCCCGAGATCGCGGCGCAGGCGTCGCGGCTCTGCTACGCCGAGTCGGTGCTGGCCGGCACCACATCGGTCATGGACATGTGGCGCTACATGGAGGGCTCGGCTGCGGCCGCCGACGAGATCGGCATCCGGGCCACGCTCGTCCCCTACGTCGCCGACGAGGAGGGCTACGACTACTTCGAGACCCTCGACACCAACCGCCGGCTGCTCGAAGCGGTCGGCTGCCGGGGCCGGGTCCGGGCCTGGGTCGGGCTCGAGCACCTGATGTACTGCAGCGACGAGTGCTTCGCCGGGGCCAAAGCGATGGCCGAGGAGTTCGCCACGGGCATCCACACCCACTCGAGCGAGTCGGTGTGGGAGGTGCAGGAATCACTCAAGCGGTGGGGTCGGCGCCCCATCGAGGTGATGTGGAACAGGGGGATACTCGGTGAGGACACCGTGATCGCCCACTGCGTGTGGCTCGACGACCGGGAGATCGAACTGCTGGCCCGCACCGGAACCGCAGCGGTCCACTGCCCGTGCTCCAACATGAAACTGGCATCGGGGCCGGCCCGCATCGCGGCCATGCGGTCGCGGGGGGTGACGGTCGGTCTCGGCAGCGACGGCGAGAAGGAGAACAACAACCTGGACCTTCTGGAGGAGATGAAGTTCGCGTCGCTGCTGGCCAAGGTGACGACCCTCGACCCGGCCGCCGGAGACCCGTGGGACGTGCTCGCCATGGCCACCATCGACGGGGCCGCGGCGCTCGGCATCGACGACGTGACCGGAAGCCTGGAACCGGGCAAGAGCGCCGACGTGGTCGTGGTCGACCTCACCGGTCTGCACACCACGCCCCTGCTCCACGGGCCGGACTTCAACGCCCACGCCCACCTGGTGTTCTCGGCCACGGGTGCCGACGTGCGCGACGTGTGGGTGGAGGGTCGCCAGCTGGTGGGCTCCGGGCGGCCGCTCACCTTCGACCTGGCGTCGCTGCGCGCCGATGCCCAGGTAGCGGCCGAGGAGCTCTTCGCCCGCCGGGCGGCTCTCCGGTCTGTCTGAGTCGCGGTCAGGCCGGCGCCGACGTCCGAGGGATGTGGCCGAGGTCCTCGGCGGTGGCCCACGCCGCGGCATCCGGCCTCCAACCGGCGGCCCGTACCGCGGCGCGCAGGTAGCGGGCGTGCAGGCGGGTCGAATCGAGGCGCACCCCGATGGGGGCGAGGGCGTCTTCGACGGCGCTGACCAACACCGCGGGGGCGGCGATTATGGACGCCTCGCCGACGCCTCTCATGCCGCCGAGCAGCTCCGAGGGGGTCGGCCGGTGCACCACCGCCAGGACCGGGACGTCAGTGGCGGTGGGTATGGCGTAGTCGAGCAGCGTCGTGCTGAGGGGCTGGCCGTCGGGGTTGTAGCGGATCTCCTCGTAGAGGGCCGCGCCGAGTCCCTGGGCGAACCCGCCCTGGTGCTGGCCGACGACCACCGCCGGGTTGACGACTACCCCGCAGTCCGACACCAAAAGGGCGTCGAGGATCTTGACATCGCCGGTGACAGGGTCGACTTCGACGGCGACGCCCGTGGCGTGGGAGCCGTAGGTCTCGTCGTGGTTGGCTCCGCCCCACGCCTGGGGCCCGGTGAAACCAGGGCTGTAGACCGCGATCTCGGCCAGCCCCAGAGGCGACCCCGGTGGCAGTAGGTGGGGGTGCCACCAGGCCACCTCGGCCACGCGCCGGTAGGCCGACTCGTCGAGGGGCCCCTCGGCCGGCAGGTCGATCCCGAGCCCGGCGGCCAGCGACGCCATCCGGGCCCGCAGCGCACCCGCGGCCTGCAGCACCGCCCCACCCCCCATGACCGCGCTCCGGCTTCCCCACGTACCCTGCCCGAAGGCCAAGGCGTCGGTGTCACCGTCGTGGACATGGACAGCCATCTCGTCGACGCCGAGGGCGGCCGCGGCCAGCTGGGCGAAGACCGTCTCGTGGGCCTGGCCCTGGGACTTGGTCCCGACCCGGACATCGACTCGGCCGTCGGGGAGCACCGTGACCGACGCCATCTCCAGCGAGCCGAAGCGACCGGCGGTGTCGTTCTGGGTGGGGGTCGTCCCCTGCACCAGGGTGGACACTCCGATCCCGACGTAGCGCCCGGCCGCCCGGGCCGCCGCCTGGCGGGCCCGCCAGCCGCGGTAGTCGAAGCGGTCGAGGAGCATCTCGAACTGCTCGCCGAGGGATCCGGGGTCGATGCGCTGGCCCCCGTGGCCCCGCCACGGCCGGGGCTGGTCGGGCAGCAGGTTGACCCGGCGGACCTCGACGGGGTCCAGGCCGAGGGCGCCGGCGATGGCGTCCATGACCCGCTCGGCGGTCAGGTGGGCCTCGGGCTGTCCGAAACCCCGGTAGGCCCCGACCGGGCAGGTGTTGGTGGCCACGCACGACAGGTGCCAGCCCAGGTGGGCCACGGCGTAGGCCCCCGAGAGGCTCGAGACGGTGACCATGGCCGGGCCCACCCCGGCGAAGTACAGGACCGGGTTGCCGACGTCGGAGAGGATCCGCACGTCGAGAGCGAGGAGACGGCCGGTGTCGTCGTAGCCGGCCTCGACGTGGTGGACCTGGGCGCGGGAGTGGACCGATGCGGTCAGCGACTCGGTGCGGTCCTGAGACCATCTGACGGGGCGGCCGACCATCCGGGCCAGGAGTGCCACCAGGCACTCCTCCCGGGTGAAGTGCTGCTTGTTGCCGAAACCGCCGCCCATGTCGGGGCTGACCACCGAGACGTGGGCCTCGTCGAGATCGCACACCTCGGCGATGACGGAGCGCAGCTGGTGGGGCTGCTGGTTGGAGGAGACCACCCGCAGCCGGCCCCGGCCGGGATCCCACTCGGCCTGCACCCCGTGGCCTTCGAGAGGCAGCCCGCACACCCGGTGGTTCTCCACGCGCAGGCTCAACCGGTGCGGGGCGGCGGCCAGGGCGTCGTCGAGACCAGGGGAGCGTTGAGCCATATCGAACAGAACGTTGTCGCCCCACTCGGGGTAGAGCAGCGGCGCGTCCTCGCCGGCCGCCTCCTCGACGCCGACCACGGCCGGTAGCTCCCGGTAGTCGACCTCGATCAGCTCGAGGGCGTCTTCGGCTACGGCCCGGTCCACAGCCACGACCGCGCCGAGAGGTTCGCCCACGAAACGGACCCGGTCGGAGGCCAGCACCCCCCAGCGCAGAGGGCGGGCCGGAGGGCCGAGCAGGTGGTCGAAGGGCCGGGCGCCGGCGGCCACCAGCTCGGCCTGGGTGACCACCGCGATGACTCCGGGGAGGGCCCGCGCCGCAGCCGTATCGATGGCGGCCACCTCGGCATGGGCGTGCGGTGAGCGCAGGATGGCCACGTGGCACAGCCCCGGGACGGCGAAATCGGCGAGGTAGCGGGCCCGGCCGGCGGCCAGGCGCGGGCCGTCGCGTCGCGGTGATGACACACCGACGGGTGGCGGGCCGGTCCGCAGCGGGCTGGCGTCGACGGCGGTCACCGGCGGGTCACCGCCCTACGTCCCGACACCGCCCCACCTTCGGACACCGCCCCACCTTCGGACACCGCCCCACCTTCGGACACCTCGACGATGGCGGTCACGATCCCCGAGTAGCCGGTGCAGCGGCACAGGTTTCCGCTGATGGCCTCGCGCACCACGGTCTCGTCGAGGGGTCCGGTCGTGGCGGCCAGCAGATCGATGGCGGTCATGACCAGGCCGGGGGTGCAGTAGCCGCACTGCAGGCCGTGGTGGCGTACGAGGGCGTCCTGGACCGGGTGCAGCCCACCGGGAGGTGTGATGCCTTCCACGGTGGTCACCGCCCGGCCGGCGGCCGAGACGGCCAGGACCAGGCAGGAGCGCACGGCACGCCCGTCCAGGAGCACGGTGCAGGCGCCGCAGGCCCCCTGCTCACACCCGGCGTGCACAGCGTGCAGGCCGACCCCGTCGCGCAAGAAGTCGAGCAGGCTGACCCGCGGATCGGCGGGAGCCGCCCTGTCCTCGCCGTTGACCACGAGCGGGGGGAGGGCGCGGCCATCTCCAGACCTGGTCACGCCGCTGCTCCCGAGCCGGTGCGCTCTGAGCCTCGGCCCATGGCGGCCATGGCCCGGTGGACGGCCCGGGCGGCCAGCAGCCCGGCCAGCTCGGAGACGCATTCGGCGGCGACAGCCGCGGCGATCTCGCGCAGTACCGCCGGTCCCGCCGTGTTCGCCCCCGTGAGCAAAGGAGACACGATTGATGACAGATCCACGGGGATCGGGGCCACGCCGCTGGCCGCCGCCCGGGCCTTCACGCAGGTGCCGTCGTCGCCCGGCTCGAGGCTGACCCCGACCCCCGCTTCGGCGAAGTCCCCGGATCGGGCCGCCCACTCGCACCAGGCGGAGCCGGTGCCGGAGGCCGCGGCGGGGACGTGGACCTCGATGATCACCTCTTCGTGGTCCAGGCAGGTGGTGAAGAAGCCGGACGCCAGCGTGGCGCAGGGGATGGTGCGGGTCCCCCTCGACGAGCGGGTCACGACCGAGGCCTCCAGGGCGACCATGACCGCCGGCAGTTCGGCGGCCGGGTCGGCGTGGGCGAGGGACCCGCCGATGGTACCGAGGGCCCGCGTGGCTCGGTGACCGACGTGACGCACGGCGGCCGCGATGAGGGGGGCGGCGGACCCGACGACGGCGTCTTCCTCGAGCACGGCCTGGCGGGTGAGGGCCCCGAGCCGGAGCGTCCCAGCGGGGCCCGGTCCGGGGTCGAGCGCGGCGGGGGCTACGTCGAGACGCCCGAGGTCGACGACGACCGACGGGCGGGCGAGTCGCAGGGCCATGAGCGGCAGCAGGCTCTGGCCGCCGGCGAGGACCTTGGCGTCCTCGTCGACGGTG
>JAGWSF010000088.1 GCA_028876385.1 Acidobacteriota bacterium | reverse complement strand
GTCGCCCGGGTCTCCGTAGTCGCTTCGGTCGTCGGCGACATCGGAGCCGGGACCGGGTTCAGCCGCCTCATCCCCGCTCGCGGGGACCGAGCGATCGGCTCGCAGGCTGTGCTCCAAGGCGTCCATGATTTCCGGGCCGGGGACGAACTGGGCCAGCGGGGGCAGCTGTTCGATGCGATCCAGCCCGAGCTTCTCGAGTAGGAGCGGGGTGGTCCCGTATAGGGTCGCCTGACCGGGGCCCGGGTCGCGGCCGACCTCGGTGACGAAGCCCCGGACCTGGAGGGTGCGCAGCACGGCGTCGGCGTTGACCCCCCGAATGGCCGCAACCTGGGCCCGCGACACCGGCTGCTTGTAGGCCACGATGGCCAGGGTCTCCAACGCGGCCGCAGACAGGCGCGCCGACTGTCCGTCGAGTACGAACTTCTCCACGTAGGGGGCCTGGTCAGGGTGGCTCTGGAAACGGTAGCCACCAGCCACCCGCACCAGCTGGAAGCCTCGGTCCTCGGCCTCGTAGGAGGCGGCCAACCCGAGGCAGAGCTCCTCCACCCGGGCCGGGGACATTTCGAGCAGCTGGGCCAGCAGGTGCGGCTCCACCGGTCGGTCGGACACCATCACGATGGCCTCGATGGCCCGCTCCTCCTCGGTCGCCATCAGCCCTCGTACTCCTCGACGGCCACCCTGGGGGCGTCCTCGTCGATCGGCTCGTCGGGGTCGTCCAGCCCCAGCCAGACGACCTCCAACTGGCCGAAGTTGGTGGCCTGCTCGAGGTCGACGGCTCCCTGCTTGAACAGCTCGAGAAGGGCCAGGAAGCGCACGATGACCTCCAGGCGCTCGGCCAGCCCGGCGGTCAGGGCGGCGAAAGTCACCCGACCGGAGCGCGGCAGGACGTCCACCAGCTCGTTGACCGCGTCGCCCACGCTGACCCGGACGGGAGCCACGTGGTCGAGCAGGACCCGAGCCTCGGGTTTGGGGGTCAGGACCGAGTTCATGGCCTCGGCGAGCATGGCCGGGGTGACCCCGGCCAGGACGTCGGGGACCAGGGCGGTGAACGGCTCGTCGAGCCCCGCGGTGCGAGGCCACGACCGTCCCGCCGCCTCCATGCGGCGCCACAGCGTCGACGCGGCGTCCTTGAAGGTCTTGCACTCGAGCAGCCGGGCCAGGAGCAGGTCCCGCTCCTCCCACAGGGCCAACTCCTCGTCGAGCTCCACCTCGTCGGGGCCCGGCAGCAGGCGGCGGGCCTTCAGCTCGAGAAGCACGGCGGCGATCAGCAGGAACTCGGTGGCTACTTCCAGGTCGAGGGACGCCCGCATCTCGGCGAGGGTGGCCACATATTTTTCGACGATGTCCGAGAGCGACACCTCCCACAGATCGACCTGCTGGCGGGTGATCAGGTGCAGCAGGAGATCGAAAGGGCCCTCGAATACGGGGGTACTCACCGTGTAGGGCACCCCCCGACTCTAAACGCCCGGGACCTCCGAACCGGGACACCTACGATGACCGGGTGTCTCAGAACCGAGTCCTGTCGGGTATCCAGCCCACCGGCGAACCCCACCTAGGCAACCTGCTGGGGGCGGTGCGCTGGTGGGTCGCCGACCAGCGCGAGGGGGACTGCTTCTACTGCGTGGTCGACCTGCACGGCCTGACCGTCGCCGGCGACCCCGACCAGCGTCGGGCCGCCTCGATGACCATGGCCACGCTCCTCCTCGCCGCCGGGCTCGACCCCGACAGCTGCACGCTGTTCCTGCAGAGCCACGTCCCTGAGCACACCCAGTTGGCCTGGCTGCTCGAGTGCACGGCCAGCTTCGGGGAACTGCGCCGGATGACCCAGTTCAAGGACAAATCAGCCAAGGAGGGTGAGGAGGCGGCCCGCGTCGGGCTGTTCACCTACCCGTGCCTGATGGCCGCCGACATCCTGCTCTACGACGCCGACCGGGTACCGGTGGGTGACGACCAGCGGCAGCACCTGGAGCTGACCCGCAACCTGGCCCAGCGCTTCAACGCCCGTTACGGCTCCGACGTGTTCGTGGTGCCCGAAGCTCAGATCCCGCCGCCCGGGCGCGGGGCGCGGATCATGAACCTGCAGGAGCCCGAGCGCAAGATGTCCAAGAGCGCCGGCTCGCCTCAGGGGGTGATCGGCCTGATGGAGGACCCCCGCGACATCGAGCGCAAGGTGCGTCGGGCGGTGACCGACACCGACGACGGTCCCGACGCCGTGCGCTACGACCCCGCCGCCAAGCCCGGGGTGTCCAGCCTCCTCGAGTTGCTCGCCACCCTGGAGGGCACCCGTCCGGAGGAGGTCGCCGCCCGCTACAGCCGCTATGGGCCGCTCAAAGCCGACCTGGCGGCGGCCGTGGTGGCCGCCGTCGAGCCCATCCAGGCCCGCTACCGCGAGCTCGAGAAGGACCCCGGTTACGTGACGTCGGTGCTGGCCTCAGGTGCCCACCGGGCCGGCCAGGTCGCCGCCGCCACCCTCGAGCGGGCTTATGACGCGGTCGGCCTGTTGAGATCCCGCCCCTGAGCCGCCCGTGGTCGTGGCCCGGACGGGCCTCGGGAGTCGGTGGGCCCGGGGCGGGCTGAGTGGGCCGCGCTCAGTGGGCCTTGGCTGCGCAGTCGATGCACAACCGGGCCTCGGGGCGAGCCTCGAGGCGGGCTTCGGCGATGCGCTGGCCGCAGTTCTCGCAGACCCCGAAGCGGTCCGAGCCGAACTTCTCCAGGGCGTGTTCGACGTCGCCGAGCGAGGCCACCAGGTTCTGCACCAAGGCCTCGGTCTCGCCCCGCTCGGCGGTCACCTGGCTGGAATCGGCGAAGTTGGGGTCGTAATCGAGCTGCGCGCCGTAGCCCAACTCCGACAGCTGTGACCGGAGAGACTCCCGCTCTTCCTCGAGGGTGGTCCGCAGACCCTCCATGGCCGACTCGGTGAGCATTCTCACCATTGTATCGGGGAGGTCAGCTGCGGGTGTCGAACTGTCCCGAAATGCGCTCGCGGGTGAGAGCCAGCCCGATGATGGACTTGGCGTCCACCAGTCGGCCGTCGCCGATGAGAAGCGGCACGTCGTCGAGGTCGACCTCTTCGACGGTCATCTGCTGCTCCTCCCAACCCTGACGGTCGGTGGGCACCTCCTCGAGGTCCCGGGCCAGGTAGAGGTGGGTGAACTCGTCGGTGAAACCGGGCGAGTTGTAGAAACGGGCCAGCAGGTCCAGACGCCCGGCCCGCCGCCCCACCTCCTCGGCCAGCTCCCGGGCCGCGGTGACCTCGGTCGGCTCGCCGTCCACGTCGCGCTTGCCGGCCGGCACCTCCAGCAGGTCGGAGCCTATGGCCGCCCGGAATTGGCGCACCATGATCACCTTCCCCTCGGCGGTGAGCGGGACCACCACCACCGCGCCGGGGTGGCGGACCACGTCACGTTGGAAGCGGTCCCCCGCCGGACCCTCGAACTCGACGCTGCTGACCGCGATGAGCGACCCCTGGTAGCGGAGCTGCTCCCCGAGCCTACGGAAGGCTGGCGACATCGAGCAGTCGGGGGGCTCGGCCCTCGGCCCGCTCCGCGGCGGCGGCGACCAGTGCGGCGAAGAGGGGGTGGGCCCGGTCGGGGCGGCTCTTGAACTCCGGGTGGGCCTGGGTGCCGACCCAGAACGGGTGGCCGGGCAACTCGATGAACTCGACCAGGCGGTCGTCGGGAGACATCCCCGAGCAGCGCAGACCGGCGGCCTCCAGCCGGGTCCGGTAGCGGGAGTTGACCTCGAAGCGGTGGCGGTGGCGCTCGTTGACGACGTGGGCGCCGTAGGCCTCGGAGACGATCGAGCCGGGGGCGAGCATGGCCGGATAGGACCCCAGCCGCATGGTCCCCCCTTTGTCCACGACGTCGCGCTGTTCGTCCATGAGGTCGATCACCAGGTGCGGCGACGAGGCGTCGAACTCCCGCGAGTTGGCCCCGTCCAGGCCGACCACGTTGCGGGCGTAGTCGATGACCATCACCTGGAGGCCCAGGCACAGGCCCAGGCAGGGGATGGCGTTCTCACGGGCGTAAGTGGCGGCTGCGACCTTGCCTTCGATGCCCCGCTCGCCGAAACCGCCCGGTATGACGATCCCGTCGAGGTCGCGCAGCCGACCGGCGGCGAGGAGGCCCTCGACCTCCTCGGCCTGGATCCACTCGAGCTCGATGCGGGCCCCGTGGGCGTAACCCCCGTGGCGCAGGGCCTCGACCACCGACAGGTAGGCGTCGGGCAGGTTCACGTACTTGCCGATCAGGCCGATGCGCACCGGCCGGGTGGCCGCCTCGACCCGGTTTACCAGCGCCTCCCACGCCGACACGTCGAGGGGATGGTCCTCGGGGTCGAAGCCGAGGAGCCGGAACACGTACCCGTCGAGGCCCTCCTCGTGGAGGGTCAGGGGGATTTCGTAGAGGTTGGGGGCGTCCATGCAGGAGATCACCGCTTCGACGGGCACGTCGCACAGCAGCGACACCTTGCGCTTCAGGCCGGCCGAGATGCTGCGGTCGCTACGGCAGATGATGACGTCGGGCTGGATACCCCGGCTGCGCAACTCGGTGACCGAGTGCTGGGTCGGTTTGGTCTTCTGCTCCCCGGAGGGTCCGAGGAAGGGGACGAGGGTCACGTGGATGTAGCACACGTTGTCCCGGCCGACGTCCTTGCGGAACTGCCGGATGGCCTCCAGGAACGGGAGGATCTCGATGTCACCGACGGTGCCTCCGACCTCGGTGATGACCACGTCGACCTCGTCGGTGGCGAGTCGCTTGATGCGATCCTTGATCTCGTCGGTTATGTGGGGGATGACCTGCACCGTCCGGCCGAGGAAATCCCCCCGGCGCTCCTTGGCGATGACCGACTGGTAGATGGAGCCGGTGGTGGCGTTGGAGTCGCGGTGGAGGTTCTCGTCGATGAACCGCTCGTAGTGCCCGAGGTCGAGATCGGTCTCGCCCCCGTCGTCGGTGACGAAAACCTCACCGTGCTCGAAAGGATTCATGGTGCCGGGGTCGACGTTGATGTAGGGGTCCAGCTTCTGCATGGTCACCCGTAGGCCCCGGCTCTTCAGCAGCCGGCCGAGCGAAGACGCTGTCAGCCCTTTGCCCAGGGAGCTAGAGACGCCGCCCGTGACGAAGATGTGCTTCGCCAAAACCACCTCCATACCGAGTCGTTCACGGCTCTCGGTGATCCACCGTCGGCCGAGTCATCCTATCGCCGGGCGCGGGCCCGGGTGGGCGATGGCTGCGGGCGTGGCGCGGCCCCGGCCAGAAGCTCGGCGGCGTGTTGTCGCGCCGAGGCACTGTCGGGCCGACCGGAGAGCATGCGGGCCAGCTCCACCACCCGCTCCTCCCCGGCCACCGCTCGGGCGGTGGCCACGGTGCGCGTCGCCCGGCTGGAGCCGATGACGTCCTTGGTGACCGCCAGGTGGGAGGTGGCGAAGGCCGCCACCTGGGCCAGGTGGGTTACCACCAGCACCTGGTGGCCGGCTCCCAGCGCCGCAAGGGCCTGGCCGACGGCCACCGCCGCCTCGCCGCCGATGCCGGCGTCCACCTCGTCGAATATCAACGTCTCCGGGTCGTCGCCGCCCTGTTCGGACGGCCGGGCGGTGGCCGGTCCCACGACCAGACGGGCGGCCAGCATGGCTCGGGACAGTTCGCCACCGGAGGCGACCCGGGCGAGCGGCAGGAGCGGCTGGCCGGGGTTGGCGGCCAGCATCCAGGTGACGCTCTCACCGGCGTCGTCGTCGCCCACCTCGATGCTGAAGCGGGCCCTGGGCATGGCCAGAGCGCGCAGTTCCTTCTCTACGGCGGCGCCCAACCGGGATGCGGCCCGGCGCCGCTCGTCGCGCAATCTCGTCGACGCCCCGGCCAGCTCGGTCCGGGCCCGGGCCAGCTCGGCGTCGAGCTCGGCGGCCCGACGGTCGTGGGAGGCCAGCTGGTCGACCTGGTCGCGCAGGACGGCGCCGTAAGCCAGGACCTCGGCCAGGCTGCCCCCGTACTTGCGCCGCAGCTCGGTGAGGACCCGCCGCCGCTCGCCGATGGCAGCCAACCGCCCGGGGTCGCTCTCCACCGATTCGGCCATGTGGCGGGCTTCGCCGGCCACCTCGCTCAGCTCGTCCTGAAGCCCGCTCAGGCGGTCCCTCAAGACCTTGAGGGGGTGGCGGGCGGCGGTTGCCGACAACGCCAGGCCGAGGGAGTCGATGGCGCCCCCGTCCCCGGCCAGGGCCTCCCACGCCGCCCGGGCGGCATCGCTCACGCCGGCCGCATCGGCCAGCAGCTCTTCCTCGCGCTGCAGGTGGGCGTCCTCGTCGGGATCGCCGAGGCCGGCCCGGTCGATCTCCTCGAGCTGGTAGGTGAGCAGGTCCAGCTGCCGGGCCCGTTCGCGGGGGTCGCCGCCCAGCGCGTCGCGCTCCTGTTCGAGCCGGCGTATCCGGCCCCGCAGGCTTCTGACCTCGGAGGTGTCGATATGGCCGCCCCGGTCCAGGGCGTCGCGTTGGGCGGCGGGGGACAAAAGCGACTGGTGGGCGTTCTGGCCGTGGATGTCGACCAGCGCCCGGCCCATCTCGGCCAGCCGGGCGGCCGAGACCATCTGGCCGTCGGCGTAGCACCGGGACCGTCCCGAGGCCGGCACCACCCGGGTCAGCACGACCTCGAGGCGGCCGTCGGACGCCTCGTCGAGACTCGGCCCGGGACCTTTCGGACCGACCGGTCCGGTCGGGGCGCTCGGGGCAGTCGGGCCGGTCGGGGCGCTCGGGGCAGTCGGGCCGGGCGGGGCGCCCGGCCCGGTCGGCGTCACGAAGCGACCTTCCACCCGGGCCTCGACAGCTCCGGGAGCCACCAGGGAAGGATCGGCGGGAGCTCCCGTCAGCAGGGATATGGCGTCCACCAGGAGGGTCTTACCGGCACCGGTCTCGCCGGTCAGAGCGGTCAGACCGGACCCGAGCAGCACCGTCTGGTCGGCTATGACCCCCAGGTTGGTGACCCGAAGCTCGAGGAGCACGCCGGTCAGCGGTCCTTCAGATTGAACTTGCTCTTGAGTATCTGATGGAAGTCGCGCTCACCGAAGGTCACGAGCAGGGCGTCGTTGCGCCCCCGCCGGCAGTTGAGCGACTCGCCGGGGGCCAGGGTGGCCGAGTGCCAGCCGTCGACCACGGCGTTGACGGGCTGGTCGCCGGCGGCGATCACGGTCACCACCTCGTCGGCGTCGAGCACCAGCGAGCGGTCGAAGAGCATGTGGGGGGCGACCGGGGTGAGGATCTGGACCCGGGCCCGGGGCGAAACGATCGGCCCCCGAGC
>JAGWSF010000087.1 GCA_028876385.1 Acidobacteriota bacterium | reverse complement strand
TCGAGCCGAAGAACGGGGCGTTGAAGCTGAACACCCCGCCGTCAGAGGCCACCAACCAGTAGCCACCCGTGGCCGGATCGGACGCCATGCCCACAATGGGCTGCGCCAGCTTGACGTTGCCGGTCGAGCCGAAGAACGGGGCGTTGAAGCTGAACACCCCGCCGTCAGAGGCCACCAACCAGTAGCCACCCGTGGCCGGATCGGACGCCATGCCCACAATGGGCTGCGCCAGCTTGACGTTGCCGGTCGAGCCGGCGAACCCGGCCGAACCGAAGGCGAAGACGCCGCCGTCCCGGGCCACGAGCCAGTAGCCCGTACCCCCCGGCGCGGTGGCCACACCGACTACCGGCTGGGCCAACTTGGTGGCACCTAGACCGCCATAATAGGTGGCGCTACCAAAGGCGAAGACCCCGCCGTCGGCGGCTACCTCCCAGTATCCGCCGGCCATGGGGCCTTGAGGCGCCTGTGGACTGGCCGAGCAGGCGACGTTGAGGGTTGGGGCGCCCTGGGCCGTGGACGCCGGCACGAACTCGGCGGGCACCGACAGGTTGTTGCCCACCTCCGTGACTTCCTCTCCCCCGCTCCCTCCCCCACCCCCACCGGCCCCGCTCCCGTAGCCCTGGCCGCCTCCGGCTGCGGAGGCAGCCGGCGCGAACGACATGAGCACGAGAGCCGCCGTCCCCGTCAGGGTCAACAGCAATTTGCGCATGATCTGCTCCTTTCGGGTCCGAGGACTCACGTTCTCCGACTCACCGCCCTCTTCGATGGAGGGGCCACACGGTCGGATATTCCGACTGTGGCGCGGTCAGAAGCACACCGTCAGAGGCGATCGTCTGTTCTGCCCCGGGACCAAGGACTGTAAATAGCGTGTGAGACGGTGGTCCACCGAGAGCCGTATTCGATATTCGGCGCTCGGCTTGGGAGTGACGTCGGGCTTGGGGTCTGGGTCTAGATGCGTACGACGGTCACGTTCGGCATGCCGGCGGTGAGCGCGTTCAGGTCGTCGGGATCGCCGGTCAGTAGACGCACCCGTGCGCCCAATCCTGTAGCCGTGACGGCGACGATTGCATCGACGGTGTCGTCTCGCCCGGTCTGCCCGAGTAGCTCGCCAGCGGCTCGCCCGAGCTCGGGGGTCACCGGCTGTTGCTCGGTTCCCGCTAGCACGGCATGGACTCGGGCGTCACGACGGTGACCGCGCAGGGTTTCGGTCAATGTAACGCTACTGACGTGCACTGCCACTCCGAGCTCTTCGGCCAGGCTCAGTTCAGCGCGGACCCGAACCTGCCCGTTCGCTGCGCCGCTCAGCGCGCTCGAGTCCAGCAAGACGGCGGCAGGGATCTCCGCCGGTCTCAGCTGGCGGCGCGGTCGGCGCCGAGCCACTGGCGGCGAACCTCCTGCATCAGGTCATCCGGGACCGGTCCGTGCTCGCGGTCTTGATCGGCGAGCCAGTCGCGGAGTGCTTGGCGACGCTCCTCGTGCTCGAGGGCCTCAGCCACGTAACGAGAGACACCTCGGCTACCAACCTTCTTCTTGATCCGCTCGACCAACGGAGCGGGCAAGCTCACCGACACCTTGGCGTAGTCACTAGACACCGACCAATCCTACCTGAAGTATGACTGGCGGCCACGGGATTCGGAGCGGCCACGGGATTCGGAGCGGGCCGATTCAGGCGCCAGGCGGAGCCGCCCCTTTCGGGATGACAGCCTTCTTCGACAACCTGCTGGCCGGGATCGCTGAGAAACTGGCCGACGACATCGCCGTGCGCGCTCATGTATGGGTTGGAGACGGTCAAGGAGAGCCGGTGTGCCCCAGGGAAATGGGACACACGCTGTAAGCGCCCACACGCGACTTCGCGGCGGGGGTGGGGCGGCCCCGGCCGGCGGACTCGACCCTGGTCGCTACCGTGGGGGGGGTGACGACCACCAACCGGCTAGCGCAAGAAACCAGCCCCTACCTGCGCCAGCACGCAGAGAACCCGGTCGACTGGTACCCGTGGGGGCCGGAGGCGTTCGAGGCGGCCAGGGAGCGGGACGTGCCCGTCCTGCTCTCCGTCGGTTACTCCGCCTGCCACTGGTGCCACGTAATGGCCCACGAGTGCTTCGAGGCCGCCGAGGTGGCGGAGGTCATGAACCGGGGCTTTGTGAACATCAAGGTGGACCGCGAGGAGCGCCCCGACGTGGACAGCGTCTACATGGAGGCGGTTCAAGCCGTGACCGGATCGGGGGGCTGGCCCATTACGGTGTTCGTCATGCCCGATGGGAGACCCTTTCACGGGGGGACCTACTTCCCCCGCCCGCAGTTCTTGGATCTGCTGGAGCGGATCGGGACCCTGTGGCACGAGCGGCGCGCCGATCTCGAGACCGCCGCCGACCAGCTGGCGGCGGCGGTGCGCACCGGAGGCTCCCTGCCGAGCCGGGGCTGGGCGTCCAAGGGGGACCCGGAGGCGCACCTCGCTCCGGATCTGCTGGCCGCCACCGGCGACGCCCTGCTCAGCCGTTTCGACCCCGAGTGGGGGGGATTCGGGCGGGCCCCCAAGTTCCCGCAGCCGCCGATGCTGGAGACCCTTCTGCACGCCGCCGTGTCCACCCGGCGGCCGGACCTCATGGAGGCGTTGACGACCACCCTCGATGCCATGGCCAGCGGCGGCATCTACGACCATCTGGCCGGGGGCTTCGCCCGCTACTCCACCGATCGGCGCTGGTTGGTCCCGCACTTCGAGAAGATGCTCTACGACAACGCGCTGTTGGCTCGGGTCTACCTCCACGCCTACCAGGCCACCGGGCTGGTCCGCTGGCGCCAGGTCGCCGAGGAGACCCTCGGCTACCTCCTGGCGGCGCCGATGCGGATACCCGGTGCCGGCTTCTGCTCGGCCGAGGACGCCGACAGCGAGGGCGTCGAGGGCAAGTTCTACGTGTGGAGCCGCACCGAGGTGGTGGAGGCGGCGGGAGCCGTGACCGCCGACTGGTACGGGGTCAGCGACGACGGCAACTGGGAGGGGGCCAACATCCTGACCCGCCCCGAGCGGGGCCACCTGGAGCGCCCGCCGGAAGTGGAGTCCGGCCGGCAGGCCCTGCTCGCGCGGCGGGGGCAGCGGGTCCGGCCCGGCCTCGACGACAAGGTCCTGACCGAATGGAACGCCATGGCCGTGGCCGCCCTCGCCGACGGCGGGGCGGCCCTCGGCCGGCCCGACCTCCTGGCCGCGGCAGAGGAGGTGGCGGAGTTCCTGATCGCCTCGCTGCGCCGGGCCGATGGACGGTGGCTGCGCAGCTGGCAGGCCGGCCGGGCCCGCCACCTGGCCTACGGCTCCGACTACGCGTGGCTGGTGGAGGCCTTCACCCGCCTGGCCGAGGCCACCGGCCGGCGACGGTGGGTGGACCAGGCAGTGGTGACCGCCGATGCCCTGGTGGATCTGTTCTGGGATGACCGGGTGGCCGCCTTCCAGACGGCGGGGCGGGACGGGGAGGCGCTGATCGCCTCACCGGTCGACACCCATGACGGGGCGCTCCCCTCGACCAACTCGGTGGCCGCCGTGGCCCTGGCTCGGCTGTCGGCGCTCACCGGCCGCCCCGCCTACCGCCAGCCGGTGGAGACGCTGCTGGCGGCCATGGGCCCGGCCCTCGGCGCGGCGCCGGTGGCCTTCACCGGCCTGGTCGGCGCGGCCCACCTGCTCAGCTCCGGGTTCACCGAGGTGGTGGTCACCGGGGAGCGGCCCGACCTGGTCTCGGTGGTCGCCAACCGGTATCTCCCCGATGCCGTGCTGGCCTGGGGAGAGCGCTACGACTCCCCACTGTGGGAGGGCCGGTCCGGTGAGCAGGCCTATGTCTGTCGGAACTACGCTTGTCAGATGCCGGTCCGCGATGCGGCCGACCTGGCCGCCCAACTCGGGACCATCCACCCTTGACCTGGTACGACCGATAATCATGACATTCCGTGACGAGCACCGTTTCTGATCTGCGGGTCCTGCGGGACCAGCCCAGGGCACCGGTAGCCGAGGGGGCGACCCTCGAGATTCTCGTCGTCGCTGCCGACGACGTGCACTGCGCCGGCATCGACTTGCACACGGGGGCTCTGGTCCGTACGTGGGCCCCGTTCGCCCCCGAGACCCGCATCAGGCCCTTCGACGTGGTTCAGGTCACCAGCGACGGCGACCCCGAGATCGTCCCGGACCCGGCCCAGCCCGAGGCCATCTCGCTGGCCGCGCCCCCCCAGGTGGTGGATCGGATGACCGGGCGCCGCTGCGAGCGCCTGATCCGTCCTCTGCTGCACCCCCGCAACCAGCCGCTGCTCGGGATCAGCGCCACTGCGGTGCCTTTCTGGCAGCGCAGCGCCGACCACCCGTCGATCGCCCTGGTCGAACCGGCCGGGCCCATCACCATGGTGCGGGAGGGCAGCTACCTGGGCTGCCGCTTCGAATGGCAGGACCACGAGCGGGAGTTGCCGTGCATGGACCGGGCCCTGGCTGGCCACATGGACCGCACCGGTCGGACCCGCCTGGCTGCGGGTAGAGGTGACCGGCTGGTCATTTCCCTGACGGCGCCCATCGACGGGCGTTGCCACAAGGTCGTAGAGGCGGTCCTGCGCCGCCGCTGACCCCCCGTCCTCCCCACGGGGGGGTTCCTCCTCAGCCCCCGTCCCCCGGAGGGCTGCAGAGGGCGCTCAGGGCGCGTGCTTGGAGGCCAACTCCTCGGCCATGGCCCAGCCGAACCCGATGAGCACGTCGTGGCGCTCGACGTCGAGGGTCTCGAAGAGGGCGCCCACCTCAGGATCGACGACCTCGGGCTTGGCTGGGGAGAAGTCGAAGACCCCGCAGGGGGCCCCGTCCCCGGTGACCACGAAGCTACGGTCGTCGATGCGACCCTCGGCGCCGAAGCGCTTGGCCAGGCGCCGGCTCCACGCCCGCTCCTCGCCGGTCGGCTTGTGGCCCGGGCGGGGGCAGATGTCCTCGAGGCCCTTGAACGCGGCGAAGGCCCCGGCGTCGATGAAGCGGGTTCCGATGAGCACGTCCTCGTCGGGGAAGGCCAGCACGGCCCGCCGGAACTGGGCCGATACCAGGGCCTTGAGGACCTGGTCGCGCTTGGCCCCCCTCTTGACGGACGCCAGGCCCCACAGCAGGCAGGGGGTCCCGCCGATGCGTTCGAGGGTGCAGAAAGAGAAGCCGGCCAGCTTCGAGGCATCCCTCACCTGGGTGATCAGCACCCAGGCCTCCGGCTGCTTGGACAGGAGCCCGATATCGAACCCGGCCGGCCCGTCGGTCACGATGTCCGCCATCTCGGCCAACTCGGCGTCCGACAAAGCGGTGCAATCCTTCGTTTCGACTTCCAGCGTCATACCGCGGTTTCACTCCTCACCCACGTGGTCCGACCCCAACAGTTTACGCCGTTACGCCCCCCATCAGCCACCGGGCCGTCCCCGGGGGCGCTCCCCGGCCCGCCCGGCGGGACGGACGGTCGCCCGGTTCAGGCGCCGGGTGGGTTGAGGCAGTCGGGTCCGAGCAGTTCCCGCAGCTCGGCGGGCAGGCCCCGGCCCACCTCGACGTGGAAGTCGGCGGCCAGGCGGATGCACTTGGCCCCGACGTGGAGGAACACCGGCGAATCACCGGGATGTTCGGTGAACAGCTGCTTCAGGCGGTCGACCCGCTCGTCGGTGAGGGCGTGCAAGGGCAGGTAGACGTGGAGCGGCTCGGCCCCGCCAGCCGACAACTCCGGCTTCTTGACCTCCATGCAGATGAACTTCGGCTGCTCGTCGCGGGTGTCCAGGCGACCCTTTATGCACACCACCGCGTCGTCGGCGAGCAGGTAGCCGACCTCGGTCATGGTGCGGGGGAACACCCACACCTCCATCGCCGACTCGAGATCCTCGAGGGTGAAGGTGGCCATCAGGTCGCCCCGCTTGGTGTACTTGCGGACCAGACCGGTGATGACCCCGCCCACGCAGCGCATCTCGCCGTCGCGCCCTCTTCCGGACGGCACGACGGCCTCGGGGGCCACCCCGGAGAGCTCGCGCGCCGCCTGATCGCGCAGCTCGGCGAGGGTGGTGTCGGTGTGGCGGGCCAGGGCCGCCTCCAGGCCCTTCAGGGGGTGGTCGGAGAGGTAGAGGCCGAGCATCTCCTTCTCGAACGCCAGCTTGGTGGCCTTGTCGAACTCCTGGTCGGGTATGGCCACCCGGGCGTCGTCGAAAACCGCCTCGTCACCTCCGAGCTCCCCGAAGAGGCTCATCACCCCCTGGTCGGCTTCGCGCCGTCGGGCCAGGGTCCGATCGACGATCTGCTCGAAGACCAGGCACAAGCCCTGGCGGGGATGACCCAGGTGGTCGAAGGCGCCGGCCTTGATCAGAGACTCGACGGTCCTCTTGTTGAGCACCATGGGGTCGACCCGGGCGCAGAAATCGTAGAAGTCGGAGAAGGGCCCGTTGGCGTCGCGCTCAGCGATGACCTTATCGACCAGCCCCTCGCCCACGTTGCGGATGGCCGACAGGCCGAAGGGTACGACCCAGCGCTGGCGCTCGCCGTCCTCGACGACCACGGCGGTGAAGTCGGAGTCGGCGACGTTGACGTCGGGGACCAGCACCTCGATGTTCTGGGCCCGGCACTCGGCCAGGTAGACGGCCGTCTTATCCTTGTCGTCCTTGACGCTGGTGAGCAGCGCCGCCAGGTACTGAGCCGGGTAGTGGGCCTTGAGCCAGGCCGTCTGGTATCCGACCAGGGCGTAGCCGTAGGCATGGGACTTGTTGAACGCGTAGTCGGCGAAAGGCTCAATGATGTCGAACAGCTGCTCGCCGAGCTTGGCGCCGTAACCGGTGCGCTCGCAGCCGGCGATGAACTTCTCCCGCTCCTTGGCCATCACCTCGCGGATCTTCTTGCCGGCGGCCTTGCGCAGATTGTCGGCCTCCTCGAGGGTGTAGCCGGCGATGCGCTGGGCGACTCGCATCATCGACTCCTGGAAGACCATTAGACCCTGGGTGTCGGCCAGCACCTCCTCGAGGTCGGGGTGCAGGTAGGTGATGGGCTTGCGGCCGTTCTTGCGATCGGCGTAGTCGTAGTGCATGTTGGCCGCCATCGGACCCGGCCGGTAGAGGGCGTTGAGGGCGGCGATGTCCTCAAAGCTGTCGGGGACCAGGGACCGCATGAGGGCCCGCATGGCGCTGCCCTCGAGCTGGAAGATACCGATGGACTCCCCCCGTTGGAGCATCTGGTAGACCAGCGGGTCGTCGAGGGGGACGGCGTCGATGTCCACCTCGTCGCCGGTGCTCGACCGGATGAGGTCGAGGGCCCGCTCGATCACCGACAGGTTGCGCAGGCCGAGGAAGTCCATCTTGAGCAGGCCCAGCTCCTCGACCCCGTGCATTTCGTACTGGGTGACGATCGGGGCGTCCTCGGGGCGGCCTCCCGGAGACGGTTTGCGCTGAATGGGGAGGTTGTCGGTGAGCGGTTGGCCCGAGATGACCACCGCGGCGGCGTGGATCCCGTCCTGGCGGCGCATCCCCTCGAGCCCCCGGGCCACCTCCACCACCTTCTTGGCGTCGGGGTCGGTGGCGATCAGCTCCCGCAGCTCGGTCGCCTGCTTGTAGCCGTCGAGGTACTTGGGGTGCTCCTCGAGGCAGGCCCACAGGGGGGTGTCGCGACCCATCACCAGCGGCGGCATCAGCTTGGCGATGCGGTCACCGAGTCCGTAGGGGTAGCCGAGCACCCGCGCCGCGTCGCGCACCGCGGCCCGGGCCTTGATGGTGGAGAAGGTGATGATCTGCGCCACCCGGTCCCAGCCCCACCGCTCAGCCGCGTAGCGGATCATCTCCGATCGGTAGCGCTCGTCGAAGTCCATGTCGATGTCGGGCATCTGCTTGCGGCCCGGGTTCAAGAAGCGTTCGAAGAGCAGGTCGTAGGCGATCGGGTCCAGGTCCACGATGCGCAGGCAGTAGGCGACGCAGCAGCCGGCCGCGCTGCCGCGGCCGGGACCGACCCGGATGTGGTGGTCGCGGGCGTGGCGGATCAGGTCCCACACCACGAGGAAGTAGTCCGGGAAACCCATGTCGGAGATGACCCCGAGCTCGAAGTCGAGCCGCTCGACCACGTTCTGGGGTAGCGGGGTCCCGTAGCGCGCTGCGGCCCCCTCGTAGGCCAGGTGGCGCAGGTAGGCGTCGGCGGTGTCGAAGCCGGGGGGGCGGGGGAACTCGGGAAGCTTGGGCTTGCCGAACTCGATGGTGACGTCGGCTCGCTCGGCGATCCACAGCGTGTTGTCGCACGCCTCGGGGTAGTCGCGAAACAGCGACCGCATCTCGGCCGCGGTCTTCAGATAGTGCTCGTCGCCGTGGAACTTGAACCGGTTGGGGTCGTCCTTGACCGATCCGGTCTGCACGCACAGAAGGGCGTCGTGGGCCTCGGCGTCGGCGCGCGACACGTAATGACTGTCGTTGGTGGCGAGCAGCGGGGCGCCGATGCGCTGGGCCAGACGGATCAGCTCGGGATTGGTCTTGTGCTGCTCCGGTAGGCCGTGGTCCTGCAGCTCGACGAACAGTGACTGCTTGCCGAAGATGTCCTGCAG
>JAGWSF010000086.1 GCA_028876385.1 Acidobacteriota bacterium | reverse complement strand
GGTCATGGTGTCCGACATGGCCGAAGACGACCGGTGGGCGGACCTCCGCCCGGTGCTGGTCGGCAACGGGATACGCGGCATCCTGGGGGTGCCGGTCCACGTGGCGGGGGCGGCCGTCGGATCGCTGAACGTCTACCACCGAGAGGCTCACGGCTGGGACCGCAGCGACGTGGCCGCCGTCCAAGCCTTCGACCAGGTAATCGAGCACCTGTTGACGACGGCGCTGCTCGGGGCGCGCCATGAGCAGCTGGTCGGTCAACTCGAGCGGGCCCTGTCGGTGCGCATATCCATAGACCGGGCGGTCGGAATGCTGATGGGTCTGCACGACCTCGACGCGGCCGAGGCCTTCGAGCGGATCCGCCGCTCGGCTCGTGCCGCTAGGCGGTCCGTTCGGGACGTGGCCGGCGACGTGCTGGCTTTCCGCAAGCTTCCCTGACCGCCGGGAGTGATACCGTCCCGGCGACCATAGCGGACGGAATGTAGAAGATGAGCACCATGGACGCCACTGTTAACCATGACACCCCTGAGCAAGCGGCCTTCCGTTCCGAGGTGCGGCGCTTCTTGGATGCCAACTCCGAGCCCAAGCGGCAGTCCAGCCCCTGGCGGTTGACCTTCCACACATCGGGCGACGACGCCCGGCTCGACTTCGACAGGGGTCGGGCGTGGCAGCGCACCCGC
Organism: Acidobacteriota bacterium; assembly: GCA_028876385.1. Taxonomy (GTDB): domain Bacteria; phylum Actinomycetota; class Acidimicrobiia; order Acidimicrobiales; family Palsa-688; genus JAKCDU01. The sequence goes on along the minus strand of JAGWSF010000086.1, from coordinate 36,176 downwards.
TTCGACGCAGGGATGACCGCCTTCACCTACCCCAAGGAGTACGGCGGTCAGGACGGGCCGGCCTGGCAGGAGAGCATCTACAACGAGGAGGCGCGGGCGTACAACGGCAGCTCGGGCTTCATCGCCTCCAGCATCGCCATGCTCGGACCGGCTCTGATGGCTTACGGCACCGAGGAGCAGAAGCGGGAGCTGCTGCCCCGGCTGCATTCGGGTGAGGACGCCTGGTGCCAGCTGTTCAGTGAACCGGGCTCGGGGTCGGACCTGGCTTCTCTCGGTTGCCGGGCGGTGCGCGACGGCGACGAGTTCGTGGTCACCGGTCAGAAGGTCTGGAACTCCGCGGCCCAGTGGTGTGACCACGGGTTCCTGCTCGTGCGCACCAGCCCGGACCGGCCCAAGCACCAGGGCATAACTTTCCTGCTCATCGACATGGATGCGCCGGGTGTCGAGGTGCGACCGCTGGTCCAGGCGACGGGAGCGGCCCATTTCAACGAGGTCTTCCTGGAGGAGGTGCGGGTTCCGGTAGCCAACGTCGTCGGCCAGATCGACGGCGGTTGGGCGGTGGCCCGCACGGTGTTGGCCAACGAGGCGGCTCTGATCGGCGGGAGCGGCAACAAGACCTACCCGAACCTGCTCCGCCTGGCCGAGATCCACGGGCGGACCGGGGACGGCCTGGTGCGCCAAAAGCTGGCCGACTTCTTCACCCGCGAGAAGGTCCTCGACCTGATGGCCGACCGGATCATGACCGCGGTTCGCCGCCGGGAGAAGCCGCCCGTGGATCCCTCCATTCTCAAGCTGTTCATGACCGCCAACCGGGCCCGCTCGGGGGACCTGGCGACCGCTATCGCCGGGGTATCGGCGACCACCGGCGAGGACGAGGTGCAGCTCTGGGTGGGAGCCGAACTGGTCGGCCGCTACTCGGTGTCGATCGGCGGGGGGACCACCGAGGTCCAGAAGAACAACCTGGCCGAGCGGGCCCTCGGCCTGCCCCGCGAGCCCGGCTACGACCGCGATCTTCCCTGGAGCCGGATCCCCCGCAGCTGACAGGGTGGGGGGCGGCCGGCTCCCCGCACTCCACGGGGCGGTCAGAGGTTGGGCAGGAGGGCCCCGTCCACGAGGACGTCGATGCCTGACACGAACGACGCTTGGTCCGACAGGAGGAAGCCGACCACCGCAGCGACCTCCTCGGGCCGCCCGAGTCGCCCCATCGGCGACTTCTCGAACATGTCCCGCATGGCTGGCTGGCCCTCGAGCTCCTGCTGGCCCATAGGGGTGTCGATGAGCCCAGGGGCAACGGAGTTGATCCGACCTCCGAGCCGGGCCCAGCGGACCGCGGCGCGCCCGGCCAGGCGCACCACCCCCCGCTTCGAGACGGCATAGGCATGGCCGCTGTCGACGACCGTCGCGACGATACGGTCGAGGAAGTCAGGTGCGCCCGGGTCGTCGAGGATGGCGTCCTGATCGGCTTGGGCGAAGGGGGCGATCTGGTAGGCCGCCAGCGAGGAGAACAGCACCGCTGACGACCCGGGCCCGACCAACGGCTCGAAGGCGTCCACGAGCAGGTGGCTGCCGACCAGGTTGACGGCGAGGACCCGGCGGGGGTCGCCCATGGTCGGGGAGATGCCGGCGGCGTGGACCAGGGCCCGTAGCGGTCCCAGATCTCGCACCTGAGCCACCAAGGCGGCGATCGCGCCGGCATCGGAGATGTCGCAGGCCATCCCGAGCGTGCCCTCTATGTCAGGGGCGTCGAGGTCTACGGCGACCACATGGTCGGCCAGGGCCCGGACCTGCTCCACGCAACTGCGGCCCATCCCCCGGGACGCCCCGGTCACCACTGCGAACGTCATTTTCGTGCTCCTTCCGGACGGTTCCTCTCGCTGGGCACTATGGCACGAACAGATCCGGCCGCGGGCTACGGCATGATGGCCGTGCGCGACGCCGGTTGGGCGGCGGCCTGGCGGCGGTGAAGGGCCCGTTCGAGGGCCTGCAAGAGGCGGTTGCGGGTCTCCACGGGGCTGATCATCTCGTCCTGGCCGAAGCTCTCCGCGGACCGGTAGGAGGCCTCCACCTCCAAACGGCGCAGGAGAGTAGCTTCGTCCTCGTCCGAACCCCGGGCCCGGCTCATGGCCGCCGCTCCCATGGCCCCCATGGTGGCTCCTGGGAAGGTGAAGGTGGCCGATTGGCCGTCGAAGCCGATCATGCCCATCACCATCGACCCGAAGCCGTAAGCCTTGCGTATCACCACGGTCAGCTTCGGGACTCGGGCCTGGGTCTGGGCGGCGAACATGCGGGCCCCGCTGCGCAGAATCCCCTGACGCTCGGACTGGCTGCCGGGCATGACGCCGGGATTGTCCGCCAGGAACACGAGCGGCAGGTGGAACGAGTCGGCGACGGCGATGAAGTGGGCGCCCTTATCAGCCCCGTCGGCATCGACCGATCCCGCCAGCACCTGCGGTTGGTTGGCCACCACCGCCACCGGATGGCCACCCAGGCGGCCGAGGAAGCACAGCAGCGACGGCCCGAAGTCGGGCTGGACCTCGAAGAGGGAGTCAGCATCGAAGATCGCGTCGACCACCTGGCGCATGTCGTAGACGTGCCGCCCGTTGCGGGGGACCAGCTCCAGCAGTTCCGGCACCTCACGGTAGCCGTCGTCGCCACCCGGTAGGTCGGGGGGGTAGGACCACGCCGATGACGGGAAGTACCGAAGGTAGGTCCGGACCTGATCGAGCGCGGACTCGTCGTCGGGCGCTTCGTTGTGCACCAGGCCGCTCGCCACCGCCACCCTTGGCCCCCCGAGATCGCCTTTGGATATCTGCTCGCCGAGGGACTCGAGTACCACCGGCGGTCCGGCGGTGAATATCGACGCCTGGGAGCTCATCACGGTGAAATCCGACATGGGAGCGACGAGGGCCCCGTGGCCGGCGGATGCCCCCAGAACGGCGCTCACCAGGGGGACCCGGCCCGAGCAGCGGCTCTGGGCGATGAGGTCGGTCGGGGTTCTGGTGTGGGCCCGGCCGTCGGCCCGAAAGCCGGCGCCTTCGAGCACCATCACCAAAGGGACCCTGTCGATGAGGGCGATCTCGGCCACCCGGTAGCGCTTGGCGTTGGCCGAGGAACTGATCGTTCCGGCCAGGACGGTGAAATCCTCGGCGGCGACCATGACAGGGCGGCCTTCCACGGTGCCCGACCCGATCACCACGGCGTCAGCCGGAGCGTCGGGCCCACCGACGAGCGTCCCTATCTCGGCGAAGGAACCCGCGTCGACCAGGCGGTCGATGCGGGCCCGGGCGTCGAGCTTGCCGGCCGCATGGTGGCGTCCGAGGCGCTCGGCGCCGCCCATGGCGCGGGCCTGGGCACGCCGCTGCTCGAGATCCTCGAGTACCTCCCGCCAACCCTCCGAGCCGTCTGGCCCGGTCATCCGACCTCCAACCCGGCGATCGAGGCGACTGGGTGCTGGCCAGGCCGGCGCGCGGGGTGGTGTGAGGGCCGGTGGTCGGACACGGCTGACAGGTCTACAAGTGCCGGGACCGGCCGTCAAGCTCCGGTCCCGGTCCGGGTCCGCCGTCCCGGTCCGGGTCCGCCGTTCCGGCCCGATCGCCTGAGGCGGCCCGACCGGAGGACGGGAGACGGTCGAGGCAGTTAGCCTGCCGCCCATGAGTGGTTTCGATCGCAACTCCGGCCTCAACGAGACTCTCGGCTTTCGTTTCGGCGAGGTCACCCCGGAGCGGGTCGCCCTGTCGATGGACGTCACACCGGCTGTTCTGCAGCCCTACGGGATCGTCCATGGCGGGGCCTGGTGCTCGTTGGTCGAGACGGCGGCAAGCATGGCCGCCGCGGCGTGGTTCGGTGATCGTGGCCGGGTGGTCGGCGTGTCCAATCACACCGACTTCATCCGTGCCATCGGGTCGGGCACCGTCGAGGCCGTGGCGACCCCGGTGCACCGGGGCCGGACCCAGCAACTGTGGCTGGTGGAGATCACCGATGAGCAGGGCCGCTTGGTGGCGCGCGGTCAGGTGCGACTGCAGAACATTCCGGCCGAGGAGGGGGTGCCCGGTCTACGGTCCACGGCGCCAACGCCGGAGAGTTCCCCCACTTGAAGCGGGCGGCGGCCAGTATGGCGGCCGTGGAGCTGCGAAGAGTCCGTCTCGGTGACCCGCTGGTCGAGCCCCTCCTGGCCGGTTTGGCGGCGGAATACCACGCCCGCTACGGAGCCAACGACGAGATGAACCACACCGAGGAGCACCAGTTCGACCCGCCCTCCGGGCTGTTCCTCGTGCTCGTCTCCGTGGGCCCCGACGGCGAGGACATGGCCGTGGCCGGGGGCGGCTTCCGCCGGCACGCCCCGGGTGTCTGCGAGGTCAAGCGCATGTGGACCCATCCCGGACACCGCCGGCAGGGTCTGGCCGCTGCGGTACTCGACGGTTTGGAGCGGGAGGCGGAGGCGGCCGGCTATCGCCAGCTGGTGCTCGAGACCGGTCCCCGCCAGCCGGAAGCCGAGGCCCTCTACACCGCGCGGGGCTACACCCGGGTGCCATCCTTCGGGCCCTACGAGCAGTCCCGGGCCTTCTCGGTGGACCTCACCGCCCGGCCCTGACCGGTCGCGCCCGGCCCTGACCGGTCGCGCCCGGCCTGACCGGCGCCTCGACCGTGGCGGGCCGGGCCACTTAGGGTCGAAGGTCCCTGTTACATCCGTAGGAGAAGGTGCAGGCTACCCGTAATGACTCGTCGGGGGGGTCCCGGCGGTGCACGGGCAGTCGGCTCGTTCCGGTTGCCCGCCGAGCAAAAGGAGCAGTCCACATGAGCGTTAGCGACGCAGGTACCGCCTCGGCGCCGGGCGGTGGGGTATCCGCTGCGAGATACCACGACGAGATCACCAAACGCGAGGAGCAGTCCCCACTCGTGCCGGCTTCGGTGGCCGCCATCGCCGACCCCGGACCGCTCGGTCTGGGCGCCTTCGCCATGACCACCTTCATCCTCAGCGTCTTCAACGCCAACATCATCGGAAACGCCGCACTCGGGGCCGTGGTCCTGCCCGTGGCCCTCTTCTACGGAGGTTTGGCCCAGCTACTGGCCGGTATGTGGGAGTTCAAGAAGAACAATACCTTCGGCGCCCTGGCCTTCACCTCCTACGGGGCGTTCTGGCTGGCCTTCGCCGCTTATGTCAAATACGTGGCAGGAGGACTGCCAGCGTCTCAGGCCCACGAGGCCACCGGGCTGTTCCTCCTGGCCTGGACCATCTTCACTCTGTACATGCTGGTGGCCTCCCTGCGCACCACCGCGGTCATCGCCGGGGTGTTCGCGGTCCTCACCGTCACCTTCGTGCTCCTGACCATCGGCGCCCTCGGGAGCCACCCCGACGCCACCAAGGCGGGAGGGGTGGTGGGGCTGATCACCGCGGCGATGGCCTGGTACGGATCGATGGCCGGAGTCACCAACGCCACCTGGGGCCGCAGCGTGCTGCCCACCTGGCCGGCGAACCGATAGCCGGAGATTCCGCAGCCATGACTGCCACGACGGGATCCAGCCGGGCAGGTGACGCCCCCGGCCGCTACCAGGCCGTGCACCAGCGGAGCCTCGCCGATCCGGAAGCGTTCTGGAGGGAGGCCGCCTCGGCCATCGAGTGGGTCACCCCGCCCGGCGACAGAGTGCTCGACGACACGAACCCCCCCTTCTACCGTTGGTTTCCCGGCGCCGAGCTGAACACCTGCTTCAACGCCCTGGACAGACACGCCGACGGCGGCCGGGGCGGTCAGGTGGCGCTCGTCTACGACAGCCCGGTCACCTCGTCCCAGCGGCGCTACACCTACGAGCAGCTGCGGGACGAGGTCAGCCGCTTCGCCGGGGTGCTCGCCGGGCTGGGGGTGGGCCGGGGCGACCGGGTGGTGGTCTACATGCCCATGGTCCCCGAGGCGGTGATCGCCATGCTGGCCACGGCCCGGTTGGGCGCGGTGCACTCGGTGGTCTTCGGCGGGTTCGCCTCCCACGAGCTGGCCATCCGAATCGACGACGCCCAGCCCAAGGTGGTGGTGTCCGCCTCGTGCGGGATCGAGGGCGCACGGGTCATTCCCTACAAGCCGTTGCTCGACGCCGCCCTCGATCAGACGTCGTATCCTCCCGAGCACTGTGTGATCCTCCAGAGACCACAGTCCCGGGCTGAGCTGGCACCGGGCAGGGACATCGACTGGAGCGAGGCTCTGGCGGCGGCGTCGCCTACCGCGTGCACCACGGTGGCGGCCACCGATCCCCTCTACATCCTCTACACCTCGGGCACCACGGGGGTGCCCAAGGGCGTGGTGCGGGACCATGGTGGTCATGCGGTGGCGCTGGCTTGGACCATGTCCAACGTGTACGGGGTGTCACCCGGTGAGGTCTTCTGGGCGGCCAGCGACGTCGGCTGGGTCGTCGGGCACTCCTACATCGTCTATGCGCCGCTGCTCGTAGGGGCCACGACAGTGCTTTATGAGGGCAAGCCGGTCGGGACTCCCGACCCCGGTGCGTTCTGGAGGGTCATATCCGATCACGGTGTCAGCGTGATGTTCACTGCGCCGACGGCCTTCCGGGCCATCAAGAAGGAGGACCCCTCTGGTCGGTACCTGGCCGGCCACGACATCAGCTGCCTGCGGACGCTCTTCCTCGCCGGCGAGCGTCTCGATCCCGACACCTACGACTGGGCGTCGAAGCTGCTCGGCATTCCCGTCGTGGATCACTGGTGGCAAACCGAGACGGGCTGGCCGGTCGCCGCCAACTGCCTGGGCATCGAAGCGTTACCCATAAAGCCGGGGTCTCCTACCAAGGCGGTACCCGGCTACGACGTGCGGATCCTCGACGACGCCGGGAAGGAGTGCCCGGCCGGTACCGAAGGCTCGGTTGCCATCCGGTTGCCGCTCCCCCCCGGCACCCTGACGACCATCTACGGTGACGACGAGAGATTCGTGCGGTCCTACCTGAGCCGGTTCCCCGGTTACTACCAGACGGGCGACGGTGGCTACGTCGACGAGGACGGCTACCTGTTCATCATGGGTCGCATCGACGACGTGATCAATGTGGCCGGTCACCGCCTGTCCACGGGGTCGATAGAGGAAGCCGTCTCGCTGCACCCTGACGTGGCCGAATGCGCCGTAATAGGAGTCGCCGACGAGCTGAAAGGGCAGGTCCCGGTGGGCTTCGTGGTCCTCAAGGCGGGTGTGGCGCGCCATCGGGACGAGTTGGAGGACGAGGTGGTGGCGCTGGTCCGCCAGCGGATCGGCGCGGTGGCCTCGTTCAAGGAGGCGATCGTGGTGGACCGCCTGCCCAAGACCCGGTCAGGGAAGATCCTGCGGGCCACCATGCGGGGTATCGCCGACCGGGCGGCGGTGAACGTCCCCTCGACCATCGACGACCCCGTGATCCTCGACGAAATCCGCGACGCGTTGACCCGTCGGGGGGCCTGAGCCGACGACCCTGAGTCGCCAACCTCCCATCTGGTGGAGCGGCCGCCGCTGGCCGCGGGTCGGCTGCCCCACACCCGGCTACCGGCGCCCCCGAGGAAGGTTGACCTTGTCAATGATCTCCGGTTACGGTGATCGATGAGATGGCCGTGGCTCGCCGGAGGGATCGATGAACGTCCAGCAGGAAAGCCGGCCCGGTGGTGTCCGGGTCCTCCGCCTGAACCGTCCGGAGCGCCTGAACGCCCTCAACTACGAGCTGGTCAGCGACCTGTACGACGCCTTCGACGAGGTAGCCGCCGACGACGAGTGCAAAGTGGTGGTCCTGACCGGCGCCGGGCGGGCGTTCTGCGCCGGGCTCGATCTGGCCGACTGGGGGCGGGTCCCCGAGCCCGGCGAGCACCGGCACATGCCGGCGGGCCGGACGGGCCAGGCTTTCATCGCCAACCTGACCCAGCACATCCGCGCCACCCCCCAGGTGGTGATCGCCGCAGTCAACGGACCGGCGGTGGGCGGAGGACTGGCCCTGACCCTGGCCTGCGACCTGCGCATCGCCGCCGAGTCGGCGTCGATGTGCTCGGCGTTCATCAAGACCGGACTGACGGGCACCGATGTGGGCGTCACCTACCTGCTTCCGAGGCTCATCGGTGCGGCGCGAGCCTTCGATCTCATCCTCACCGGTCGGACCGTCGGGGCGGTGGAGGCCGAACGCATGGGCCTCGTGTCACGAGTCGTGGCCGACGCGGAGCTTGTCGGCGAGGCTCTGTCGATGGCCGACACGGTGGCCGGCTACACCACCTTCGGGCTGCGCAACACCAAAGAGGTGATGTGGCTCAACCTCGACGTGGGCAGTATGCCCGCAGCCATCGCCCTCGAGAACCGCAATCAGGAACTGGGCGCCAAGAGCCCCGAGGTCAGGGCCTACATGGCGTCCTACTCGGAGCGCCACCGCCGTCGATCGAGCACCCCCAAGGAGGGCTGATCAGATGCCCAACCCGCATCAGCGCGTCTACTACGCGTCGAGCGTCCACGACGAGCGAGAGATCGAAGCGGTGGTGGAGGTGCTGCGCGACCCCCGGGGATTCTGGGTGGGTCGCCGGGTCAACCAGATGGAGAAGAGGGTCAGCGCGCTGTTCGGCAAAGCGACCGGCATCATGGTCAACTCGGGGTCCTCGGCGCTCTACCTGGCCGTCGAGCTCATGAGCCTCGAGGCCGGCAGCGAGGTGATCATCCCGGCGGTGACCTTCTCTACCGACATCGCACCGGTGGTGCGGGGTCATCTCATCCCCTCGTTCGTGGATGTCGAAGCGGACACGTACAACATCGATCCGGAGTTGATAGAGGCGTCGATCACTCCTCGGACCCGGGCCATCCTGGCCGCCAACCTCATCGGCAACGTACCCGACTGGGACGCCGTGCGGGCGGTGGCCGAGCGACACGACCTGTTGGTCATCGAGGACTCCTGCGACGCCATGGCCCCCACGCTCAGGGGCCGTCCCACGGGGGAACGGGCCGACATGAGCCTGACCAGTTTCGCCTCGTCGCACATCATCACCTGCGCCGGGGGAGGCGGCATGCTCATGGTCGACGACCTCGAGCTCAGGGACCGGGCCGTGCTCTTGCGTCGTTGGGGCCGGCGCTCGGAGCTGCACTTCTTCGGCTCCAAGCGCCGCGACCACAGCTTCTGGGAGGATCTCGATGGCATCCCCTATGACAACCAGTTCATCTTCGACGAGCTGGCCTGGAACTTCGAGCCGTCGGAGCTGGGAGCGGCCTTCGGGCTGGTGCAGCTGGACAAGCTGGACGAGAACCGGGCTCGCCGCCAGCGCAACTTCGACCTCTACAGCGAGTTCTTTTCCCGCCACGCCGACCGGCTGGTCCTGCCCCGCCAGCTCCCGGAGGTGGACACGGCCTGGCTGTGCTACCCGCTCACCATCCGGCCGGGCGCCGGCTTCGGCCGGGCCGATGTGCAGAGCTTCCTCGACGGCAAGGAAGTCGACACTCGCACTGTCTGGACCGGGAACGCGTCGCGCCAACCCATGCTACGCGGGGTCGAGTGGACGGTTCCGGAGTCGGGGCTGCCGTGCGCCGACGAGATCATGCGGGCTGGTTTCGTGCTGCCGTGCAACCACGGCATGGACGACTCGGCCGTGGGCTACGTGATCGAATGTTTCGAAGAGTTCCTGGCCGGGCACTGAGGAGGCGTGATGGACCGTGAGAAGCTGCAGTCCCTGTTCGACATGACCGGTCGCGTGGTCGTGGTGACAGGTGGGACGAGGGGTATCGGCCGGGCCCTGGCCGAGGGATATGTGAGCGCCGGAGCCCGGGTGGTGGTGGCCAGCCGAAAGGCCGAGGCCTGCCGGGAGGCCGAGACGCACCTCAGAGCGCTGGGAGGCCAGGCCATCGGAGTGCCGACCCACACCGGTCGCCTGGAGGACCTCGCCGAGCTGGTCCGCCGGACCGTCGAGGAGTTCGGAGCTCTCGATGTCCTGGTCAACAACGCGGCTACCGCTCTCGCTCAGCCCGTCGGCGCCTACACCGCCGACGCCTGGGAGAAGTCTCTGGAGGTCAACCTGCGGGGACCGGTGTTCCTCACCCAGGAAGCACTGCCCCACCTCAAGCGCAGCCCCCACGCCGCAGTACTCAATGTGCTCTCGGGCGGCGCCTTCATGTACTCGGCCGGGGTGTCGATGTACGCCGCGGGCAAGGCCGCCCTCCTGGCCCACACCCGCTCGGCGGCCGCCGAGTACGCCCAGTACGGCATCCGGGTCAACGCCCTGGCCCCCGGTACGGTCGACACCGACATGGTCCGGGCCAACTCCGAGGACCGGGTGGCGGCCATGGCCGAGATCATGCTGCTCAAGCGGATGGCCCACCCCGACGAGATGTTCGGTCCGGCGCTGCTGCTCACCAGCGACGCCGGCAGCTTCATCACCGGAGCGGTCCTCGTGGCCGACGGCGGGATGGTGGTCGCCCGCTGAAGTGGTCCTGGCCGTCAGGGAGGGGGTAGGTCCGGGTAGGGGATGGCCCGCAGGTCGCCGGCCAGGCGTTCCAGGAGGTCAGCCAGAAGGACCAAGTCGGTGTGGTCCCATCCCTGGAGGGCCAGCTCCATGTGCTGGTTGAGGACCCGCCGCATGCGCTCGACCGTCCGGCGGCCGAGGTCGGTGGCCGTGAGGCTGCTCAGCCGGCCGTCGTCGGTGTCGCGCGACCGGCTGATCATCCCGGTCTCCTCGAGGGCCCGGGTCTGGCGGGTGACCACCGCCGGGTCGATGTCGGCGCGGCGGGCCAACTCCGTGGGGGTGAGCGGCCCCTGCTCGGCGATGAGGCGTAGCAATCGGAAACCCTGCTGTGACAGCGCCGCCTTGGCCGCCGAGGCCTGGCGCTGGTAGAGGCGCCGGCTGGCGCCCAGCCGGACCAGCGAGTCGAGGGCCCGGCCCAGCCGTTCCCGGGCGTCTCCGGCGCCGAGCCGGCGGTCCGCCGACGGGACCGGGGGAGGGGCCTCGCTCCTCGACGGACCGGGAAGGTTCAGAACTTGACCAGGCCGCGGATGTTGGTCCCGTTGCGCATGTCCTCGTAGCCCTGGTTGATGTCCTCCAGGCTGTAGGTGTTGGTGATCAGCTCGTCGAGGAGCAGCCGGCCCTGGCTGTACTGGTCGAGGATGCGGGGGATGTCGCGGCGGGGATTGGAGTTGCCGAAGATGCAGCCGACGAGCTCCTTGCGCTGCATGGCCATCGAGAACAGGTCCAACCTGACGTCGGTCTGGCTCACCGGCGCGACGGCCGTCACGACGGCTCGTCCGGCCTTCTTGACCAGGTTGACCAGCGGCCCCACCAGGTCCCCGTAGGCCACGCCCACGGTGAGGATAGCCTTGTCGGCCATGGCGCCCCTCGTGAGGTCGCCGACCAGAGCCGTAGCCTCCTCTATCGACGAAGCGGTGTGGGTGGTACCGAATTGGGCGGAGCGCTCACGCTTGTCGGCGAGGAGGTCGACGCCGATGATCCTGTCGGCGCCGGCGAGGCGCGCCCCTTGCACCGCGTTCATCCCGATCCCGCCCAGGCCGACGACCACGACCGTCTCCCCCGAGCGGACATCGGCGGCGTTGACCGCCGAGCCCCACCCCGTGGTGACCCCGCAGCCGACCAGGGCGGCCTTGTCCAGGGGGATGTCCGGTTCGATCTTCACGCAGCTCGCCTCGCTCACCACGGTGAGCGGCTCGAAGGTGCCGATGCAGCACATGAGACCGAGGTCGTCGCCCCCCGACGAGTGGTGCCGGGCGGTGAAGTCGGTCACCTGGCGGCCGGCGAGGAGGTAGGCGCCGAGGTCGCAGAGGTGCTGCATGCCCATGGCGCACGACGGGCAACGCCCGCAGGCGGGGATGAAGCTGAGCACGACGTGGTCGCCGGGGACCAGGGTGGTGACGTTGGGTCCGACCTCCACGACCTCGCCCGCTCCCTCGTGGCCGCCGATGACCGGCAACTGGCGCAACCCGAGGGCGTCAGCGGTGGCCGGGTCGAGGACCATGTCACCGGTCACGAGGTGCTCGTCGGAGTGGCACAGGCCCGAGGCGGCCAGCTTGATCAGAACCTCTCCCGCCTTGGGTGGATCCAGCTCGATCTCCTCGACGCTCCAGGCGGTATGGGTTTCCCACAGGATCGCGGCTTTGCTCTTCATCGGGTGCCTCCCCTCGCTGTGGCGCCCAGCGTACGCAGCATCATTGACATGGTCAACCAGGCGTCGGGCGGCCGGTCAGCTGGCGGCCAGGGCCTCGGTCAGGCTGGTGGCGGCGGCCGCCAACTCCGAGCCGAGCGCCGAAAGCTGTGAACCGTCCAGGTCGCTCGGGACCGGGACCAGGCTGAGGATGAGCTGCGGCTCGCCGTCGGGTCCGATTACGGCGCTGTCGATGTGGCTCACGTCGTAGCGTTCCTTGGAGCGGATCTCGGTGGGGAACCACTCGGGACTTTGGATCAGCTCTTCGGTGAGCGAGGCGGCCAGGTCGCCTATACGGCCGCCCTGCCGTTCGGCGGCGCGTACCACTGATGCCAGTTCCAGCAACCGCACGTCGGCCAGCACGTGCAGGCCGACGCCGAAGCCCCGACGGCGGGTCCCTTGCAGGGCCAGCTGGTAGTGGGGCCGGGACCGGGCCGGGACGCTGGCCAGCCAATCGGCCCGCCGCCCGTCGGGCAGCCATGCGGCCAACGCCGCCCCGTAGGGCGCGCGCAGGGGGATCTCGGTCCCGATGGCCATGGGATGGCCGGCGGCGCGGGGGTTGCGGACCTGGTCGGCGACGGTCACGTGATCGGGGCTCACGGTGAAGGCGATGCAATGGGCGCCGGTCGAGGCGGTCAGCTCGGCCATGGCCGGCCGGGCCAACTCGAGGGCCGGGAAGTGCGACGAGGCGGCCGCCCCCAGGCGTACCAGAGCCGGGCCCAGCTGGTAGGTCTTGCGTCGGGGATCGCGGATGAGCCAACCGGCGCGTACCAGCTCGGTCAGCATGGAGTGGCAACTGGCCTTGTGGACGGCCAGCCTCCGCGACACCTCGGCCAGTGGGAGCCCGGTGGAGGGTGACGCCGCCAGTACTTCGAACAGGTGCACGACCCGGGCCGTCTGGGGTGAGGGGCGGGTCGGCACGCCGGCAGAATAGTCGCATAGTGCGACCATTGCGGCACCTGGCGCGCTTACGCGACGATGGCGCGGGGGAGTGACGCGACCACCGGGAATCTCCCCTCTACTTTTTTCCTCGGCTGAACCCAGGGGGAGGGACCCAGACATGACTGTCCGCTACGGAGCCCGGCCACCGGTCGAGCAGGTCGACCACGAGATCGACGCCACCAGGGCCCCGATCGCCACCGAGGCGGTCACCGTCACCTATCTCACCGACCCGGAGATCGTCGCCGCCGTACTCCCCCGACCGCTCGAACCGGCCCGCCAGGCGCTGGTCCGGGTCTCCATCCAAAGGGTGGCCATAGACGGCCGGCCGCCTTTCGGGTCGGCCGTGTTCGCCGTGGCCGCCCGCCACGGCGATGTCGAGGGGGACTACCCGCTGTTCATGCCGCAGTCCACCGAGCAGTCGGTGATCGGTGGTCGGGAGACCTTCGGCGAGCCCAAGAAGCTCGGCGAGATATCGGTGGAGCGCAACGGCCGCGAGGTGCTCGCCCGGGTGGGCCGGCTGGGCTTCCCTTTGATCCGGGTGGAGGGACGGGTCACCGGGGAGCTCGAGCCACCCCCCGATCAGGTCAACACCGAGTTCTACTTCAAGTTCCTCCGGGCGCCTGACGGGAACGGCATCACCGATCCCCATCTCGTCTACGGCGAGTACCACCGCCACTACGAGGTGTTCGAAGCGCTCGAAGCCGAAGTGGAGCTGGGCGAGTCGCCTCTGGATCCGGTCGCCGACCTGGCCATCCGCTCGCTCGGATCGGTGACGTGGTGTCGCCGGCGTACCGTCCAGACGGCGAGGATCGCCATGGCGGTCCCCGACGAATGGGTGCTCCCGTTCGTGCACCAGCGCTACGACGACATCGCTCTCCTGGCCGCCCGGCCGGAGCCGGCCTCGGTGTAGGCGACCTGATGCAACCGACGGATCGCTACACCGTCATCTCCGCCGACTGCCACGCCGGCGCCGACGTGGGCGCCTACCGGGACTACCTGGACCCCGCCTACCGCGACGACTTCGACGCCTGGGTCGCGACCTACGTCAACCCCTACACCGATCTGACCGAGCCCGAAGCGGCCCGCAACTGGGACAGCGACCGCCGAAACGCCGACCTCGACCGCGAAGGTGTGGCCGGTGAGGTGATCTTCCCGAACACCGTCCCGCCTTTCTTTCCCCGAGGCAGCCTGGCCGCGCCCGCCCCTCAGGGGGCCCGGGAGGTGGAGCTTCGCCAGGCCGGCCTGTGCGCCCACAACCGGTGGCTCGCCGAGTTCTGCGCCGAGGCCCCGCTCCGGCGCGCCGGGGTCGGTCAGATCCTGCTCAACGATCTCGACCGGGCTGTGCGCGAGGTCGCCGAGATCGCCCGGCTCGGTCTGCGCGGCGGCGTCCTGCTCCCGGGGGTGGCGCCGGGCACGGGCATCCCTCCGCTCTACGCCGATCACTGGGATCCTCTGTGGGCCGCCTGCGAGGAGCACGGCGTGGTGGTCAACCACCACGGCGGTAACGCCGGGCCGGCGCCGGAGGACGACTGGGACGCGGCCTTCGCGGTCTGGGTTTACGAGACTCCCTGGTGGGCTCACCGGGTGCTGTGGCACCTGATATTCTGCGGGGCTCTCGAACGTCATCCGGGGTTGACGCTGGTGCTGACCGAGCAGGGTTCGGGCTGGGTGCCGTCCATCCTCGATTCCCTCGACACGACGGCGGCCCGCTACGGCCGGGCCAACTCGGCCATCGCCCGCTTCGCCGGCCGCACCGCCGGATCGCTGCCGCGCCGCCCGAGCGACTACTGGAGGCGGCAGTGCTTCGTCGGCGCCAGCTTCATGAGACGCTCGGAGGTCGAGTTGCGCGACGGCATAGGCGTCGACCGCATCATGTGGGGCACCGACTACCCGCACTTCGAGGGGACCTCTCCATACACCCGCGAAGCGCTGCGCTTCACCTTCGCCGGTGTGGCCCCCGCAGAGGTGGCGGCCATGCTCGGCGCCAACGCCGCCGAGGTGTACGGCTTCGACCTGGCCGCCCTGACCCCGTTGGTCGAGCGCATCGGCCCGACCGTGGCCGAGGTGGCCGAGCCTCTCCCAGAGGCGCCCGCCGACGCCCGCAGCACCGCTTTCGAGCGCGATCCCATCAAGGCCTGGTGAAAGGACTGTGACCTTGGAGCCCTACGTCATCATCTCGGCGGACTGCCATGCCGACCTGCCGACCGAGAAGTACCGCGAGTACATAGACCCGGAGTTCCGGGAGGAGTTCGAGGCCTTCCTCGTCGAGAAGGAGGAGCAGGCCCGGATCGGAGGTTTCACCGACGAGGAGTTCGCCGAGCAGTGGTTCACCGAGAACGGTGAGGGCATCGCCGGCGGATGGGACGTCGCCCGGCGGGACAAGGAGCTCGACGGTGACGGGGTGGCCGGCGAGGTGATCTTTCCCGACGCCGACGCCGTGACCGGGGTGGCCGGAGCCCCCTTCGGGGCCGGCCTGGGCCAGTCCGGGGACCTCGATCCCGGGCGGGCCATGGCCGGCGCCCGGGCCCACAACCGTTGGGTCGCCGAGCTTTGCTCGCACAGCCCCGAGAGGCGGGCGGGCGTCGCGGTGGTACCCATCCTGGCCGACGTGGACGCCGCCGTGGCCGAGATCACCCGCGCCGCCGAGTCGGGGTTGAGGGGAGGGATCCTCATCCCGGCGACCTGGGGCAAGTACCCCCCCTATCACGACCGTCGCTACGACCCCGTGTGGGCGGCGTGCCAGGACCTCGAGATGCCGGTGCACACCCATTCCGGCCCGGCTCCGCGCGAGGAGTACGGCGAGCACCTCGGGATCTACGTCACCGAGGTCCGGTGGTGGGGGGTGCGGCCTTTGTGGTTCGCGCTGTGGTCGGGGGTGTTCGAGCGCTTCCCCCGCATCCGTTGGGGCGCGACCGAATGCGGTGCCTTCTGGGCCAACGACCTGTTGTGGCTCATGGACACCCGTTATCTGCGCGAGCACTCGGCCAAGAAGATGAGCCGCCGCCTCGAAGGTGAGTTGACCATGCCGCCGAGCGCCTACTTCGATCGCAACTGCTTCATCGGGGCGGCCACCACCGAGCGGCGGGAGCTGGCGCGCCGCTACGAGATAGGCGTGCAGAACATCCTGTGGGGGAACGACTTCCCTCACCCCGAAGGGACCTGGCCCCACACCCGAGAGTGGCTGCGCTCGTCGTTCTGGGACATCCCCGTAGATGAGACCAGGCAGATGCTCGGGCTGAGCGCCGCCGAGATCTACCACTTCGACCTGGGTGCACTGTCGGAGGTGGCGGCCCGCATCGGGCCGACCCCCGCCGACCTGGGTCAGGACGACGCGGTCAGCGGGCCCAAGTGGGAGGCAGCCCGAGGCGCCGGACGCCACTGGCTGACCGGAGCGGAGCCGCCGGTGCCCATGGTCGACTGAACGTCCATGATGGGATAGATTGCCCCTTTGCTCAAGCGGCGACGGTCGGGGGTCGATACCGCAGATGGTGGGTTATGACAGTTTCTCCACGCGTGTGACCGGTCGCCACCTCGGCGACGTCGCGGGTCTGCTGCGTCCCCTCGGGCAGGCCGGTGACTCCATCGCCATCCTGCGCCGGGTGGTCGAGCAGGCCGTGCTGCTCGTCTCCGGCGCCGAGGGGTCGGCGGTCGAGCTGGTCGACGACGACACGCTCGTGTACGTGGCGACGGCAGGGTCCCTCAGGAACTCCACCGGCCTGCGGATACCTGTCGCGTCCAGTCTCTCGGGGCTGGCCATCACTACCGACGCCACGCTGAGCAGCGACGACACCGAGCTCGATCCCAGGGTCGACCGGGAGGCCTGCCGGCGGATCGCCATCCGTTCCATGGTGTGCGTGCCTCTCGGGCTCGACGGTCACCCCGTCGGGGTGCTCAAGGTGGCCTCGGGGCGACCGGAAGCCTTCACCGACCGTGACGTGCGGGTGCTCTCCCGCCTCGCCGAGTTCGTCGCCACCGCGGTGACGGCGGCGGTGGAGTTCGCCCGGGTGTCGAGCTCGCTCGTGTCGAGCGCCGACGGCTCATCCCCGGGCTCCGGCCAGGACGACCCGGACGGCGACGCCGACCGGGATGTGGCCAGCTTCGTCGCCAATGTGATGGGCGCCGACGGGTTCGCCGACGAGGGATCCCGCCAACGGATCGAGGTGGTCCTCGCCGAGCAGCGCTTCCACATGCTCTACCAGCCGGTCTTCGATCTCCACGACGGGACGATGGTCGGCGCCGAGGCCCTGGCCCGGTTCACCGAGATGCCCTACCGGCCCCCGGACCAGTGGTTCGCCGAGGCCGAGCGGGTCGGGCTCGGGGTGGAGATGGAGTTGGCCGCGGTGCGGGCCGCGCTCACCCCCCTGCCGTTCCTGCCCGGGTCCATCCGGCTGTCGGTCAACGTCGGACCGGCGACCATCGGGGACCCTGGTCTGGCCCAGGTCATCGACGCCGCCGGCCCGGACCGGGTGATCCTCGAGCTGACCGAGCACCTGCGGGTGGAGGACTACCCGCAGCTGAACGGCCGACTGGCCCGCCTGCGGGCCGACCGCACCCTTCTGGCCATCGACGACACCGGCGCGGGCATATCCAGCCTCACCCACGTTCTGAAGCTGGCTCCCGACGTGATCAAACTCGACCGCGAGATCACCCGGGGGGTGGACATAGACCCGGTGCGGCGGGCACTGACCTCGGCCCTGATCGTCTTCGCCCGGGAGTCGGGCGCCCACGTGGTGGCCGAAGGGGTCGAGACCGCGCAGGAGCTGTCGGTCCTCAAAGAGCTGGGCGTGCGCTTCGGGCAGGGGTTCCACCTCTGCCGCCCCATCCCTCCCGCCGATCTGGCCGGTCTCCAGGTGGCGGCGTCAGCGTCCTGGTGATCGCCGCGGGCGGCTTGGTCGTCTCGGCTGGCTCGGGCGGGGGGCGGAGCCGCCGCTACAGTACGGGAACTGATTAGAGGGAGGGAATCAAATGGGTCGTGTGGATGGCAAAGTCGTTCTGATCACCGGCGCCGCGCGAGGCCAGGGCAGGAGCCACGCCATCCGCCTGGCTGAGGAGGGAGCGACCATCGTCGCGGTCGACATCTGCGCCCCGATCGAGTCGATGAACTATCCGCTGGCCTCCCTCGAGGACCTGGAGCAGACGGTGAAGGAGGTGGAGGCGGCCGGCGGTCGCATCATGGCCCGCCAGGGCGACGTGCGGGACCGGGCCCAGATGAAGGCGATCGTCGAAGAAGCCGTGGCGGAGTACGGGCGGATCGACGTGGTCGTGGCCAACGCCGGGATCTGCCCGGCGCGCGACATCACCATGTGCTCGTCATTCGTCGACGCCGTCGACGTCGACCTGCTGGGCGCCATGAACACCGTGGCGGTGACCATGCCCCACCTCCAGTCCGGAGCCTCGATCGTCATCACCGGCTCCACCGCGGGCATGATCCCCGGGCTCACCGAGGGAATCGCCCCTGGCGCGTCCGGCGGGGTCGGTTACGCCTACGCCAAGCAGGCGGTGGCCCGCTATGTGGAGGTGCTGGCGCTGCAGCTCGCCCCCCACATGGTGCGCCTCAACGCCATCCATCCCACCAACTGCGACACCCAGTTGCTACACAACGAGGACGTATACCGGGCCTTCCGCCCCGACCTCGCCCACCCCACCCGGGAGGAGGCCGTGGCGGCCTTCCCGGCCATGCAGGCCATGCCCATCCCCTACATCGACCCCGTCGACATCAGTCACCTCGTCGTCTACCTGGCGAGCGACGAGTCCCGCTACATGACCGGCATGAACCTGCGCGTCGACGCCGGCGCCATGCTCAAGACCTCGTTCGGGGTGAGCCGCTGACCGGTCACAGGGCGACACCCGGGGGCCCCTCCGCCGTGTTCGTCGCAGGTGGAGACCCCCGTCGCCCCGATCACCCGCGGAGCCGCCCGGTGGCCGGCAGAGCAGACCGGTGACCGGAGGAGCCGACCGGTGACCGCGGCCTTCGAGGATGTGGTCACCAGCCCGGAACGGCGACGTTCCTACGAGGAGCAGGGCCTGTGGGACGACACCACTCTGGCCGGCCAGGTGTCGCTCCACGCCCGGAGCCGACCCCAGGCCCTGGCGGTGCTGGACGCCGCCGGGCGCCACACCTTCGCCGAGCTGCGACGAGATGCGGCGGCGGTAGCCGAGTGGCTGACGTCGGCCGGGATCGGAGCCGGCGGGGTGGTGTCACTGCAACTGCCCAACTGCTACGAGTTCGTCGTGGCGGCGGTGGCGGCGCAGTCGGTCGGAGCGGTGACCAACCCGCTCCTGGTCAACTACCGGGCCCGGGAACTGGACCATGTCTTCTCCACGGTGCGCCCCGAAGTGGTGTTCACTCCCGCCACCTATCGCGGCTGCGACCACGAGGAGCTCGTCGCCGAGGTGGTGGCACGGACCGGGGTCCGCCCCCGTCAGGTGGTCGTCGGCCGCCCTGGACGGGGTCCCAACCTCGGGGTCACCGAGATCCTCTCCGGTCCTGCCGACCCGGAGGGACTCGGGTCGGGGGAGGCCCGGGCCGTATCCGAGGTCATATTCACCTCCGGCACCGAGGCCCGGCCCAAGGCCATCATGCACACCGAGCAGACCACCAATTTCAGTGTGCGGGTCGCCTACGAAGACCTGGCCTTGGGGCCCGGCGACGTGGTGTGGATGCCGTCACCGCTCGGCCACTCCACCGGCTTCAACTACGGGATGCGGTTCGCGCTGTACCACGGGCTGCCGCTGGTGTTGCAGGACCAGTGGGACGCCGCTCAGGCCGTGGACCTCATCGCCGCCGAGGGCTGCTCGTACACCCTGGCCGCCACCACCTTCCTCCGCGACCTGGTCGCGGTCGCCGCCGGCCAGGGGCGGCGGTTGGACTCCATGAGGGTCTTCGGTTGCGGCGGGGCGCCGGTTCCCCCACCGCTGGTGGGCCAGGCGGCGGAGGTGGGGGTCACGGTGCTGCGCCTCTACGGCTCCACCGAGGTCCTGGTGGGCACCTGGAACCGTCCCGACACCCCGCTGGAGCGCCGGATGGACACCGACGGGCGGCCCATGAGCCACGTGGATGTCATGGTCTGCGACGAGGACGGCCGGGCCGTTACCTCCGCAACTCCAGGCGAGCTCCACGTGCGTGGCCCCAACACCTGCGTGGGCTTCTTCGACGACCCGGAGCGGACGGAGGCCACGTTCCTGGAGGGCGGTTGGGTACGCAGCGGCGACCTGGTCACACTGGACGGCGACGGCCACCTGACGGTGGTGGGCCGGCGCAAGGAGATACTGATCCGCGGGGGCCTCAACATCGCCCCACGGGAGATAGAGGAGATGCTCATCGCTTTCGACGAGGTCCAGCAAGCGGCCGTGATCGGAGTGCCCGACGACCGGCTGGGAGAGCGCATGTGCGCCTGCGTGGTGCTCCGCCCCGGGCGCCAGCTGGACCTGGCCACCGTGGTGGCCAGACTGCGCAACGGCGGGCTGGCCACCTACAAGCTGCCGGAACGTCTGGTGGCCGTCCCGGCGTTGCCCATGACCGCCTCGGGCAAGGTGCAGAAGCACGTGCTGGTCGATCAAGTGATGGCGGCGGGCGATGACTGAGCCGCCGGTTACGGTGGAGCGGCACCGTCTCCGGGGGGCGGCCATGGCCGCGCTGATCCGCCTCAACCGCCCGGACGACCTCAACCCCATCGACTCGGCACTGCTCGCCTCCCTCGACGCCGTCATCGACGGGATCGAGGCCGACCGGGCCGTCCGGGCGGCGCTGATCACCGGCAACGGCCGGGCCTTCAGCGCCGGAGGTGACATGAAGAAGTACCGGGCGTTGCAGCGAGACGCAGTGGCCTTCCCCCGTTTCGTCGCCGAGCTGCACCGGGTGTTCGGGCGCCTGCGTGACCTGCCGGTGCCGGTCGTGGCGCTCGTCAACGGGGTGACAGTCGCCGGCGGCCTCGAGTTGCTGCTCAACTGCGACTACGCCATCGCCGCCCGGTCGGCGCGCATCGGCGACGGGCATCTCACCTTCGGTCAGATGGGCGGAGGCGGGGTGCTCACTCTGCTGCCGCGCATGATCGGTCGGGCCCGGGCCGCCGAACTGGTGCTGAGCGGACGCCTGCTCCCCGCCGAGGAGGCGGTCGAGTGGGGCCTGGTCAGCCGGGTGGTCGACGACGACGCCCTGCTCGCCGTCGGCCTCGACTCGGTCCGTGACCTGGCCGGACGCAGCCCGCTGGCGGTGGCCAACGCCAAGCAGGTCATGAACCGGCTGTGGTCCGACAATGGCAGCGTCGAGGCCGGCCTGCGCTACGAGCTGGAGCGCGACGCCTACTACTGCCTCACCTCCAGAGACGCGCCGGAGGGCTTGGCCGCCTTCGCCGAGAAGCGCCGTCCCCGCTTCCTGGGCCGTTGAACATGGCCGACGCTCGGACACGACCGCAGCCCGACCGCGAAAGCGAGGCCTTCTGGAGCGGCCTGGCCGGGCACCGCCTCATCCTCCAGGAGTGCCGGGAGTGCGCCCGGCGTCGGTTCCCCCGGATGCCGGCCTGCCCGTACTGCGGCGCGGAGGGAGGGGCCGATGTCGAAGCGACGGGGGCCGGTACCGTCTACTCGTGGATCCGGGTGGAGCGGGCCCTGACGCCGAACATGGCGGCTGAGGTTCCCTACGTGGTGGCGACCGTCGATCTCGACGGCGGCGGCCGCCTGCACGCCCGGCTGCACGATCCGGGAGCTGTGACCATCGGCATGGCGGTCGAAGCGGTCTACGTCGATCACCACGAAGGCTGGACCGAGCTGCGCTTCGTGACGGCGGCGCGGGGAGGGAGACGGTGAGGGCGGCCATCGCCGGCGTGGGCTACAGCGAGTTCACCCGCGACTCCGGACGCAGCGTGCTCAGCCTGGCCACCGAGGCGTGCCGCCACGCCCTCGCCGACGCCGGGGTGGCGCCCCGGGAGGTCGACGGCGTGGCCACCTTCGCCGTGATGAACGATTCGGTCCCGGCTCAGGCCGTGGCCACCACGCTGGCGGTGCCGTCGCTGCGCTTCGCCGTGGACGCCGATCTGGGGGGACAGGCCCCCTGCTACCTGGTCTGGCTGGCGGCCATGGCCGTCGAAACGGGGCGGGCCCGCAACGTCTTGGTCTACCGGGCCCTGAACGGCCGCTCCGGGGCCCGGGTCGGCACCATGCAGTTCAGTGGCATGGGCGCCCAGTTCCGCTACCCCATCGGCTACGACGGCTACATGATGTACGTGGCCATGTGGGCCCAGCGGTTCCTTCACGAGACCGGGCAGGGGGAGCTCGACCTGGCGTCGGTGGCCGTGGCCCAGCGGGCCTACGCCGAGCTCAACGAGCGGGCGGTGCGGCGCCGTCCTCTCACCCTCGACGCCTACCTGGCGTCGCCCCACGTGGTGGATCCGTTCCGGGCCGACGACTGCACCGTCGAGGTGGACGGGGCCTGCGCCGTGCTGGTCACCTCGGTGGAGCAGGCCCGCTCACTACGTCACGCCCCCGCCGTCGTGGCCTCCGGCGCCTACCGGGCCGGGCCCCGGCCGGGCCTCGACATCGGCGACCACGCGCTCTGGGACGACTACACGCGCAACTACACCAGCCACCTGCGCGACGAGCTGTTCGGGTCGGCCGGGGTCTCCCCCGGCGACGTGCAGGTGGCCGAAATCTACGACTGTTTCACCAGCACCGTCCTGATCGGCCTGGAGGGTCTCGGCCTGTGCGAGCGCGGCGGGTCCGGAGCCTTCGTGCGTTCCGGGGCGACCGCGCCGGGCGGGGCCCTGCCGACCAACACCCATGGCGGGCTGCTGTCGGAGGGCTACCTGCACGGGATGAACACCGTGGCCGAAGCCGCCCTGCAGATCCAGGGTCGGGGCGGGCCCCGCCAGGCCGGGCCCCACGAGGTCTGCGTGGTGACATCGGGCGCGCTCATGGACGGGTCGGCTCTGATCCTGACCGCCGACCGGTGAGCGGCGCCGACCGCCCGTCGCGGGCGGCCCTCGTGACCGGCGCGTCGTCGGGGATCGGGCGGGCCGTGGCCACCACGCTGGCCGCGCTGGGCTACGACCTGACCGTGGCCGGCCGCGACGTCGGGCGCCTCGACGGGCTGGCCGCCGAGATCTCGTCGGGGGGCCGCCGGGTGACGACCGTGGCGGTCGACCTCGGAAGCCCCGACGGGGCCGAGCGGGTCGTCGAGGCCCACCGGTCGAGCCACGCCCGCCTCGACTGCGTCGTGGCCAACGCCGGAGGTAGCCGGCGCGCCGAGGTCGCCGACACCGACCGGGCGGCCCTGCGGCGTCTGCTCGCCGTTCACGTCGAGTCGGCCTTCGCGCTCGCCCGGGAGACGCTGCCGCTGCTGCGCCGGGGCCCCGCCGAGGGGCCGGGTTGGTTCGTGGCCACCGCCTCGATCTCGGGTCTGGTCCCCACGCCGGCGTTCGCGGCCTACTCGGCGGCCAAGAGCGCCCTGATCTCATTGACCGGCTCCATCAACGCCGAGGAGTCGGCCCGGGGGGTTCGGGCCTGCGCCATCTGCCCCGGCTTCGTGGACACCCCCATGACCGCACCCCTGAGCGGTGTCGTCGCCGGGGGCGACATGCTGAGCCCGCAGGATGTGGCGGCAGCGGTGACCTTCCTCCTGTCGCTCTCGCCGAACGCCGTCGTGAACCAGGTCGTACTCGAGCGGGCCGGCGCCGGCCCGTTCCGGCCCTAGCCATGATCGGAAGGCTGACCGGCCAGGCCGTCCCGCGCGTCGAGGACCGCCGCATCCTCACCGGGACGGGCCGCTACGTCGACGATCTGCAGCCGGACGGCCTGCTCCATGCCGCGTTCGTGCGCTCCACCGCCGCCCACGCCGACCTCGAAGGGGTGGACGTCGCGCCGGCCGCCGCGGTGGCCGGCGTGGCCGGCGTTTGGAGCGACCGGGAGATGCGCCTCATCGCCTCCGACATCGCCCCCACGACCATCCCCGGCCTGGCCGCCCGGCCGTTCCCCGTCCTGGCCCGAGACCGCGTCCGGGCCGTGGGGGAGCCGGTGGCGATGGTGGTGGCCGGCTCCCGGGCCGAGGCCGAGGACGGGTGTGAGGCCGTGACGGTCGACTACCGGCCGCGGGCGGCGGTGCTCGACGCCGCCGCGGCGGCGGCCCCCGGGGCGCCGCTGCTGTTCGAGGGGTCCGAAGACAACGTGGTGTACCGGTCGCACCACCGCGTCGGCGACCCCGACCGGGCCTTCGCGGCGGCCTCCACCGTCATCCGCGAGACCTTCGTCCAGCACCGTCACGCCAACGTCCCCATGGAAGGGCACGGCGGAGTGGCCTCGTTCGACCCCTACCGCGGCGAGCTCGACTATTTCGCGTCCCACCAGAACCCGCACGCCCTGCGGATAAACCTGGCCCGATTGCTCGACATCCCGGCGGCGAAGGTGAGGGTCCGCTGCGGCGACATCGGCGGCGCCTTCGGCCAGAAGGGGCATCTGCTGCGCGAGGACGTGGCGGTGTGCGCCGCGTCGGTGCAGCTCGGCCGCCCGGTCAAATGGATCGAGGACCGCTCCGAGAACCTGGTCTTCGGGGGCCAGGCCCGTGAGGAGACCCTCGAGGTCGAGGCCGCGGTAGACGCCGACGGGGTGGTGCAGGCCCTGCGGGTGCGCATGACCCTCGACCAGGGGGCCTACCCGATGCTGGGGTTCGCGGCGGCGGCCATCACCAACCTGGTGAGGGTTCTGCTGCCCGGGCCCTACCGCATCGCCGCCGTGGACTTCGAGGCCGTGGTGGTGGCGACCAACAAGGCCACTTACGTCCCCTACCGAGGCCCGTGGGAGGCCGAGACGTGGCTGCGCGAGCGGGTCCTCGACGTGGTGGCGCGGGCCCTCACCCTCGACCCGGTCGAGCTGCGGCGGCGCAACCTCTGGCCCGACGACGCGGTGCCGGCCCAGATGTGCACCGGCCCGCAACTCGCCGGGATCAGCCCCCACCGGGTCCTCGACACCGCCGTCGACGCGGTGGGCTACCGGGAGTTCCGGGGCCGCCAGGAGGCGGAGCGCGGCCGGGGGCGCTACCTCGGCATCGGGGTGGTCAACGTCCTGGAGCCGGCCCCCCTGCCGCCGAGCGTGGTCGCCGCCATGGGGGCGACCGCCGCCCCCCGCACCGTCCAGCAGGCCCGGCTGCGTCTGGAACCCGACGGGTCGTTCAGCCTCTACACGTCGCAGCAACCCCACGGCCAGGGCCACGAGACGACCCTGGCCCAGCTCGCCGCGGACGCCATCGGCGTCCCCATCGAATCGATCCGTGTAGTGCACGGTGACACCGCGGTCACCCCGTTCAACATGGTCGGAACGGGCGGGAGCCGGTCGGCCAACCTGGCGAGCGGGGCCGTCCTCGAGGCATCGCGCCTGGCCCGCGAGGGCGTCCTGGCCATGGCCGCCCGGCTGCTCGAGATCGACGCCGGTGACCTCGACGTGGTTGACGGGCGGGTGGTGCCGCGCGACGCCCCGGCGCGTGCCGTGGACCTGGGCCGCCTGGCCGACCTGTCCTACCGGGCGCCCGGGCTCGTCAACGAGGACGGGGCGCCGGGCTTGGAGGTCACCGGCTCCTACACCTCGGGGGAGGGGACGTGGTCCCAGGCCTGCCATGTCGCCGAAGTGGAAGTCGATGTCGAGACCGGGCAGGTCCGGGTGTCGCGCTACGTCGTCGTCGAGGACTGCGGCCCGGTGATCAATCCCGCAGTGGTGGACGGCCAGGTTCGGGGAGGCGTGGCCCAGGGGATCGGCGCCGTCCTGCTCGAGCGCTCCGCCTACAGTGGGGACGGAACCCCGATCAGCTCGACGCTGATGGACTACCTGCTGCCGAACTCCCTCGACATCCCCGCCATCGAGGTCCGCCACCTGCACGGCCCGCCCCGGGGGCCGGTCGACCACCGGGGGGTCGGCGAGGGCGGGGCCATCGGGGCGCCGGCCGCGGTTTGCGCCGCCGTCGAGGACGCCCTCGCGCCTTTCGGGGTGACCATCCGGGAGCAGTACCTGCCGCCCTACCGGATCCTCGAGCTGCTCGGCCGGGTCTGAGCCGCTCGGCGGGGTCTGAGCCGCTCGGCGGGGTTTGAGCCGCTCGGCGGGGTTTGAGCCGCTCGGCGGGGTTTGAGCCGCTCGGCGGGTTCGGGGGCGCCCCGGGGCCTCAGCGGGACGTGTCCACCACCGTGCCCGCGGCCAGCAGCTTGGCGACCTCTTCGGGACCGTAGCCGAGCTCACTCAAGATGCGCCGGCTGTCCTGGCCCGGCCAGAGCGGCGGGCGGCCGACCACCCCGGGCGTGTCGGACAGGTCGAAGTAGGACCCGGCCATGGTCATCCGGCCCATGACCGGGTGCTCGAAGGAACTGAGCAGCCCCCGAGCTTCGGCGTCGGCGTCGGAGAACAGCCCCAAGGCGTAGTCCGGGTCGGAGATCTCGCAGCCCACGCCGACGCCGTCGAGCAGCTCGAAGCACTCCCGGGCGGAGCGCGACGAGAAGGCCCCGGCCAGCTCGTCGGCCAGCGCCGACCCATGAGCCGAGCGGGCCTCGGGGGTGGCGAAGCGGGCGTCGCTCAGAAGGTCATTTCTCCCGACGGCCCGGCACAGGCGGGAGAAGTCCCCGGGCCGGTGCGCGGCCACGCAGACCCAGCCGTCGGAGGCGGCGTAGAGGCGGTAGAGGGGACCCCATCCGTAGAGCTGCGCATCGGGCCGCGGGCGGACCCCGGCGGTGGCGCCGTCGGCCGAGACCCACGCCGTCGAGGCATTGAGCAACTGGGCGTAGAGGATGGAGGTGCGGACGAACTGGCCCTCCCCGCTGCGGTCGCGGTCATAGAGCGCCTGGATGATCCCGAGAGCGGACAGGAAACCGTTGCCCGTGTCTCCGAGCGACGTGCACGACCACACCGGCCGGCCGCCGTCGTCCAGGCCGCCGTCGAGCCAGGTGGTACCGGCGAGAGCCGCCCCGGTCTGGTCGTTGCCCGGGCTCTTCTGGCGGGGTCCCTGTTCGTGGCCGAGGGTGTGACAATAGATGACGGCGGGGTTGAGCCGTCGGAGCGACTCGTAGTCGACGCCGAGACGCTCGGCGGCCTCGTAGCGCATGTTGTGCTGGACCACGTCGGCTCTTTCCACCAGCCGGTGGAGTACGGCCAGGCCCTCGGGGTCCTTCAGGTCGATGATGATCGAGTCCTTGTCCCGGTTGCAGGTCATGGCGATGTGGTTGCGGAACCAGGTCTCGTCGTTGGGCGAGTTGACCTTGATCACGCGGGCGCCGAGCTGGGCCAGGACCTGAGTGCCGAACGGTCCGGCCACGGCCAGACCGAGATCGATGACCGTCACCCCGTCGAGGGGGGAGCTCAGCGGCATCGATGCGGTCCTCGGCGCACGCGACGTCGGTACCGACCGGAGCAGGGCGTCGGCCTCGGCGCGCACGGCGTCGGTGTGCTGACCGCGACGGGGCGCCGGGTCGGGGCGGCCGGCCGGGTGGCGGCTCAGCTCGACGACCCTTCCCACCTGTCTGATGGGGCCCACCTCGGGGTCGTCCACCTCGACCACGCAGCCGTCGGCCAGTAGCAGCGGGTCGCGGAGGGCTTCCTCGGGGGAGCGCACGGTCTGGACGGGGACACCCACCTCGGCGGCCAAGTCGGTCCACTGGGCCGAGTCGTAGCCGGCCACCGCTTCTCGCATCTGGTCCTCGAAGGCGTGGAGTATCACCATGTCCTCGGCTTTGCTGCCGATCCTCAAGGCCGCCTGACGGGGACCGGTCAAACCGTCAGGGCGCATGCCGTTGGCGGCGGCATCGATGATGAACCCGGGCAGCGGGACCCAGTGGTGGAGCCATCGCCCGTCGGCCGCCCGGAAGAACCCTTTGGGCGCCCGGGGGTCGACGACCCAGCTCTGATAGCCGGAGGCATCGGGACGGTCCACCTTCTGCCAGCCGGCCAACGTGGTGGCCAGGACGCCGTGCAGCAGGGAGGCCTGGACGTGCTGTCCCCGGCCGGTCAGTCCCCGGGCGCGCAGCGCGGCGTTGACGCCCACCACGGCGATGTAGAACGTCGCCAGGCTCACCCAGGGCACCCCGCTGAACAGCGGCCCCGGGCGGTCCGGTCCCACCCAGCAGCCCTCGGGGATCTCCACCCCGGGCAGCGGGCCGGGCGAGCCGGACAGCCTGCTCACCGTGCCACCGGGGACGCCCCGTACCTCCCACTGGTGGCCGGTGCGGGCGGCGACCAGGGCGTCCACGCCGGGCCGTCCGGCGTCGGGGCCGTCAGGGCCGTAGCCGGTGATGGAGCAGTACACGAGCCCCGGGTTGGCGGCCGCCATGACGTCGTAGCCGATGCCCAGGCGATCCGCCGTCCCGGGGGAGAAGCTCTCGATCAGCACGTCGGCCTCCCGGGCGAGGGCGCGGAAACGCTCGAGATCGGCCCGGTCCTTCAGGTCGAGGACCGCGGACCGTTTGCCGCGGTTCCAGGTCCGGTAGCCGGAAAAATCGCCGAACGGATCACCCCCCGGTCTCTCGATGCGGGTCACGTCGGCGCCGTGATCGGCGAGCAGCATGGCGGCCAGAGGGCCGCTCACCCCCCACGAGAGGTCCAGGACCTTGGTCGCGCTCAGTATCCCCACGGCGCTTCCCCCTAGCCCTAGGTCCCCTCAAACGATACCACTCGCTATGGTGCGGGCATCGCCGGCGGGTCAGCACCGCGAGGGCGTGGTGCGGCATCATGCAGTATGGACCTGGCCATGACGCTGCCCACAATGCTCCCCCACCGCCGGGAGGAGTTCCTGACCTGGTGTCGAAGCGTGGACGAGGGGCCCTGGAGCAGCTTGGCCGTGCCCGAGCGGATCACCTTCACCAGCCACTCCCTCGTCGTCGAACTGGCGGGCGCCGCCGCGCTCACCGAACGGGTCCGCTTGTGGACCACGCTGATCGTGTTGCCGGCCCACGACGAAGTGATGATGGCCAAGGAGATGGCGTCGGTGGATCAGCTGAGCGGCGGCCGGCTGACCCTAGGGGTCGGGGTGGGGGGTCGGGAGCAGGACTACCGGGCCATCAACGCCGATTTCGCCCGGCGGTGGTCGCGCATGGACGAGCAGGTGGCCCGCATGCGGCGGACCTGGGCGGGGGAAGGGCCATTCCCGGGGTCGGACCCGGTCGGGCCGTCTCCCGTCCAGCCCGGAGGCCCTCCTTTCGTCGCCGGCGTGGTCGGGCCCAAGGCCATAGCCCGGGCCGCCCGTTGGGCCGTCGGAGTCAACGACCCGTCGTCGATCACCGCGGTCAACCCCGACGCGCTGGCGGCCCAGAGGGCCCGGGTGTTCGAGGCCTGGGCCGAGGCGGGGCGCGACCGCGAGCCGCACTTCTCGACCAGCGTCTGGTTCGCTCTCGGGCCCGGAGCCGAGGACCGCCTCTCGGAGTACGTGTACCGCTACATGCGTGTCTACGGGGAGGGCGTGGCCCGCCAGGCCGCCGGCCACGCCACCATCAACTCAGCCGGGGCGTTGCGCCACGCCGCCGAAGCGGCCCGCCAGGTGGGCTGCGACGAGTTCTTCCTCGTGCCGACCACCACCGACCCGACCGAGTTGGATCGGGCCCGAGAGGCGCTGGCGATCTAGACGCCGGGCCGCCGGTGCTGGCGCCACGGCCAGGCTCCGGCCGAGAACTACCCGCCGGGGACGGCGCGGAACATCGCCGTTCCCGATGTCACCGCCCGGCCGCCATCCCCCTCGTCGACCATCAGCAGGCGCACGCCTACCTGCCCGTCGGTCCCGAGGAAGGCTTCGGCGTCGACCCTGAAAGGCCCCACCTTGGCGCGGGCGAGGAACATCACGTGCCAGGAGCGGACCTGCAGGCCGTCGGTTGCCGCAACCCTGCCGGCGGCGTCCTGGGCGGCGGCTTCGAGGACGACGTGCTGGGGGCCGATGTGCAAAGCGGCGTCGGGGGAGGCCACCTCGACGGCCAACTCGGGCAGAGCCCAGTGGCCGTCGGCCCGGCGGGCCGCCCCGAACACCTGCCACAGCGGGGGGAGATCGGGCGAGTCGACGACCTCGATGGGATTCTCGGGCATGCGCTCGAGCCCTTCGGGCACGGCGCCGATGCTGATGCCCTGCCCCTCGGTCAGGGCGATCACCCGCTCGGGGCGGTCGGCGTCGACGATCAACGAGCGGCTGTAGCCCATCTGGCGTCCCCGCTTGAGGACCGTGGTGAGCACCTTGATGCGCTCCACGCCGTGGCCGGCGTCGACGATCTGGGCGCTGTGGATCACCGGGTTGGGTACCGCCTCGAGGTCACTCATACCTCCCCCTTCGGGCGCGCATATGGCGAGGGGGGCGACGAGCAGCCCGCCGGTCGAGTTGCGGAAGTCGTGCCTGACGGCCACGGTGTCGTCGGCGTCGACGCCGAGATCCATCGACGACCAGCGTCGACCGACGTAGCGGTAGCTGAGCAGACCCCCCCATCGCCGTCGCAGTTCTGCGGCGTAGGCTTCCCTGTCCTCGCGCAATTCGCGGATATCCCTCAGGCCGGCGTCGGACACGGTTCCCCCCTCGGATCGGCTCACCCTGGGTGATCGACTGCGACCATCAGTGCCGCCAGGCGACTATAGGGCCCTCCGGCAGGCCGCTCCCGGAGGGTTCAGCGCCGGGACCCGCCCCCGAAGACCGCGGCCCGAGCCCGCTGGAACCCGAGCAGCGCGGCGCGGGCGGCGTTGGCGCCAGGGGCACCGTGGACGCCGCCGCCCGGGTGGGCCGACGAGGAGGCCAGGTAGAGCCCGGCGATGGGGGTCTCGGGCCGTCCCGTGCCGGGCACCGGACGGAAGATCAGCTGCTGGTGGAACTGGGCGGTTCCCCCGCCGATGGCGCCGCCGTGGAGGTTGGCATCGGCGCCCTGCAGGTCTCCCGGCCCGGCCACGTGGCGGCCGAGGATGGTGGAGCGGAATCCGGGGGCGAGCCGCTCGACCCGCTCCTCGATCCGTTCGGCGAAGGGTTCCAGCCAGGCCCCCGCCGGCGTCGTGGGGTCCACGGCGATGCGCCCGGCGGCGTCGCCGCGGATGGTGCGGGGCACGTGGGTGTAGGCCCACGCCGTCTCCGTACCCACCGGCGAGCGGCTCGGATCGGCCCGCGACTGCTGGCCGAATAGCAGGAACGGCCGTGCCGGCAGCTGACCCATGGCCAGGTGGGCGGCGAACTCGGTGAGGTTGTCGAAGTCATCGGCGATGTGGACCGTGCCCGCCTCTGCGGCGGCCGGCGCGCTCCAGGGCAGGGGACGGCTGAGCGCCCAGTCGACCTTCACGGTGGCCGTGTCCCACTGGAAGCGTTGCAGGTCGGCGAGCAGCCCCGGCGGCAGTAGCCCGGGATCGACGAGATCGAGATAGAGGGAGGGCGCCGACACGTCGGCTAGGACGGCCCGCCGGGCCGGGGTCGGGTCGCCGCCGGTGGTTTCGACGCCGACGGCGCGGCCGCCCTCGACGACGACCCGGGTGACCCGACGGCCGCATTCCACCTTGCCGCCTTTGGCTTCGAGCCGGGCCACCAGGGCCCGGGTGAGAGACCCGGCTCCTCCCTCCGGCACGGGGAACCCGTGGCGTTGGCCCAGGCACGACAGCATCCACCCGTAAAGCCCACTGCCGGCCCCCTCGGGGCAGAGATCGGCGTGCAGCGCCGATCCGCCGAGCAGGATCCGGGCGCCCTCCCCACCGAACAACTCCTCGGCCATGCGCCGGACCGGCAGAACGGTATGGCGCAGCAGACGGAGGGTGCCGGTGGCCTTCAACCGCCGGGCGAGGGTCAACCCGTGGCTGACCGGGGGGAAGGGGCCGAGCAGGGCGCCGAGCAGAGGTTCGCTGACACGGTCCCACTGCTGCATCATGGCCACCCAGGCCGGCCCGTCGGCGGCGCTGAACGAGGCGGCGGTCGCCGCCGTGACCGCCTCGTCCCTGGCGATGGTGGCGCAGCGCCCGTCTTGGAAGGGATGGGCCAGCACGAGGGGGGCGTGGCGCCATTTCAGCCCGTAGTCGGTGAGCCGGAGCCCGGTGAGGGCCGGCGAGGCCACGGCCAGGGGGTAGAAGGCGCTGAACCGGTCGTGGACGAAGCCCGGCCGGGTGATCTCGCCGCTCCGGACGGCCCCGCCCGGCTCGGGTTCGGCTTCGAGGACCACCACCGACCAACCGTGGTCGGCCAGATGGTTGGCGGCGACCAGGCCGTTGGGCCCGGCGCCGACCACGACCGCGTCAGGCACGGGCGGATTCTGCCGCAGATCGCCGTTGAGTCGCCAAGCGGGACTCGTGGCTACCCGGGCTCGACGGGGTCCAACTCGGTCACGGCCGTCTGCTGCGGGGCCTCGTGCTTCGGCCCGTACGAGCCCGGGTAGGTTCCGCCCATGTCTGATGCTGACGACCAGATGGGTGGTACCGGCGGCGAACGCGGCCCGGGCCCCGCCGCCGGTTCCCCTCCCGCCGAGGCCCCCACCACCAACGCGCCCCGGGAGGGCCGCGGGAGCACCCCGGAGGAGGGGCACCCCAGGCGAGAGGGCCCAGGCGAAGGGGACGGCGCAGGCGAGGAGAGCACCGAGGACTCCTTCCCGGCGAGTGATCCCCCCGGCAACTACTGATGGGGCGGCCAGGGGTCCTCTTCGATGTCGACGGCACTCTGGTCGACACGAACTATCTCCACACCATCGCCTGGGCCCGGGCTTTCGCCGATCACGGGCGGTGGGCCCCCATGAACGCCATCCATCGCCTGGTGGGCCAGGGCGGCGACCAGCTCACCGCCACTCTCATCGGACAGGACGACCCCGCGTTGAGCCGGAGTCGGCACCGCCGTTACGAGGAGTTGCGTTCGGACATCCGGGCCTTCCCGGCGGCCGGCGCGCTGCTCGAAGCGGTGCACCAACTCGGGTTAGCGGTCGTCCTCGCCACTTCGTCGCCCGCCGACGAGCTGGAGGCGTCCAGACGTGTCCTCGAGCGCGACGATGTAATCGATGCCGTCACCACCGCTGACGACGTGGACGCCTCGAAGCCCGATCCCGACATATTCGTGAAGGCCGCTGAGGTCGCCGGGGTCGACCGTCGTCGAGCTCTGGTGGTAGGCGACAGCGTCTGGGACGTCCGGGCGGCGGCCGCCGCCGGCATGGGCTGCGTGGCGGTAGAGACGGGCGGTTTCAGCCACCACGAACTCTCCGAGGCCGGGGCGCTGCACGTCTACCGGGACGCCGAGCAACTCCGTGACTGGCTGCTCACGAGCCCCATCGCCCAACTCGCGCCCCACTGACTCTCCTCAGGCCCGGCTGACCCTCCTCAGGCCCGGGTGACCCTCCTCAGGCCCCGGAGCCGTAGAAGGTGGCGTCGCCGAAGGAGAAGATGCCGCCGTCGGAGGCGACCAGCCAGTAGCCGCCGCCGTCGGGGGTGGCGGCCATGCCGACGACGGGTTGGTTGAGGGGGATGCCGCCGGTGGAGCCGTAGAAGTGGGCGTCGCCGAAGGAGAAGATGCCGCCGTCGGAGGCGACCAGCCAGTAGCCGCGGCCGTCGGGGGTGGCGGCCATGCCGACGACGGGTTGGTTGAGGGGGATGCCGCCGGTGGAGCCGTAGAAGTGGGCGTCGCCGAAGGAGAAGATGCCGCCGTCGGAGGCGGCCAGCCAGTAGCCGCCGCCGTCAGGGGTCGAGCCGATGCCGACCACCGGCCGGTCCAGGGTCACCCCTGACAGTGATCCCTCATCGGGCACATTGAACGATTGGACGCCGCCGGTCGAACCGGCCAAGCGGTATCCCTCGGACGCAGCCCCGGGCGGCGAGGCGGCTATCCCGACCGTCGTCGGGCAGACGTTGAGGCCCTTGAGGGCCAGGATGCGATCGACGTGGGCGTCGAGCGCCGAAATGGGCAGTGAGCCGGCCTGGACCGCCGCCGTCAGACTCTGTTGCACCGCGGCCTCATCGGCGGCATCGACGAGCACCATGTCCGCTCCCGATTCCACGGCCTGAGCGGCGGCCGTGGCCTCGGTGTAGCCGGCCGCCGAAATGGCGCCGGCGCCGAGCGCGTCGGTGATGGCGACTCCGCGGAAGCCGAGCTGACCTCTGAGCAGGCTGTAGGTGGCCGTTGACAGACTGGCCGGCGCTCCCCCGGTCAAGCCCGGAACCGAGGGGTGGCCGACCATCACCACCGGGGCGCCCGCCGCAACCGCGCTCTCGAAGGGAATCAGGTCGGCGCCCTGCAACTGCGAGAGGGACGGATCGACCGCAGGGCCCTGGTCGGTGTTGGCGCTGGCGTGCCCGAGACCGGGGAAATGCTTGACCACCGGGATAACCCCGCCGTCGCGCAAGCCGGCCATGAACGCGTCGGTGTAGGTGGCGGCCGTCTGAGGATCGGCGCTGAACGACCGGTCTCCCTCGTCGGCTACGGGGTTGCCGGCCGGTGACGTGTCAGCCACCGGGGCCAGGTCCATGTCCACCCCGAGGGCCTTCATGGCCCGGGCGTGAGCGGCGATGGCGGTCTCGGTCTGGGCGGGAGACCATTGGGAGGCCATCTGTCGGGGAGTGGGCAGGCTCCCGATCACCTGCGAGAGACGGGCCACGTAGCCGCCCTCCTCGTCGGTGGAAACCAACAGCGGGAGCCGGCCGGCCCCGGCCGCCTGAGCCTGTAGCCCCGCCAGGGCGGATTGGATCGCCGGCCCTGACCCGGACGGAGGCTGACCCATCAGGACCAAGCCGCCGACCCCTGCGGTCGCGGAGGGACCGGCGGCTGCCAGGTCCGAGTAGTCGGCGGTCACGAGCAACAGCTGATCGACCTTCTGCGTCAGCGACCAGGTAGCGACCGGATCGGCGCAGGCCGCCGTGGCGGTGGAGGCCAGCACCGGGGAAGCAGATCGTCCCGATTGCGCCGGGGTATCAGCTACCGCGCTGGTTCCGTCGGTTCCGGGTCCTCCGGCGGGCTCGGCCACGGTGACGGCGCCCAAGCCGGCGGCGACGATGACTGCCGCCCCAGCGGCGCGACGAAGGGACCGTCGGCTCCAAAGGGGGCCGCTCCGGGATCGAGACACTTCACCCGGGGTGGGCGCCTCGGCGGACGGGCCGCTTCGAAGGATCACTCCGGCGCGCCGGGGCGGTCATCGACGCCCTGCTTGCTGGTTCCGACCACTTCCGCGATGGTATCGGTGCTGCCCGGCATGGCGCTCGTCAGGCCGCAGGATGCAGCAGGACCTTGGTCCAGCCGTCCTCGCGCCGATCGAACTTCTTGTACGCCTCGGGTCCCTCGTCCAGGCTCAACTCGTGGGACACGATCAGCGACGGCTGCGCCGCTCCGGCGACGATGAGATCCCTCAGCTGGCGGTTGTAGCGCTTCACCGGGCACTGGCCCGTCCCCATGCGGAGACCCTTGGTGAAGAACGTCCCGTAGTCGAAGCCGACCCGGCCCTCCCGGGCCCCTTCTTCCGCCGCCCCCGGGTCTTCGGGCATGTACACGCCGACCACGCCGATGGCCCCGGCCGAGCGGACGACCTTGACCAGGTTGTCGAGGACCATTTCCGGGTGTTCGTCGCCGGCCGGGTCGTGGGCCTGGTATCCGACCGCATCCACGCCGCGATCGACCATCCTGCCGTGGGTGGCCTGGAGGATCTGCTCCACGGGATCCCCTGCCGACAGGTCGATCGGCTCCGCCCCGAAGTCGGCTCCTATGCGGAGCCGGTCGGGGTGGAAGTCCACGAGGAAGACCCGCGCCGCGCCCATGATCCGGGCGCTGTGAGCGGCCAGCAGCCCCACGGGCCCGGCGCCGAAGACGGCCACCGAATGACCGGGACCCACCTCTGCGAGCGCGCACCCGTGGTAGGCGGTGGGAAAGATGTCCGACAGCATCGTGAAGTCCTGCTCGAACTCGTCGCCGGGCGGCAACTCCAGCAGGTTGAAATCAGCGAACGGAACCCGCAGCAGCTCGGCCTGGCCACCGGCGTAGGGGCCCATGTTGGCGTAACCGTAGGCGGCCCCGTCGACACCTTCGGTGGGGTTGGTGTTAAGGCAGAAGGAGGTCCATCCCAGGTCGCAGTTCTCGCAGTAACCGCAGGCGATGTTGAACGGGACCGACACCCGGTCGCCGGGTTTGACCCTCGTCACTCCGGGCCCAACTTCGACCACGATCCCCATGTTCTCGTGGCCGAGGACCTT
>JAGWSF010000085.1 GCA_028876385.1 Acidobacteriota bacterium | reverse complement strand
GGGCGGCGACGGCGTCGAAGCCCTCGTCGCAGCGTTCCCCGAAGCGGTCCGGGTCGGGGCGGTGCCGGTGGACGTCCATGTACAGACCGGTCAGGGCCCCCTCGGCGGCGACCACCGTGAGGGGGCCGATGGGGCTGTCGAGCACGGTATGGCTGACGCGGTTGGTCATGACAGCTCCTCTGTCGAATCCTCTGTCGAATCCTCCGTCGAGTCCTTTGTCGAGTCCCCTGTCGGGTCCGTTGTCGGGTTTCGGCCCGGCAGTCGATTGATGGCGTGGGTGCCGGTGGCCCACAGGTGCTGGACGGCATAGGCCCGCCACGGCCGCCACGCTGCGGCGTGCTGTTGCAGGGCTTTGTCGCCGGGCCCGGCCAGGCCGAGACCGGCGGCGGCGCGCCGCACTCCCAGGTCCCCGGCCGGGAAGGCGTCGGGGTCGGCCAGGGCCCGCATGGCGATGGTCTCGACGGTCCACGGGCCGATACCGGGAAGGGCGGCGAGCTGGGCCCGGGCCCGATCCCAGTCGGCTCCCGGCGACAGGTCCACCCCGCCGGCGGCGACGGCGGTCAGGAGGCCCAGCACGGCCCGGCGGCGGGCGTCGGGCAGGGCCAGCGTCGCCGGGTCCACGTCGAGCAGGTCGGCGGCCGTGGGGACCAGGTGGGTCAGGGTGCCGTCGGGGGCGGCGAGAGGCGTCCCGTGGCCGGCCACGAGACGGGCGGTGTGAGTGCGGGCCGCGGATGTGGACACCTGCTGGCCGAGGACCGCCCGCAGGGCCATCTCCTCCCCGTCGACGCTGTGGGGCACCCGCCGGCCGGGGGCTGCCGCCACCAGGGGGGCCAGGCGGGGGTCGGCGCCGAGCGCGGCGTCGACGGCAACCGGGTCGGCGTCGAGGTCGAGCAGACGGCGGGCCCGGTTGACGGCCACGGGCAGGTCGGCCAAGTCGGTGAGAGCCAGCTGGCAGGCCACGTGGTCGGCTCGGGGGGCCAGCGCCACGACCGCCGGACCGCCGGCCAGGCGCAGGGTCCGCCGGAACCAGCCGTCGCGCCACTCCTCGACGCCGGGCACGGCGGTGGCGGCGAGATGCCCGAAGAGGTTGTCGGGCAGGAACGGGGTGCGCAGGGCCAACCGCAGCCCCACGGTCCCCGGGGCGGTCGTGGGCCGGTGGCGGCCCCGGCGGCGCAGTTCGGTGGGGCTGAGGGCGAAGATCTCGGCGACGGTGGCGTTGAACGACCGTACGCTGGCGAAGCCGGCGGCGAAGGCCACGTCGGCCATGGGCAGGTCGGTGGTCTCGATGAGCACCCGGGCGGTCTGACCCCGCTGGGCCCGGGCCAGGGCCAGCGGCCCGGCACCCAGCTCGGCGGTGATGATCCGCTCGACCTGGCGGACGCTGTAGCCGAGGCGACCGGCCAGTCCTCCCACCCCCTCCCGGTCGATCACCCCGTCGTTGATCAGCCGCATGGCCCGGGCCACCGCATCGGCCCGCCCGTTCCATTCCGGCGAGCCGGGGGTGGCGTCGGGCCGGCACCGTTTGCAGGCCCGGAAGCCGGCCTGCTGGGCCGCGGCGGAGCTCGGATAGAACACCATGTGCTCCGGTCGGGGCGCCACCACCGGGCAGCTCGGACGGCAGTAGATCCGGGTGCTGGTCACCGCCGTGAAGAACCAGCCGTCGAACCGGGCGTCTTTGGCCTGGACCGCTCTCAGGCACCGCTCCCGGTCGTCGTGCACCTCTTCAGCCAACCAGGAAAAAGAGCGACCCGCTGGCAGGAATCCGACATCGAGACCGAGTGGTCGGCCTCGCGACGCTACCCCACGTTGGAGGATGCGCTTCGTGCTTTGGAGGTGACAGGAAGCGCCCTGGGTCTTCGCGACGAGTTGGCGACGGTTATCCGGGTCATCCACAGTAGGCTCGGCTTCGGCGAGGGAGGCTTCTCGTGACCGAGACTGAGATTTTGCGGCCGGCTGAGGTGGCGCAGCGCCTCGGGGTCCGAACAAGGGTGATTATCGAGGCGATGTACTACAGGCGTATCCCTCGCGTGCGGCTGGAGGACGGGACCCTCGGAATCCCGGCGGATGCCCTGGAGAATTTCGATCCGGCAGCACACAACCGCCTCTGACGACGGCACCGCCCATGAGGCGGCCGGTTCCGCCGGCCGGGCACCGCGTGGCGGCCTGGGGCGCAGCCCGAAAGGGACTGGCGTCAGGCCA
Organism: Acidobacteriota bacterium; assembly: GCA_028876385.1. Taxonomy (GTDB): domain Bacteria; phylum Actinomycetota; class Acidimicrobiia; order Acidimicrobiales; family Palsa-688; genus JAKCDU01. The sequence goes on along the minus strand of JAGWSF010000085.1, from coordinate 32,427 downwards.
GGAGGTCGATGACCGCCTCGTGGTCGCTCAGGTCGGCCAGGGTGGAGTCAGCTCCGAGGCCGGCCAGCTCGGCGAACGGGTAGCGGCCCGTCGCCACCAGCAGGCAGCGGGCCCCGACGGCCCGGGCGCAGGCCAGGTCCCGGGGGGTGTCGCCCACCACCCACACGTCGGAGGGGGTGAGGCGGGTGCCGTGGCGTTCGGCCAGGCGGTCGAGGGCAACCGGTACCAACTGGTTGCGGTCGTCGTGGTCGCTGCCGTAGGCGCCGATGTCGAGATCCAGCCACTTGTCCAGGCCGTAGGCGCTGACCTTGACCACCGCGTTGGGGTAGATGTTGCCGGTGAGGAGGGTCTGGACCACGCCGTCGGAGAGGGCCAGGCCGTCGAGCACTTCGGGCACACCGGGGCAGGCCCGGCCCTCCTCGGAGAGGATGCCGGCGTCAGCGGCCGCCGCCAGGTTGGCGGCCAGCTTCCCGAGGATGGCCTCCACCAGGTCGTCGGTCTCCTCCACGGCCATGAGCGCCAGGTACTCCCGCACGATCGACGGGTCGGTCTTGCCGCTCATGCTGATGCGGGCCGGGGGCGGAGCGCCCAGCACCGCCTCGATGGCCTGGTCGAACACCGCGGCGCCGATGTCCCCGGCCCGCAGCAGGGTGCCGTCGATGTCCCACAGCACCATCCGCTCGACCACAACCATCAATCTACGGCAACCGACTTCCGCTACCGGACGGGAGCGCGGAAGAATGATGGGGTGGATGCCGGGCTCGGATCTCTGTGGCAGGCCTTCCACGACGAAGCCGTGTGGCAGATGCCGTGGATGCGGGTCAACCTGATCCTCGCCGTGCTGCCCGTGATCGGGGCGGTGATCCTCTACTTCGGCTGGCGGCGCCTGTCGGTCCTGCGCTGGCCGCTGCTCGCAGCCACCGGCCTACTACTCCCCAACGCCCCCTACGTGGTCACCGACCTCATCCACCTGCCCCCCGCCATCGAGGGGGCCCCGAGTGGGGTGTACGTGTGGGCCGGGGTGATCCCCCTGTTCACCCTGCTGGTGGCCACCGGGGTGCTCAGCTACGCCTACACCCTGCACCTCATGCGCAAGGCCTTGCGGGCCCGGGGCTGGTCGCTGCGCCGCCGGGTGGCCGCCGAGGCGGTGGTCGGCTCGCTGTGCGCGCTGGGGGTGGCTCTCGGGCGGATCTCCCGGCTCAACAGTTGGGACGTGCTGCACCCCAGCCAGCTGTGGTCGGGTCTGACCACGGTCAGCTTCGACCTGCGGGGTCTGCTCCTGTCGCTGCTCATCGTGGTCCTCGCCGGCGTGGTCGTGGACTGGGTGGCCTCCGCCGCCGCCCACAGCCTCAGGGACTGCCTCCACCACCATTGACCGCTATCGGGCCCCCGCCGGTGAGGCCTGGCCCGCCGGTGAGGACTGACCCCTATCGGGCCCCCGCCGGTTAGGCCCCGCCGGGGTCCTCCCTCCCGCCGGCGGCCGCAGACGGGGAGCGGGGCCGGATGACCGGATCGTCGGTGCCGGGGTCAGCCCTCCGCCGGTAGTGGCACCCCGCGGCGGGCGAGGAGGGCCTTGAGGGACTGGATGACGGGGAAGACCTCGTTGTTGAGGTCGGCCCCTTGGGCTTCGTAGGCGCGCTGCTCGGCTTCGACGATGGCCCGGTCCTGGCCGAATATGCCCTCGGTGAAGAGGGTGATGACCGGCCACAGCACGTGGATCACACCGGGTATGGCCGGCTTTTGGACCATGATCAGGCCGTAGGTGTGGTTGCGGCGCTGGGCCCGGTCGGTGGGCACGTAGGCGTTCCACAGGTCGAGGGCGGGGGGCTCGTGGCGCCGGCCGTCGGTCCAGTAACGCAACGTCTGGTAGGGGTAGCCGGTGCGGATGGTCATCAGGTCGGCGTAGTTGTCGGTGTCTCCGCCGATGATCAGGCGCTCGGCCATGGACTGCTTCCCCGCGGTGCGACCGAACGAGTAGTCCGCCTCCAGCCAGTCGTCGCCCTCCCGTACGTCGATCAACCTGGCCCGGATCCGGCCCATCAGGCTGCGGTGCAGGAACTGGTGGTTCATGTCCATCAGGTTCTCGTGCATGAACGAGTAGTGGCAGGCGATGTCGCGGTCCAGGACCCGGGATTTGTACCGGCGGTCGCCGTAGGAGGGCAGGTCCGGCACCGGTATGACCCCGGCCAGTTCCTGACTGCCGGGGAAGACGAACACGAAGCCGTAGGCCTCACGACAGGCGTAGCTGCTGACCCCGTTGGGTAGGGTCCGGAGCCGGTCCAGATACGGGACACTCACGCAGCTACCGCTACGGTCGTAGGTCCAGCAGTGGTAGCCGCACTGCAGCCGCTCGCCCTTGACCACGCCCATGCTCAGCGGCACCTGGCGGTGGGCGCACCGGTCCTCCAGAGCGTACGGTTCCCCTTTCTCAGGTCGCACCAGCACGATCTCCGTCCCGGCGAACTGGACGGCCAGCGTGCTACCCGGCTTCAGGTCGCGGCCCCGCGCCAGCGGGTACCAGAAGTCCGGGTCGATGCCGGTGGCCCGGGTGGGGGGAATCTCACCTTCGGCGGCGACGTCGCGGTACCGGCGGAAGGCGGGCTTGTTCACCTGGGAGAGACTCATCACCCCGACCGTACCGGCCGGTTGGCTCCCCCTCCAGCCGTCCCCTACGAAGTGGTCCCGGCGCGATCACCTGCTCGGCCGGACCGGTCACGAGGCCATCGCCCGTTCGTGGGCGGGGCCGCCGCACCTTCCGCCGAACCCGTCAGTCTCCATGCCATTTTCTTGGTTTGAGGTTCGCTCACTGTCGCCGAACCCCGAGTAGATCCGCTCCGTCCCGGAGCAAACACCCTCCGTCGAACGGAGTAGGTGAGGCAGGGTCGGCGGCTCCCCATTTTTCCTGAGCGTCTCCTCGACGCCGGCTCCCGGTCGGCGGCCCCAGGCACGCGGATACGGCCTGGGATTTGCTGATGACAAGGTCCTTGGACTCTGGAGGGTCGGGGGCGGACGCGCTTGGGTGGACCTGTCCATCGCGGCGTCGAGCGCCGCAAGGAGGAGTTCAAAAATGAAGGCAGCCGTAGTACACGAGTTCGGTAAGCCGCTGACCGTCGAGGAGGTGGCCGTCCCCGAACCGGGCGTCGGGCAGGTGCTGGTCCAGGTCGAGACCTCCGGGCTCTGCCACACCGACATCCACGCCGCCCACGGCGACTGGCCCGTGAAGCCGGCCCCGCCGTTCATTCCCGGTCACGAAGGCGTCGGGATCGTGACCCGCGTCGGGCCCGGCGTGTCCAACATCTCCGAAGGTGACCGGGTCGCCGTCCCGTGGCTCGGATGGGCCTGCGGGGCGTGCGAGCTGTGCGCGTCGGGCTGGGAGACCCTCTGCCAGAAGGCCCGCTACACCGGCTACACCGTCAACGGCGGGTTCGCCGAGTACGTGGTCGCCGACGCCCCGTTCGTCGGTCGGGTGCCCGACCGGATCGACCCTCTCGACGCCGCCCCCCTCACCTGTGCCGGGGTCACCACCTACAAGGCCATCAAGGTATCGGGGGCCCGCTCCTCCGACCTGGTCGCGGTGTACGGCATCGGGGGCCTCGGCCACTTGACCGTCCAGTACGCCCAGATCGCCGGGGCGACGGTCGCCGCCGTGGACGTCGTCGACGCCAAACTCGAGATGGCCAAACGTCTGGGCGCCGGCTACACCTTCAACGCCGGAACATCCGACCCGGTCGAGGAAATCCAGAAGCTGGGCGGCGCGGACGTCGCCGTCGTACTGGCCGCCACCCCCAAAGCCTATGAACAGGCCTTCGCCAGCCTTCGGCCCAACGGGACCCTGGTGGCTGTGGCGCTTCCCGCCGACGACGTCATGCGCCTCCCGATCTTCGAGACCGTGCTCAAAGGAATCAAGATCGTCGGCTCGCTGGTCGGCACCCGGGTGGACCTCGCCGAGACATTCGAACTGCACGCCGACGGGCGCACCCACATCGTGCGGGAGTCGCGCCGACTCGACGACGTCAACGACGCCATCCGCCAGGTTGAGCACGGCGAGGTGGAGGCCCGCCTGGTCTTCGACCTGCGCTCCTGACCGGCCTCGGCGACCGGTCTCGGTGCTGAGACGTACTTGGGCCTAACGCTCCCAGGTACGTTTCACATGTTGGCGAGCTTCACATCCCCGCTGGCGACAGCCTGCTCGTAGGCGTCCGGATCAGGTGCCGACACGAACGACTGGCATGAGAACCAGTGGATGTTGCTTCCCTGAGACTGGGCCAGGATCTCCGACAGCAGCATTCCTCCCCCACCTACAAGGACGACGTTGGGATCGGGATTGCCCTCGAAGTACCGCTCGCGGATCAAAGGATCGTGGTCCTCTGTGGCGTAATCGGGGATCACGTCGCCACCCTCAAAGGTGAACATCGAACTCGTCGCGGCCCAATCGTGCAGTTCGGCCTCGGAGAGCTGCGCACCTGCCGCGTCGACACTCGTAGGTTGCGGAACACCCGGCTCGGCATACAAGTAGACGTGGGTGCCACTGGGAACCTTGACGAACCCATCTTCGGGACGCCAACCACCGTGGCAACCTCCCACCACAACTTCCATCTGTCTAACCCTCCCTTGTCAGCCAGCGCATGCAACGTGCACCCGCTTTGGTACCAACGAACCCGAAGCTAACACGCACTCGTCCGGGCGCGTCCCGCCGCCGTCTCTTCGCCTCCAGCGCCCTGGGCTCGGGGAATCCGGACCTTCGGCCCTGTCGGACACCCGGTGCACTCTGGAGGGTGGGTACTGCGGATAATGACGTCACACCGATAGCCAGGAGGCAGTCCGATGGAGCCATACCCCCAAGCCACGGTCGACGGGCCGATCATCGTGACGACCACCGAGAACATCCCCGGGGCGAGGGTGGTGAGGACCATCGGCCAGGTGTTCGGCCTCACCGTGCGCTCCCGCAGCCTCGGCGGAAACATCGCCGCCGGCCTGAAGAGCCTGGTGGGCGGCGAGATCCGGTCCTACGTCAAGCTCAATGAGGACGCCCGCCGCCAGGCCATCGATCGCATGGTCGCCAACGCCGCGGCGATGGGAGCCAACGCCGTCACCATGATGCGTTTCGACTCCACCGAGATGGGCAAGACCATGAGCGAGATCGTGGCCTACGGCACGGCCCGGGTGATCGAATGGGAAGCCGCGCCATGAGGTGGATGGAGGAGCGACGGTGAGCGTCGTGCTGGTGGTCATCTTGGCCGTGGTCGTCGTCGGGGTGGCCGTCGCCTTGTTTGGCTGGGACCGCTACCACCGCCGCGACTCGGCGGCGGGACCCTACAAGCCCACCGACGAGGTGTTCGTCGATCCGGCCACCGGCCAGCGGACGCGGGTCTGGTACAGCGAGAGGACCGGCGAGCGCGATTACCGTCCCGACTAGAGCGTCGGCGTCGGCACCCGGCGCGGCGGCGCCCGGCCCCGCGGCGGCGGGCCCCGCCCGGCCCAACCACCGGCGCCCTCAGGTGGGGTTGGTGTACACCCGGGAGGGGGCGACGAGCACGGCTGCCCGGCGGTCCTCGGCCATCACCCGGTCGTAGTCGTCCCAGTCCTCGTGGGTGCCCCCAGCCGCTTGGAAGATGTGGCGCAGCAGGAGCCGCCGGTCCTCGTCGCCGACGGCCGGGTGGGGATCGTCGGGACCTATGAGCTCGGCGCGGCCCTCGACCGCAGCCCAACGCCAGCCGGCCCGGGCTACGACCGTGGTGCGGGGGTCGGCCCGCAGGTTCTCCAGCTTGCGGCGGCCGGAGACGACCATGGCCACCACCTCGGCTCCCGTGACCGGATGGGTGATGACGCCGGCGTTGACCACCGACGACTGGATGGTGCCGTCGGCGCGCTGGGTGCTGATGACGACGAGGCCGTGATCGAGCGGGATGAGCTCAGCGAAGGCGGTCAGATCGGTGTTGGCGGCCATGGACCGACCATAGGCCGCAGCGGGAGCACCCCCCGACCGGCACCCCCGACCGGGACCGGCCACCCCCCGACCGGGACCGGCACGCTTCGACCGGGACCGGCCACCCCCCGACCGGGACCGGCACGCTCACCGGAGCGGCGCGCCGACAACGTCACCCCCCGGCGGGGCTGGGACGACGGGCCGCCGGCGGGATCGGTCGCGGATGAGCCCGCCCGGAACGGCCGGCACTGCGGAGGTGGGCGACCAGGCGCCGCCACCCCCGCACGCGGGAGGGGGCTGGGCCCAGCCTGCTCCGTCGCGCCGGGCCCATCCGGGGGGCCGACCAGCCCGGGCCGGTGTGGCGACGGGAGTGTTCGGCGTGGTCGAGCATGTCCTGGATCCGGGCGGCGGCGAGCATCTCGGTGAGGGTCTGGTGCATGGCGGCGCTCCTGTCGGCGGCTTCGGTGGAGTCACCCCTCACTCTGCGACGGGTTGAGGACAGGTACAGTCCGCAGTGGGGGATACCTTCCAACTGATGCCCGGGACCGCCGCTCGGCTACTGCGTCTGCTCAGCCTGTTGCAGAAGCGCCCGTCGTGGACCGGCGCCGAGCTGGCCGACGCCTTGGCTGTCGACAGCCGGACGGTGCGCCGCGACGTCAACCGTCTGCGCGACCTGGGCTACGAGATCAGCGCCGCGCCAGGCAGCTCCGGGGGCTACCGCCTCGGGGTGGTCCGCGAGCAGGTCCCGCCGCTGCTCCTCGACGACGAGGAGGCGACGGCGGTGGCGGTGGTGCTCGGGGTCATGGCCAGCGTGGCCGTGCCCGGCGTCGAGGCCGGCGCCCTGGCCGCCCTCACCAAGCTCGACCGGCTCCTCCCGACCCGCCTGCGGGGGCAGCTGTCGGCGTTGCGGGCGGCCACCGTGGCCAGCCTGCCGGCCATGGAACGGGTGCCCGTCGACCAGCTGGTGACCCTGGCCCGGGGTTGCGACCAGTGCCAGCGGGCGGTGTTCTCCTACCGGGCCCACAGCGGCCGCCAGAGCCAACGCCGGGTGGAGCCGCACCGCCTGGTGGCCACCGCCCGGTCGTGGTACCTGGTGGCTTTCGACCTCGACCGCGACGACTGGCGGACCTTCCGTGTCGACCGGACCTCCGATGTCCGCCTGCCCGGGCACACCTTCGAGCCCCGCCCGCTGCGCGACCCGGCTCGCGTGGTGGCCGAGGGGATCGCCCGGGTGGCCTACGACGTCACCGCCGTGGTCGCCATCGACGCCCCGACGGAGCAGGTCGCTCAAGGGATCCCGCCGAGCTTCGGCGCCGTCGCCGAGGAGGACGGCCGCACCATCCTCAGGATCGGCGCCGACAGCCCTGGCTGGCTGATCGGCTACCTACTCGGCCTCGGCTGGCGCTTCGAGCTGCTCGAACCGCCGGAGTGGCGTCGGGAGCTGACGGCTCTCTGCGACCAGTTGGCCGCCGACCACCGAGACGACTGAGCGCGACGAGGACGGTCTCCGGCCGTTCCCCGACCGGCGACGGGTCCGGTCATCCGGACCGGGGCTACCCCATGAACGATCGCTCGGCGAAGTCTTCGAAGACCTCGATGAATGCCAGAGCCGTGGTCCCGGCTTCATCGATGTTGGCGGTGGTCACGATGCCAATCAGCTTGCCGCGAAGGGTGGCCCACTGCTCCTCTGTCGCGACGGGCCCCGATTCGTAGGACCGGTCCTTGAGCCATTCGGACGCGGCGTTGAGCGCCTTCGTGAAACCGTCTGCGAGAACGTCCATGGTCGCGAATTTCTCTGCCGCCTCAGCAAGGTCCCTGAAGACAGACCCATCCAGTCCCAACTCGGCCGGCACCGTGGAGCCCGAATCCGGGTCCACCTGCTCCGGCGTAATCACGAAGCTGGCGTTCTGCAGACTGGCCCCGTTTATGAGAGAGATGGCCTCGCCCCAGATCGGATAGTCGGAAGCCCTCTGGGCCTCTCGGGTTTGGCCGACGAAGAGAGGCAAGACCATAATGTTCTGAGTTCCGTGCACATTTGCGCTCATTGCGCCGCCGTCGATGTTCACGATTACCCGCGCCTGGTACTCGCCCACATTGAGGCCGTCGAAGTCGACCTGCGACTCCCCACTGGAACCCTCGACGGCCTCTACGTCGACCGTCTTCTCGGCCACGACCGCACCATCGAGGGTCATGATCGACACCGTGTCCCGTCGGTCCGGAAAGTGACCTTCCGCCACGGCCCGCCACGTCACCGTGAAGGATTCCCTGGACCCGGGATTCTCCGGCTCGAACTTGATGTCCTCCAGATGGATGCTCAGCCCCGACTTATCCAGCCATCCGTCCTCGGTCATCGCCAGCTCAACCCACGACGCCAGCGTGGGATGGTCCTCGTCGCGAGCCAGGACCGCACCAGAGAGGACACTTGACACCTTGTCTGGCATGGCCTCGTAAAGCTCCTCGAAGTACCCCTGTACCTCAGGCGTCAGTCCCTCCCAGACGAGTCCGAGTCGCTTCGCCGTATCGCGCTGTGCCGCTATATCGCTCATTTGTCCCCTTCGAAAGCCCGGTCCGGTTAGGTTGGCCGAGAAGCTAACAGTGCTTCACTTTATGACAGCTTTTCATTCCCTGTGACCACCGCCCGGGGGACGCCTGAGATGTCACGGCCGTGGTGGCCGGCGACGCCCCTACGGCCGGCGGCGCCTGGGGGGATAGATCGATTCGCCGCGGGCCAGCATGTCGACGTACTCGACCAGTTTGCGCTCCCGGGTCTCCGGGCGCTTGACCGCGTTGAGCCGGTAGACGATGGCGTAGCGGTTGGCCGCGTCGAGCCCGTCGAACGTGGCCGCCGCGGCGGGATGGGCGGCCAGCGCCCGGGCCAGGTCGGGTGGGACCTCCATGGCGGCCTGGCCGCGGTAGGCCGTCTGCCAGCGACCCCGGGCCACGGCCGCCTCGACGGCCGCCACCCCGGCCGGCCGCATCCGTCCCGCCTCGGTGAGCCGGGCGACGTGTTCGACGTTGCGGGCCGACCACACGCTGTTGGGCCGGCGGGGGGTGAAACGCTGGCGGTAGCTGTCGTCGTCGCGTCGAGCGACCTGCCCGTCGATCCAGCCGAAGCACAACGCCTCGTCCAGCGCCTGGGCGTAGGTGAGGGTCGTCGCCCGACCCCCCTTTTTGTGCAGGACCAGCCACACGCCCGGATGATCGGCGTGGTGCCCGTCCAACCAGACGCGCCACGCCTCGGCGTCGGGCACGAGTAGCTCTTCGAGGTCGGCCACCGGGGTGACGCTACGGTCGGGCCGCCGGGCCGGGCCTCACGTCAGCCACAGCCGGTGACCGCCCGGGGTCGGGCGTCGGGTCAGTCGGCGGCAATCCGCTTGGCCATCCACGCCGCCGCCCGAGCCACCGCCTCGTCGGCCTCGGGGACGAGGCCCACCATGATCTGGAACACGTGGAACGCCTCGGGCCACACCTCCAGCTCCACCGCCACGCCGGCGCCCAGGGCCCGATCGGCCAGCCGGGTGGCGTCGTCGAGGAGCACCTCGGCGTCGCCCACGTGGATCAGCAGCGGGGGCAGGCCGGTGAGGTCGGCATACAGCGGCGATATGAGCGGGTGGCGCAGGTCGCCGTCGCCGGCGTAGCGGCGGGCGGTGGCCCTCGACTCCGCCGGGTCGATCATCGGGTCGACGTCGGCCCGGGTCAGCATGGACTCTCCGGTCCCGGCCAGATCCGTCCACGGCGACAACAGATAGGCCCCTGCCGGCAGGCGGTCGCCGGCATCGCGCAGGGCGACGAGCAGGGCCGCCGACAGGCCACCGCCGGCCGAGTCGCCGGCCACCACCACCCGCCCCGGGTCCTCGCCGCCGGGACCGGTCAGCCACCGGTAGGCCGCCAACGCGTCGTCGACCGCGGCGGGGAACGGGTGCTCGGGGGCCAGCCGGTAATCGACGCTGAGGCCCCGCATCCCGGCGGCCAGGCACAGCGCCGTCACGAGCCGCCGGTGGGTCGCCGGCGACCCCTGGAAGTACCCGCCCCCGTGGAGGTACAGAAGGGTGCCGGTAGTGGGGCCACCGTCGTCGGGGAGGGTCCACTCGGCGGGCACGCCTCCGGCGTCCACCGGCTCGACCCGTCCGCCCGGAACCGGCGGCAGGCCGGTCAGCATCTGCTCCATCCCGGACCGGAGCTCTTCGATGGAGGGCTCCGGGTTCTCGGCCGCACTCTGGCGGCCGGCCCGCAGCGCCGCTTTGATCTGGTCCATCGCTTCGCTAGCCATGCCCCGAACGTACCCTCTCCGGGGACGACGGGTCCCGAAAGGTGGACCCAACCTGGGGCCTCCGTCACCAAACCCACCCTCGAGCCCTCCCACCATGCACGTCGTCTCCAACGATCAGCGCGCCGACCGTAGGCGGGGCCCCGCGAATGCGGCCGACGCGACCTGCCACCAGCCCAAACCGCTTTCGAGACCAGGGGCACGCACCTTGTCGGTGCGGGCCCACACCGTCGGCGAGGCCCCGTCGCGACGGCCGTGACGATCTCGAAGTCGAGCCGGGCGTCGTCAGACAGATCCTCGCGGGCGTAGAGGGGGCTGCGGTCCCGGCGTGCACCGATAGATCGGATAATCTGATCGCATGCCTGAGGTGAGCGCCACCGACGCGGCCCGGAACTTCTCTGATCTCCTCGACGCCGTCGAGCACCGCGGCGAGCACTTCACGATCGTGCGCCGCGGCAAGGTCGTGGCCCAACTCGACCCCGTGCAGGGGGGCAAGGGAGCCGAGATCAAGGCGCTCCTGCAACGCCACCGCCACGACCCGGCCTTCGCCCGGGACGTCACTTCGGTCAGGGATCTCCTAGAGATCGAGAACCGACCCTGAGCCGACTCCTCCTCGACACCACCTTCCTCGTCGACGCCGACCGCTCGCGATCAACCCTCGACCACCTGATCGCCGATGACGACGACGCGGTGATCGCCGCCATCACCGTCGCCGAGCTGCTAGTCGGGGTCCACCTCGCCGATGACGCCCACCGGCCCGACCGTCAGGCCTTTGTCGACGACGTCATCGACGTCGTCCCCATCGTCGATTACGACGAAGCGGTTGCCTCTTCCCACGCCGAGCTCCTCGCTTCAGTGCGCCGGCAGGGCCGGCCGAGAGGAGCCCACGACCTGATCATCGCGGCTACCGCCAAGGCGACCCAGCGTGAGGTCATCTCAGCTGACAGCTCCGCCTACGAGGACCTTCCCGGAGTCGTCGCCCGCTCCCACCGAACCTGAGCCGGCCGCTCGGCGCGCTCGCCGCCCAACTGACGAGTGACCCCGGTTGACCAGCGGTGGTGGCCGATGTGGCGGGCGTGACCGAAGCGGTCGAGGGGACCGCCGCCGGAGAGTGGGCCGCCGTGCATCCGCTCGCCACGGCCATCGCCAGCACCATCGCCAGGACCGCCGCTGCGGCCGCGCTACCGGTTCGCCCCACCCGCCTGTGACCCGGGTTCACGATCTGCGACCTACCCGGGCCGGCCCAGAGCCAACCGGCGGGGAGGACGCGGCCCACCTGTAGCCGCCGCTCGGCCCCCCAGGTGTTCCCTCGATGTTCACGTTCCCGTGACACAGAAGGGGCGGCCGGTGCGCTTGGATAGACGGTGTTCCCCGCCGCATCCCCCCGAGCGGCAGGAGGAGCTGCGGCAGCGACCCCGGGCCCATCCCCCCGGGCCCGGGGTCCCCGTCGCCCACCGCAAACCTCGCCGGCCCCACCCGTCGCCCACCGCAAACTTCGCCGCCCCCACCCTTCGGCCGCCCCGTCCGTCGCCCGCCCGGCCGCCCGCCCGGTGGCGGCCCCCGGCTCAGGCGCTCCCTTCGACACCCGGCGGCGCGGCCCGGCGGCGGCCCAACAGGCCCAGCACCTCGTAGGCCAGGTTGGCCGCAACCAGCGCCGTCAGCTCGGCGTGGTCGTAGGCCGGAGCCACCTCGACCACGTCGGCGCCGACGATGTCGAGGCCGTCCATGCCCCGCAGCAGCAGTTGCAGCTCCCGGCTGGTGAGCCCGCCCGGTTCGGGGGTGCCGGTGCCGGGGGCGTGGGCCGGGTCCAGCACGTCGATGTCGATGCTGACATACACCGGTCGTCCCCCCACCCGCTGGTGGATCCGGGCCACCGCGGCGGCCACCCCGTCGGTGGCCACGTCGGCGGCCGTCACGATCTCGAAGCCGAGCCGGGCGTCGTCGGACAGGTCCTCGTGGGCGTAGAGGGGGCTGCGGGTCCCGACGTGCACCGAGCAGTCCAGGTCGAGCAGACCCTCCTCGACGGCCCGCCGGAAGGGGGTGCCGTGGGTGTACGGCTCGCCGAAGTAGGTGTCCCAGGTGTCGAGGTGGGCGTCGAAGTGGACCAGGGCGACGCGGCCCCAGCGCGCCGCCGTCGCCCGCAGCAGGGGCAGGGCGATGGTGTGATCCCCGCCGATGGCGACCAGGTGGGTGCAGCGCCCCAGGATCGCCGTCGCCCCCGCCTCGATGGCGGCGATGGCCTCAGCGATGGAAAAAGGGTTGACCGCCAGGTCTCCGGCGTCGGCCACCTGCATCACCTTCCACGGCTCCACGTCGAGGGCCGGGTGGTAGGGGCGCAGCATCTTCGACCCGGCCCGGACCGCGGCCGGCCCGAAGCGGGCCCCCGGCCGGTAGGAGACGCCCGAGTCGAACGGCACGCCGACCACCGCGACGTCGGCCCGGCCCACCCCGTCGAGGGTGGGGAGACGGGCGAAGGTGTCGGGCCCGGCGTAGCGGGGGACCAGGCGGCCGTCGGGCGGGCCGATGGGGGAATCGGGGTTCATGTTCACATTCCTGCAACAGAGGAGTTCGGAGCCGGAAACGAACGGCGTATTAGATGTGGCGGCAACGTCGTCGGGACCGAGAGGAGCAAGCCAGAAGCTACGACGGTGGGTGGACCTGATCAATTCGACACCTAGGGTTCCGCGCTCTCGCCGAGCGGTCTGGACCGAGAGGTGAGCGCCGGGCTCGCGTCCGGCGTCACGGAGGGATAAAAGCCCGGGAGATCTCGCATCTTCCCGGGCTTTTCGTGTTCTGGGCCCCAAATCGAAGCCCTCAATCGAAGCCCCAAATCGAAAGGACCGAGCGCCATGCTCGACCGCACCGGGATCCGATCCCTGTGAACAGCCCGGACCGGCCCGCCCGGCCGCCCGGGCCGATCAATCTCAACCGATACGAGATGGAGTTCGCCTGGCAGGGCATCCCCACGTTCATGAAGCTCCCGCTGTGCCTGACCCCCGACGACCTGCGCGCCGGTGGGGTGGACGTCGCCGTGGGCGGGGTCCCGTGGGACGGCACCGCGGTCACCCGGTCGGGGACCCACATGGGCCCGCGGGCCATCCGCTCCTGCGACCACCTCCCCACCCCTCCGTGGGCCCGGCCCCACCTGCACGTGGGGGTCGACCCCTTCGAGCATCTGACGGTCTGCGACTACGGCGACGCCGAGGTCGTGATCGGCAGCACCGAACGGACCTTTGAGAACTCCACCCGTTTCACCGCCGAGATCCTCGAAGGCGGAGCGCTGCCCATCATCCTCGGTGGCGATCACGGGATCACCTGGCCGGTCGCCACCGCCGTGGCCGAGGCCCATGGCTACGGCCGGATCGGGATCGTGCACTTCGACGCCCACGCCGACACCGCCCCCGACATGATGGGCCTCCTGGCCGGCCACGGCACGCCCATGCGTCGCCTCATCGAGAGCGGGGCGGTGAAAGGCGCCAACTTCGTGCAGGTCGGCCTGCGCGGCTACTGGCCGACCCCCGACGTGGTGGAGTGGATGGAGGAGCAGCAGATGCGCTCCCATTTCATGGCCGAGGTCCAGCGCTACGGGTTCGACGTCGTGCTCGAGCGGGCCATCAACGAGGCCCTGTCCGGGTCGGCTGACCATCTGTACATCTCCGTCGACGTGGACGCCGTGGACCCCGCTTTCGCACCGGGTACGGGGTCGCCCGAGCCGGGGGGGCTCACCAGCGCCGAGGTCCTGCGCGCCGTCCGGCGGATGGCCGCCGAGGTCGGCATGGTCGCCATGGACGTGGTCGAGGTCAGCCCTCCCTACGACTCGGGCAACAACATCACCGCCCTGTTCGCCCACCGCTGCGTGCTCGAGGCCCTCACCGGGACGGCCATGAGGCGCCTGGGCCTGACCCAACCCGACTACCTCGACGAGCGGGCCGCCGAAGGGCCGCCGCCGCGACCCGGGCCCGGGGCGGCGGCACCCCTCGGCGGGGGCGACTCTTGACCGCCGGGACCGCCGGGACCGCCGGCACGGCCGGGAGCGCCGCCGACGTCGCCGTGGCGCCCGGCGCCGGGACCGCACCGGCGACGGGGTTCGGTTGGAGCCCGGACGAACTGGCCGCGGTGGGCGTGGGCCACTGGCGGGAGCTCTACACCAGCGCCGACTTCGCCGCCCTCGAACAGGCCCGGGTCTTCGCCCCGCGCTGGAGCCTGGTCGCCTCGGTGGAGGAGATCCCTCCCGGCCACTACCTCGCCACCACCGTCGCCGGGGTGCCCGTCGCCATCTGGCGGGACCCCGAAAGCGGTCTCCGGGCCTTCCACAACGTCTGCCCCCACCGCGGCATCCTGCTGCTGCAGGGCTGCGGCCCCATCGGGCGTTTCGTCACCTGCCCCTACCACCAGTGGAGCTTCGAGCGCGACGGTTCGCTGGCCCGCATCCCCCAGCCCGAGCAGTTCCCCGACGCCGACCGGGCCGCCCTGGCCCTGCACCCGGTGGCCGTCGCCGAGTGGCACGGCCTCGTGTTCGCCTGTGCGAGCGGCGACCCCCCCGACCTGGCCGGCCAGATGGCCCTGTTGGAGGACCGCCTGGCCCGCTTCCTCCACGCCCCTCTCGTGGAGGTGGCCCGGGTCGACTACACGGTGGAGTGCAACTGGAAGCTGCTGGTCGAGAACCACGTGGACGTCTACCACCTGTGGTATCTCCACCAGCGCAGCCTGGCCGCCTACCGGCACACCTCGTTCCAGTGGCGGTGGGAGGGCCCGACGTGGTGGAGCTACGAGCCGTTGTCGGACCCCACCTCCGCCCCCGCCGGTCTGGGCGGCCTCAGCGATGACGACCGGAGCGGCATCGGCGCCCACCTGCTGTTCCCCAACCTCATGCTGGTCACCACCGGTGACTACCTGGCCACCTACGACGCCCGGCCCGACGGCCCGACCCGTACCGGCCTGACCCTGCGGGTGCGCAGCGCCCCCGACGCCGACGCCGACGCCCTGGTGGCCTCCATCCGGTCGTTCCTCGCCGAGGACGTCACGGCGTGCGAGGCCGTCCAGGCGGCGACGGCGTCGCCGTGGTACTCGGTCGGCCCGACCGCCCGCCACCACGAGGAGCCGGTCCGCATGTTCCATCGCCTTCTGCGCTCCGACCTGCTCGGCCACCGGGCCGACCCCCAGCCCGACGCCGTCCCCGTAGCCGGCCCCGGGCCGGCCACCGAACCCGCCGGCGGCTGGAACCGGTGACCGTCCGACGGGTGGTGCCGCTGATCCTCGGGTGGGAGGACCTGCCCAAGTCCGTCTCGGTGGAGGGCGCCGACCCCGCCGAGCGGCTCGTCGAGCCCATACCCGGCCTGCTGCTGCTCTGCGACGGGGGCTGGTTGCTGCTCGACACCGGGTTCAACCCGGCCCTGATCCGCGACGCCGAGCTCCGGCGCCGCTTCCACGGCGACCCCCTGTTCCGGCCCATCCTGCCCGGCCCCGGCGACCCGCTGGAGGAGGCCCTCGAGGAGGCCGGGATCGCCGTCGCCGACGTGGCCGCCGTCGGGCTCAGCCACCTCCACCACGACCACGCCGGCGGGCTGCGCCACTTCGCCGGCCGGGTACCGGTGCACGCCCAGCGCGCCGAGGTGGACTACGGGCTCGGGCCGCACCCCGACCCCGAGAAGCACGGCATCTACCGGGTCGACTTCGACGACCCGGCCATCGACTGGCGCCTGGCCGACGGGGACGGCGAGATCGCTCCCGGGGTGACCGCGGTGCTGACCGCCGGCCACACCCCCGGGCACCAGAGCTTCGTGGTCGACCTCGACCCCGCCGTCGGCGGCGGCGGTCTGGTGTTGGCCTTCGACGCCGCCGACCTGACCGAGAACATCGAGCACGAGCTGGCCGTCGGAGGCCGCGTCCACGCCACCCCCGAGCAGACGGTGGAGGCCATCCGGCGGCTCAAGTCCATCGCCGCGGCCAAGGGCTACCCGCTCGTCCCCGGACACGACCCGGTCGCCTGGCCGGCCCTGATCGACGAGATGGCCCGGCGCTTCGCGCCCGGCGGTGACTCCACCAGTCAGTGACCCGGCCCGCTCGTCACGGCCGCCCATCCCACCCTCAACAGCAATCCCCTCGCAACCGTCGAGGAGAAAGGCCTGAACCATGAAAGAGCATCCCCACCCCGAAGAGCTGCACGACCGCTACGGGCCCGAGGCCCGCTACGCGGTGGCCGCCGAGGCGGCCCTGCCGACCACCAAATGGGAGGAGGAGGTGGCGCGGGGCCTGGAGATGGGCCTGCAGGGGGCCGACTCCATCGTCGACCGGCGCATCCCCACCTTCTCCCGGGGCGAGCTGCCCCACTTCGCCGGGATCAACACCTTCCTCAAGGCCCCCTACGTCGAAGACGTGCGCCGCTGCGGGGAGTTCGACGTGGCCGTCGTCGGCGCCCCCTACGACGGGGGCACCACCTACCGGTCGGGCACGCGGTTCGGCCCGCAGGGCATCCGCAAGATCTCGGCCCTGTACGGCCCCTACAGCTTCGAGCTGGGGGTGGACCTGCGGGAGAGCATCACCATCGGCGACCTCGGCGACATCTTCACCATCCCGGCCAACATCGAGAAGACCTTCGATCAGATCACCAAAGCGGTGAGCCACGTCTTCGCGTCGGGCGCCTTCCCGGTGGTGCTGGGCGGCGACCACTCCATCGGCTACCCCACCACCCGCGGCGTGGCGGAGCACCTCAGCGGCAACCTGGGCATCATCCACTTCGACCGCCACGTCGACACCCAGGAGACCGACCTCGACGAGCGGATGCACACCACCCCGTGGTTCCACGCCACCGATCTGCCCAACGTGCCGGCCAAGAACCTGGTCCAGGTCGGCATCGGCGGGTGGCAGGCCCCCCGGCCCGGGGTCAAGGTGGGCCGGGAACGCCAGACGACCATCATGACCGTCACCGACTGCGTCGAGATGGGCATAGAGGCGGCCGCCGAGCGGGCCCTCGAGGTGGCCTGGGACGGGGCCGAGGCGGTGTGGCTGTCGTTCGACGTGGACTGCCTGGACGCCGCCTTCGTGCCGGGCACCGGCTGGCCCGAGCCGGGCGGGTTCCTGCCCCGGGAGGTCCTCAAGTTCATCCAGCTGATCGCCGAGCGGCCGCTGGCCGGCATTGAGGTCGTGGAGTGCTCCCCGCCCTACGACAACGCCGAGATCACCGCCCTGATCGCCACCCGGGTCATCTGCGACACCCTCGGCTGCCTGGTGCGCGCCGGGCACCTGCCCCGGAGCCGGGACTAGCCGGCCCGGACCGCCTCGGCGCCGAGGCCGCCCAGCTGGTCCTGCCACCACTCGGCCAGGCGGCGCTGGAAGGCCGAAAGGGGGAAGCCGTGCCGGGTGGCGTGGCGCTCGGGTATCTCGTCCCAGCCGAGATGCTCGAGCACCACCCGGGTCTCGGCCCCGAGGTCCTCGAAGGCCACCCGCACCGAGGTCACCTGGGCGGCGGCGAAGGAGGCCGGGCGCCAGGTGAACTCCACCAGCGCCGGCGGCTCCCACACCCGCACCTCGCCGGCCTCGAAGCGGGTGCCGTCGGGGTAGCGCTCCCACACCTTCCCGCCGCCGCCGGCCTCGATGCTGAGCCGGCCGTCGGGGCGGCCGTTCAGGTCGAACAGGGGGTTGGGTTTCCACCACCGGTCGGTCTCGGCGGTGAAAGCCTCGAACACCCGCGCCGCCGGGGCGGCGATGCGCAGCGCGACCAGGACCCGGGAGGTCACCGGCCCCCCTCGACGTGGGCCTTGAGGGCCAGGAGCTGCTCGGACCAGCCCTGCTCCATGCGGTCCAGCCAGCGGCGCAGCTCGGCGGTGGCCCCCGAACGCAGGGAGTAGATCCGGATGCGGGCGTCGAAGTCGGGGCTGCTCTCCTCCACCAGCCGGCAGTCCCGCAGCACCTTGAGGTGGCGGCTCATCCGGGACGGGCTGACGGCCAGCTCCCCGGCCAGCTCCCCCACCCGCCTCGGGCGGTCGCCGAGCAGCTCGACGATGCGCCGGCGGGTCGGGTCGGCCAGGCCGGCCAGCAGCGCGTCGATCGAACGGACCGAGTCGACCGCCTCGGGGGCGGTCACGCCCAATTGGTGGCGTGGATGGGCGCCCCGATGGCCGCCTCGGCCTCGGCTCTCGACACGTCGCGCACGTGCTCGGAGAAGGTCCACATGTGGCCCTCGGGATCGATGGCCCGGTAGGTGCGGTCGCCGTAGAACTGCTCGGCCGGCTCGGCCGCGATCACCGCCCCTGCGGCGCGGGCCGCGGCGCAGTGGGCGTCGAGGCCCCCGGCCAGCTCGACGTGGCAGTTCTGGGTGTTGGCCCCGCCCACCGACGCCGGGCTGCGGGTCTGGTCGTGCCACTCGGCTCCGATCATCACCCGCCCCCGGCCCCCGACCGACATCTCGTAGTGGCAGCCGGTCGGGTCGTCGTCGGTCCCCTCGATGGCCATGGTCAGCTCGAAGCCGAACGCCCGGCTCAGCCAGTCGAGGGCGGCCTTCGGGTCCCGGTAGAAGACGGCGGCGGTGAAGGTGGGCGAATCCATGAGCAGATCCTTTCTTTTTCTGACAATAGTTTCCATAATCGGAATGCAAATGTCAAGCTCCGGGCGTCCGGCGGGTTCGGTACCACCAAGTCCGACGCCAGCCCACCCGGCCTCCATTCAGCTAGGCAGCCGTAACGGCATTCCCTCCAACTCGGCCCGGCCAGCGTCGAGGTAGGCGTTCGTGCGATGCATCTGCTCATCTGCGATCTCGAAAGTCGACCAGTCAATGCGGGCGGCCCACTTCTGAGCGAACCGGAGCACCGAGACAAGGGCCTCGCCTCGGCCGGCGCCGTTGCTGACCCCGCCGAGCCCGCTGAGGTAGCTGTTGCGGTAGACGGTGGGGATCACGATCCGGACCTGACCGGCGGCCGATAGCGCGGCGTTAGCGATGAGACGGGCCATGCCGCCGTTTCCGTCGTCGAAAGGGTGGCATTCGGTGACGAGCAGCATGAGCGCTGCGGCGCGCTGGAAGGGGTCGGTGACCGCGGCGAAACAGTCAAAGCCTCGGCTGAGGGTGCCCTCGAGGAGGTCGGGGTGCACGAACTGCTATCCAACGACCAGCGGATATTCGCAAGGCGGCTGACCCGCAGCGTGCAGGCGATGGCCACAGCGGTATTGGGCGGTCGCAGCCTTTGACTGGCAACGTTATCCCTGAAATCCATAAGTTCGGGCAACGAATTCCCCATAATCCCACCTCAACCCGATGGGCGCGCGCACGTCCCTCGCCTCCGGTGAGCCGCCGTCCCGGAGGCAGGAAATGGTCCTGCGTCACCCGGTGGGCCGACTGCCGGGGCCGATGAAGATGGCGATGGGAGTATGCTCCCTCTCTGGGAGGTGGGACGCGACATGATCGGTGACGCCCTCGGAGTCGACTCTGAGGACACCGAGGCCGCCCGGCGGGGGCCGAACCGGTGGTTCACCGGTCGGGCCATGTTGCTCCACAGCGCCACCATCGCAGTGGTCGCGGGTTGTGTAGCGGCGGCCTGGTGGCAAGCCAGCCGGGCGATGGCCGGCAACGGCTTGAGCTGGTTCTACACCTTCGAATGGCCGGCGTTCGGGCTGATCGCCCTATGGGGCTGGTGGCACCTGATCCACGAGGACCCCGAGGAGTACCGGGCCCGCACCCAGGGAACCCACGAGGAACTACCGGGGTTGGCCGCCGGCGCGTCACATGACGGCGCGGCCAAGACCCTCACCGTCGACCGGGGCACGGCCCGCCTGGCCGGTGCTCTCGCCGTTGCGGTGGCGGTCGACTCGGCCCTGGGGGTGGCCCTGATCGTGCTGGTGCCGTTGGGTCGGCCGACCAGTTTGATACCGGCGCGGGCTCCGCTCGTCTATCCCCTCCACGCCGCCCTCGGCGCGCTCCTGTTCGTCGGCGCCGTGGTACTGGTCAAGCGGGTGCGGGGGGCGGGACGTCTGGCCCGCCTGAGCGGCGTGCTCGGTGGAATCGGCACGGCCAGCGCCGCCGCCGGTGGCCTCTGCACGGCGTCACACCCCCTACGCTTCGCCGGGATGGCGGTCATGCTCCTCGGGACGGTCATCGCCGCCTTCGGATACTCCATTCCTGCCATTGAGAGGCTGTCATGATCCCTAACATCTGGAGGTTGCCGTGACTACCGAGGTACGCCGTCGGCGTGCACTACCGGTCAATCCGGCGGTCATCGCCCTGGCCGCGTCCGCGGTGCTGGCCGCGGCCGCGGTGACATTCGCAGTGCACCAGTTGCGCGGCAGCGCCGCCCCGGCCGCCATCCGCCCGTCGGGCATACCGGCCTCGGTTCCGACCAGCACCGCCGACCTCATGGGGCTGTCGTCGCTGCCGGGCCAGGCCGCGCCGAACTTCTCGCTGGTGGATCAGCACGGCGTCCGCCTGTCACCGGCCAGTTTCCGCGGCCATCCGCTGGTGCTCGAGTTCATGGACCCCCACTGCACCGACATCTGTCCCATCGTCTCCCAGGAGTTCATCAAGGCCTACAAGAATCTCGGGCCGGCGGGCACCCAGATCACCTTCCTCGCCATCAACGTCAATCCGTTCCACACCACCGTCGCCGACGTCCTCGGGTTCTCCCACGAGCAAGGGCTCGACACCATCCCGGGCTGGCATTTCGTGACCGGATCAGTGCCTTCGCTGAAAGCCGTGTGGAGCGAGTACGGCATCGCGGTGGACGCCCCCAACGCCCAGGCCGACGTGATCCACAGCTCCGAGATCTTCTTCATCGACTCCAACGGGGTGGAGCGCTACAGCGCCGCCCCCATGGTCGACCACACCGCGTCCGGCTCCTCCTACCTGCCCGCCCCGCAGATCACCGAGTGGGGCCAGGGCATCGCCGAGGTGGTCCAGAACCTCAGCTGATCCCGGCTGCCCGCCCGCCTCAGGGAGCCGGCGGAATCAGCGGATCAGCGGTTCAGCGGATCAGCGGATCAGCGGATCAGCGGATCAACTGGTCGACGGCCATGGCCGCGAACAGGAAGGTCACGTAGCTGATCGACCAGTGGAACAGGCGCATGGCCTTGGCCTCGGTGCAGTCACGCCGCAACGCCCACGCCATGCCGCAGAACACCGCGCCGAGGACCGCGGCGCTGGCCCAGTAGAGCGGACCCATGGCCGCCGTCCACCCGAACAGGGCCGACGCCGCGACCACCAGCAACGAGTAGGCGAAGATCCGGGACGCGGTGCGCTCCAGGGAGGCCACCGCCGGCAGCATAGGCACGTCCACCGAGCGGTAGTCCTCGCGGTAGCGAATGGCGAGGGCCCAGAAGTGCGGCGGGGTCCACACGAACATCAGGGCAAAGAGGACCACCGGCGCCCAACCCACGGTGTCGCGCACCGACGACCATCCGACCAGGACCGGCACCGCTCCGGCGGCCCCGCCGATGACGATGTTCTGCTCCGACGTCCGTTTCAGCCACAGGGTGTAGACGAACACGTAGAAGAAGGTGGCGCTGACCGCCAGTACCGCCGAGAGCGGGTTGACCAGGAACCACAGCTCCGCGAAGGCGGCGACCTCCAGGGTGACGGCGAACACCAGCGCCTCGACCGGCGAGACCACCCCGGTCACGAGGGGCCGCCGGCGGGTACGGCGCATGACGGCGTCGATGTCCCGGTCGACGTACATGTTGATGGCGTTGGCCCCTCCGGCGGCGAGCGTGCCGCCCACCAGAGTGGCCACCATCAGCGTCCAGTGGGGGAGCCCCCGGGCGGCCACGATCATGGTCGGTAGCGTCGTTACGAGCAGCAGCTCAATGATCCGGGGTTTGGTCAGCGCGACGAAGCCGGCGACCCGCTGACGGATCGACACGCCCTGGCCCACCGACGCGTCGGAGACAGCAGCAGGAGTGACTATGGACGACATCAGACGAGCTCCTTTGAGCCACCACGTTCGGGCGCCAGCAACTGCCACAGGCACCAGAAGATCGTTGGAAGATAGGCCAGGCCCGAACCCAGCCAGAGCAGCCCGCTGGTGAGCTGCTGGTCGGCGATCAGGCTCAGACCCGGCTGCCCCCGGTAAGCGGGATACCACTGGGACCCGGAGAAGCCGACCAGGTAGGCCATCATCCAGGTGGTCCACATGGCTATGGCCGCCATGGACATGCGCCACGGGTACACCGTCCGCTCGGCGCCCGGGCTGCGCCCGGCGACCAGGAACGACCACAGGAGCAGGCCGACCGGCGCCAGGGTGGCTCCCTCCAGCAGCACCAGACCCCAGTGGTGGGCCAGCCCGTCGACCGCCGTCGGGGTACGCCAAACGATCTGCAGGGCGGCCTCGAGCACCAGGGCCAGGATCATCCACCGCTGGCCGTGGCGCACGGGCCGCAGCCGGGCCGGGAGGGCCAGCGCCGCGAACACCGGCACCCCGAAGGCCAGGAGCAGGAATTGGAGGGCCTCAACCCACAGAGTCCTGGTGGCCGCGGTGGCGACGGGCGGCAACAGCGCGGTGGCCGCGGAGAGCACAGAGGCCGCCACGTACACCCGGCTCACCCGGGGCGCGGCCAGGGAGCGCGTCCGCACCGGAGGTGCCAGTGCGGTGTCGGTGCTCAGCGGGTCCGCCGGTCGCGCTGGAAGAAGCCCCAGACCAGCACGCAGATGAAGAATCCCAGCGGGATGACCAACGTCAGAACCTGCCCGCCGCCGACACTACCTAGCATTGACCCACTCCTCTGCGGTGCCATCGATCATCGACTGATCGAGCGATTCGGTCAGATGACATAGAACATCAGCCAGAACACCACGTTGACCAGGCCGATGAACACCCAGTAGTGGTTGCTCACCACCACTTCGATCTCGGTCAGGGCCGTGGTGACCGGGTAGGCGGCCGCCTCGTTGGCCGGGGCCAGCGCCTCTTCGACCCGGGCGTCGTCGTCAGAGATGGCCCGGCGGATCCGCAGCGACCGGACCAGCATGGTCTCGGTCCAGTACACACCGGTGAGCAGCAGGGCGATGTTCATGACCGCCCAGGCGATGAAGCACGAGGAGTAGCCGCTCGAGCCGGGATAGAAGTGCAGTTCGAACAGCTGCCACGTCTGGATCCCGAGAGCCAGGCACCCGCCGAGCACGGTGATCCATCCGGCCACTTCGCTGTCGACGGTGTGACCCTGTCCCCACCGCCACGTCCCGTAGGTGCTGAGCAGGGCGGTGCCTGCGGCGAAGACCAGGATGGCGATGCCGAACGACATCGAAGCGGTCACCCCGCCCGGCCGCCACAGGTCCTGGTTGTTGGTGGACCTCAGATAGAAGTAGGCGAACCCCAAGGACGCGAAGGCGAAGGCGGCGATACCGAGGAGCAGCCGGCTGGCCGTCCAAACCGCCCCCTCGGCGGCCCGGGCCTGGAAGGCGATCTCTTCGGGGGTTTCGACGATGGTCCGGATCGCACCATCGTTGTGGGGGGCGGCAGGAATGTCGTTCACGGAACGGACCTCAGCTCTGCTCGACCAGCTCGGACGGGACGGGACCGAAATCGGCCACCGGTGAGGCGCCAGCTTCGCTGTAATGGTAGGGATCGTCGAGGATCACGGGGATCCGCTCAAAGTTGTACGGCGGTACCGGGGTCGGTGTCTGCCACTCCAGGCCGCGGGAGTCCCACGGGTTGGCCGGCGCGGGCTTGGGATCGATGAAGATGCACCAGGCGAAGTTGGCCACGAACACCAGGAACGAGGTCCCGAGCAGGAAGGCCCCCACCGACGAGATGTCGTTCAGTGTCTGGAGGTTGGAGGCGTACTCGAACACCCGCCGGGGCTGGCCCATCAAACCGACCAGGAACAGCGGGAAGAAGGTGACGTTGAAGAACACGAACATCATCCAGAAATGGATCTGCCCGAGGCGCTTGTTGAGCGTCTTGCCGGTCATCTTGGGCAGCCAGTAGTAGAGCCCGCCGAAGAAGGCGAAGATCAGCCCACCCATGATGGTGTAGTGGAAGTGGGCCATGACGAAGAACGATCCGTGAACGGTCACGTTGACCGGGACGTCCGACAGGAAGACCCCTGAGATGCCGCCGATCAGGAAGTTGAAGTACATGGCCATGGCGAACAGCATCGGCACCTCGAACCTGATCTTGGCCTTCCACAGCGTCCCGAGGCCGACCAGGAATATGAACCCGGTCGGGATGGAGATCAGCTCCGTCGTGAGCATGAACAGCGGACGCATGTCGGGGTTGATGCCGCTCTGGAACAGGTGGTGCTGCCAGACGAAGAAGGACAGCAGCGCCACGCCCAGCATCCCGGCCGCCGCCACCCGGTAGGCGAACAGCGGCTTGCGGGTGAACACCGGCAGTATCTCGCCCACGATCCCGAATCCGGGGAGGGCCATGATGTACACCTCGGGGTGACCGAAGAACCAGAAGAGGTTCTGCCACAAGAAGGCGCTCCCGCCGTGCTCGTTGACGAAGAACGCGGTCTGGGCGGTGCGGTCGAGGATGCCGAACAGCCCCGCTACGACCAGCGTCGGGGTGGCCAGGGTCAGCAGGGCGGCAGTGGCCAGCACCGACCAGACGAAGATCGGCACCCGGCTCCAGGTCATGCCCGGCGCCCGGTAGTTGATGATGGTCACGGCCAGGTTGAACCCGGCGGCGATCATCCCTATACCGATCAGCGCGAAGCCGACCAGGTAGGAGTCCATGCCTCCACCGGCCTCGGTCTGAAGCGGGGCGTAGCCGGTCCACCCGGTGGGGAAGCCGCCCATGGGCAGGGCGGTCAGGATGACCAGGTAGCCGGCCGTGAACACCCAGAAGGAGAAGGCCTCGATGCGGGGGAAGGCCATGCGCCGGCTACCGATCATCAGCGGCACCAGCCAGTTGCCGAGGGGCCCCACGACCACCGACGAGGCCATCATCATCATGATGGTGCCGTGCTCGCCGACGATGGCGATGTAGGCCCCCGGGCCGAACACCCGGCTGGTCGGGGTCAGCAGCTCGGTCCTGATGGCCATGGCCATCAGCCCCCCGGTGAAGAGGAACATCAGCACGCCGACCACGTACTGCAGGCCGACCACCTTGTGATCGGTGGAGTAGGTGAAGTACCGGATCCACCCGCTCTCATGCTCGCGGGGGGCGGGGCGACGGCCGACGATCTTGGCCAGCGGGTAGTTCAGAGCCCCGATACCGAGCAACCACCCCAGGGCGCCGAGGGACAGGGCGAGGACGATGGCGATGTCGTTCTGTCCGCTCGAGGCGACGTTGGGGTAGTCGGCGGCGATGAGGTTACCGAGGAAGTGACCGAACAGGTATCCCACCACGGCCCCGATGGCGGCGGTCCCGACCGTCAACCTCATCCAGGCAGGTTTCTGGCGGGCCGGAACCTTCACGGGGGGGAACTCGGCGCCCCCCTGGCTGGACATGGGCTCTTGGACGTCGATCGTCATCGGGTTACATCCGCTCCATCGATCTGGCTGGGACTCTGACGGGCATCGCTTGGATCACTTGGGGGTGGCCTTCTGGTAGCCGTACTGCTCCACGTTCGAGTACGGGTCCGAACCGGGGTAGAAGCCGCCGTCGGCCCCGTTGGCGTCGGGGACGTAGGTGTAGGCGAACGGGGGGAGCAGCTTGGTGTTGGGCGCCAGGCTGCTCTCGGTCTGCTGAGCCCACGAGGCGAACTGGTCCTTGGACACGATGCTCCCGCTGTCGTACATGGCGCCATGCCACAGCCCGCACAGCTCGTCGCAGCGGACGATGAACTGCCCGAGCTGGCGGGGCGTGGTGAACGCCACGTTGTCCTGGGACGGGTTGGCGTCGGCCTTGACGCCGAGCTGGTAGGCCCAGAAGTCGTGAATGACGTCCAGAGACGTCACGTGGAAGGCGATGGGGGTGTCCACCGGAAGCACCAGATCGGGGGTCTCGAAGCCACCGAAGCTCGGGTAGCGGTAGGTGAACTTCCACTGCTGGGCGATGACCTGCACCACCAACGTGTTGTGGGAGGACGTGGTCCAGATGGGCGCCGGGCCTTCCCCGCCACCGGCGCCGGCGGGGATCACCAGCTCGTAGGTCCCGAACACGAACAGGCCCATCACCATCGTGCTGGTGGCGGCGATCCACGTGGTCTGGACCCGCAGGTTGGAGCGGGCCGCCGGGCCGCCCACCGGCTCGGCCACGCCGGGCCGACCGGACCGCCACATCACGGTGGCGTAGGCCAGGTAGATCCACACCCCGAGCAGCACCGGCAGGGCGAGATAGAACAGCACGTTGAAGTCGAACTGGGCGCCGGCGGCGGTCGAGGTCATGGTGCCGGGGGGCACGTGCGACGAGACCAACGTGGCGAACAGCACCTCGGCGATGACCGACACCACGACCCATATCAGGAACAGGCGCCACCCGTGTCGGGTTTCGTTCGGAGCGGCGGCCATCAGGACACGACCTGCAGGAATCCGTCCATGTACCCAACGGCCTGCATGGGTCCACCGTTGCCGTAGAGGAAGCCGAGACCGCAGGGCACGAAGCACTGCCACGGGTACTCGCCCGGCCCGGGGGTGGTGAAGGAGAACTTGACCTCGTTGCGCACCGACTTGGCGTCGCAGGGAGCCTGACTGCACACGTTGGGGGCGTTGGGGTCGACGCCGGCCAGCGGGACGTTGATCCCGAGTGAGGGGATGGAGAAGGTGTGGCCGACACCGTTACCCGAGTTGGAGTCGATCACCGAGACGGGGTTGCCGTTGAGGGAGGCCGTCCCACCGTTGGTCCCGGTCACCAGCCCGATCTGCTGGTTGCGCAGCGCGCTCCCCGAGTCGTACTGGTCGATGGTGACGTCGATCTCGGTGTGGGCCGGCAGTTGCCACAGGGTGGTGTGGACCCATTTGCCGTGGGCGTCCTGGACCAGGTAGGAGACCCAGGTCGGATGCACCCCGTAGCCGATGGCCCCCACCGTCTGGACGTGGAGCTGCACGGGCTGCCCGCTCTGGTGACCGGTGGCGAAGTCGATCCGACCCGGAGACGAGCGTAAGAAGTCCGCCACGACGAGGATTATCAGGCCCAAGGCCACGCCCAGCAGAGACAGAAAAATCGCCAGCCGAGCCGCTCGCGACAAGTTGGACCTCCTCAATTTTTTTGGTCCCCCGTTTGGTGCCACCCGGTGTACCGCAATGAATTCCGTGTTAGCGAGCGTGACGTTAGGGTATTTGCCGGGGCCAGTCAAGAATCCGGAGGATCCGAGCCCGGCCGGCTTCGGCGGTGCGGGGCGGGGCGTGTCAGACTGGCCGACATCGGCGCTCGGGACGTCCCAATTGATCCCGATCAGCCCCGTACATCAGGTCGGTGATCGGGTGGCTCACTTGGACGAGGACACGAAGATGGAAGGCACAACCGGACAGGAAACGGTTCTTTCGGTCTCTGATCCCGACAATTCTCCCCGGTCCCAGCCCCAAGACCCGAGAGCGGCCGCCTTCGCCGAGGGACCGCAGCGCATCCCCCGCCGCTTCGTCAGATACCTCGTCGCCGGCCTCGTCATCTTCGCACTGGGAGGCGTACTTCTTAATCGAGTGTTCACCGCCGCCGGGCTGAACCCCGTCGGGGCGCCGACCACCGGACCGGCGGCACCGACCCCGGCGCCGACCATCGCCTCGCCGGGGGGCCCGCCGGCCCA
This sequence comes from Acidobacteriota bacterium, assembly GCA_028876385.1. Lineage (GTDB taxonomy): Bacteria > Actinomycetota > Acidimicrobiia > Acidimicrobiales > Palsa-688 > JAKCDU01. The sequence goes on along the minus strand of JAGWSF010000085.1, from coordinate 4,630 downwards.
GCTACCGGCGCCCGTCTCGGGATCGGTCGCCCCGGGCCACTCCGCCCTCATGAGCCTCTCCACGCTGGCCGCCAAGCCCGCCCCGGCCATCTCCCTCACGGCCGGCGACGGCCGCGCCGTGACCCTGCGAGACTTCGTCGGCAAAGTGGTAGTCGTCAGCTTCTTCAACGGCAAGTGCAATGACATCTGCCCGGTCCTCGGGTCCGAGATGGCCCAGGCCGACCGCGATCTCGGGAGCCGGGCCGGCGGGGTCGAGTTCGTCACCGTCGACAGCGACCCCCTCTCCCCCCTCACCCGGCCCACCGCCCAGCAGGTCTTCGGCGCCGGGGCCGCCCCGGCCAACTGGGTGTTCGCCACCGGAACCGTGCAGCAGCTCGACCGGGTGTGGTCGGCCTACGGCATCACCGTGGATGTCGTGCGCTCGACCGGTGCCGAGACCCACAGCGATCTGCTGTACTTCATCGACCCGACCGGAAGGCTGCGTTACGTGAGCACCCCATTTGCCAACGAGTCGTCCAACGGCGTGTACGGGCTGCCGGCCCAAACCGTGTCGAGTTGGGCCCAGGGCATATCCGAGGTCGTCACCGGGCTGCTCCCGTGAGTGCGGTGGCCACCGACGACAGAGCACCCCGACTCGGACGGCCCGACCGCCCGACCGCCTGGTACCGGCGGCGGGGGGTGCTCTGGGGGGCCGGGATCGCCGTGTTCGTGGGCGCCGCCGTGCTCTCCGACCTCCCCCAGCGGACGTCCCGGTCGGGGCAGATCGCTTCGGCGGTCACCCTCGTCAAGCAGATCAACTCGGACGTGAGCCCGTGCGCCTACGCCGTCCAGGAGGCCGTGTCCATCGAGGCGCAGCTCACCGGGGGCACCCTGTCGAGCGCCAACCGGGCCCAGGTCCCGGCCCTGCTCAACGACGACCAGAACGCCTGCGCCTTCACCAACAGCAGCATCAACGACCTCGCCAACCTGCAGCCGCCCGGTATCGCCGGCGGCAAGTACCTGGGTGACGCCGTGAGCAGCGCCACGTTGTGGACCTCGTCTGACGCGCTCGGCGCCGTCGAGGCCATCCAGAAGCTCGTCTCGTCGCCCACCGACGCCGCCAGCCGGGCCCGCCTGCTGCGATTCGAGAGCTTGATGGCGACCGACCGGACGGCCGTGATGACCGCCGTCAGCTCGGCGACGCGCGTCCTCGGCGCCTCCCTGCCCACCGTGTCCCTGCCGGTGCTGCCGCCCAACGGCTGACCGCACCGCGGTCGGTCATGACCGACCCGGCCCTCACGCGCCCTACGCGCCCTAGGCGCTGGCCTCCAGCCGGTTTATCCACGAGCGGAGTTGGCCGAGCGACTGGGTGCCGAACGCCTCTCCGAGTATCCGGCCGTGGCGATCGATGAACACCGTGGTCGGCAGGGCCACGACCGAGTAGGCGACCGCGGTGTTGGCCGTGGAGTCGAGCCCGACGGGGTAGTGGACGCCCGACTGGGCGAGGAGCTTCCTGGCCGCGCTCTGGTCGGTGTCGTTGGAGTCCACCCCCACGAAGTCCACCCTGCCTTGGGCTCCAGCGGACGCCGCCGCGAAGTTCTTCAGCTCATCGACGCAGTTCGGGCACCACGAGGCGAAGAAGTTGACCACCAGCGGGGTGCCCCCGTCGGCCCCGGACGAGACGACCGGCCCGCCACCGAGGCGGGGCAGCTGGAACCCCGGCGCGGGCCGCCCGGACGGGATGGAGGGCAGTCCATGAGGGTTTGCGGGCGTGACGTTACCGACCGACGCCGCGGCCGAGGCGACGCTCGAGTGGCGACCGCTCGTCAAACCCACGATCAGCGCAACCAGGGCCACGCACAGCAGAAGGGCCGTCGCCGCCCACAGGACCCGCTTGGCGTCGCCATCCGGGCCCACGGGGTCCGGCGCGGCATTCGCCCCGGATGGAGCGTTCGCGTCTGCATCCGCGACCGCACCCGGACGCGGGTCTCCGCTCACACCCGGGGGCCCGGCTGCTCCGGAACCGCCGTGAGATCAGCGACGGTGACCACCGGTCTCCTCAGTATCCGCTCCAACGCCTGCGACGCTCCCCCCTCTACCTGCACGAACCGGCCGATGGCGACCATGAGCGCGGGCAGCGCCCAGAAGTCCCCGCACACCCAGAGGATAGAGGCACCGATCTGCTGGTCGGCGAACGGCGACAGGGTCACGCCGGGCAGATGGTCGTAAACCGCGTACCACGAGCCGGTGGTCAGCAGGCTCAGGGACATCGCCAACACGATCATCTCGACGTTGGTGAAGAGCAGAGCCTGGGCCTGGCGGAGCGGCGACATGCGAATGCGGAGGGGATACGAAGGGATGATCTGCGACCAGAACAGCATCCCCGCCAGGAACATGCTGCCGTGCTCCAACCAGATGTGGACGGCCGGATTCCGGTACGCCAGGTCGAACAGGGCGGGGACGTGCCAGGCGATCATCACCCCGTTGAAGGCCACGACCGCGGTCACCGGACTGAGGACGACCCGGGCGACCAACCGGATGGGGGCGGCCGCATCGGAGAGGATCACGAAGCGCCCCACCGACCTTCGGACACCGACGGGGATCCCGTGGGTCAGCGGTAGCCACGGGGCACCCGCCACCGTGAGAGAAGGGGCCGCGAACATCAAGAACAGGTGCTGAACCATGTGGACGTAGAAGTAGTAGTCGGCCCAGTAGTCGAGGGGTGACATGACCGAGACCACCAGGACCAGCAACCCGGCGTAGAAGGCCAGGGACCGCCTCCTCCGGATCCGGGTGCGTTCGGGCCGGGACCGGCCCGCCAGCCGGTGCAGCCCGGCCTCGTGCAGCGCCACCACCGCGAGGATCACGATCAGGAACGGGTCGAGGGACCAGTGCTGGAGCAAGTACCGCCCGGTCATCGGGATCAGTCTGCACCAAAAAGGGTTGGCCCGTCTCCACTGGGACCGGCCGGCCCCCGGGACCCCGTCGCGGCCGCCGGCTCGCGACCAACTTGCCGGCGTCCCGGGGAGGCTCGGCGGTGGGGCGCGGTCCCGGTACCTTCGGGTGATGGATCAGACACCACCTCCGCTCGACGAGGCGGTGTCGTGCCTGCGGAGGGGCGGCCTGGTGGCCTTTCCGACCGAGACGGTCTACGGCCTGGGGGCCGACGCGTCGAACGGGCGGGCCGTGGCGCGCATCTACGAGCTGAAGGGACGTCCCCCGACCCACCCGGTCATCGTCCATCTGGGCTCGGCGGGGATGGTCGGGGAATGGGCGGCGGGGCTCACCGACGACGCCCTCGCCGCGGCCGACGCCTTCTGGCCCGGCCCGTTGACGCTGGTGGTGGCCCGTAGCCGTCGGGTCCCCGACGAGGTGACCGGAGGTTCCGACACCGTCGGTTTGCGAGTCCCCGCCCACCAGCTGGCCCTGGCCCTGCTCGGGGCCTTCGGCGGGGGGGTGGCCGCGCCGTCGGCCAACCGGTTCGGCCGGGTCAGCCCCACCACCGCCGAAGCCGTGCGCGAGGAATTCGGTGACGGCATCGACGTGGTGCTCGACGGCGGCCCCTGCCCGGTCGGCGTCGAGTCGACCGTCGTCGACGCCACCGGTCCCCGATTGCGGGTGCTGCGCCCCGGAGCCGTCACCACCCGACAGTTGAGCCAGCTCGTCGGCTACGAGGTGTCGGTGGGGACCAGTTCGACGGTGAGGGCGCCGGGGACCCTGCCCAGCCATTACGCCCCGGCCGCCCGGGTCGAGCTGGTGGAGCTCGACGGGGTCTGGGCCCGAGCGGCTCAGCTCTCGGCCGATGGGGCGGCCGTCGGTGTCCTGACACCGGTCCCTCCGGGTGACCCGGCCGCCGTCGAGGTCCGGTTCCTGGCCGTCATGGCCACCCCCGAGGACTACGCCCGGGGCCTCTACGAGGCTCTGCGGGGCGCCGACCGCGGCGGCGTCGACGTGGTCCTGGCCGTGGCACCGCCGCCGGGGGGCCTCGCCGACGCGGTGATCGACCGCCTCACCCGGGCCGCGGCGACGGCCCGCTGAAACCCGGGGGACCCGGTGTGGGTGACCAACCTTGTTCGCCAGGGCCAGAGCTTCATCTGCCCGGGGGTCTGGATCCTGGGTCTCCGGGGGATTCAACTGGCACATTCGATACACAATCGCGTGGCCGGTAAGGCGGCCAGACGATCGCTACCGACCGCATTTCCGCATGAGGTGCAGTACCCGTACGAGCCCTCCGCCACCCGCTGGGCGGCGGCCTCCAGCTCGGCAATATGTCTTCTCGAGCGCTCGAGTAGGCCCGCCACACGGGCTCGCTCGAACCCGACGGTCGACCCTTCAGAGTCGTGTTCATCATCGAGCGCAACGTTCGTGGGATCGGCGAGCGCCGCGTATTCGGACTCGAGGTCCATCAGGCCGGCGCGGGCCCGGCCGAGTTCCGACTGCACGACGTCGACACTTTTTCCCATATCAGTTCAGGATACGGACGACGCCCTCGGAAACGACCCGTCGGCCCTCGAGTACCGGTCAGACCCTCGGACGGCGGCTCGAACGCGGACCTGACGGCCGAGTCGGAGGATCGGGGGTGGCGCGGGATCACCCGGGGCGGCAAGGGCCGTGTGCCGGCTACCCGACGGTCAGCCTGAGCCAGCCGGGG
>JAGWSF010000084.1 GCA_028876385.1 Acidobacteriota bacterium | reverse complement strand
CGCCGGTAGCGGTCGGGCCGAAGTGGAATCCGACGCCACACCCGAGGTGGCGGAGGCCATGCGGTCGGCCTGGGAGGACTGGCCCGAAGCGGCGGAGGTCGACACCACGGACGGCCGGTCCTCGGCGCTGGAGTCGGCGCTTGCCGCCCTTCGGTGGACCGCTACCTGAGCGGCGGGTGCGTAAGCGGGGCGTGAGGGTCGCGAAGGGGAGCGAGTGCGGGAAGGTCGCCGTTCTTCATCAGTTCCAGGAGCGGATCGGTGGCGGTGACCAGTTGGATCCCGGGCGACAGGCACCCGGCGTCGCTCAAGACCGTGGTCAGGGCGTCACCCCCGAGCACGATCATCGCCGATCCGACCGGAAGGAGACGGCCCAGGGCGACGGTGGCTCCCGACATGGAGTCGGCGTCGGTGCAGCCGACGGCCCCGGTCCAAAGGACGGCGCTCGAGCCCTCGATCACCTCGCCGAACTCCATGAGGGTGCGGGGTCCGATGTCGAGGATCTCCTCGCCGGTGATGCGACCCGGGGGGAGGGTCCGCACCACCCCGGACCGATCGCGGGTAACCAGGTCTTTGGGCAGGTGGATGTGGTGCTGCACCCTCTCTCCGAGGCCCACCACGGCCCGGCACTCGTCGAGGAGCACCGCCTGGGTGCTGCGACCCGGCTGGCGGCTGGTGGCCTGCAGCAGCGGGATGGACATCGCCCCGCCCACGAGGACGTGGTCGGCCCGTAGAACCATGCCCTGCAGGCCGTGCAGGCGGAGCAGCACGTCGTCTCCTCCGAGAACCGCGGTGAAAGGTCTATCCGGGTCGACCAGAAGGTGCTCGGCGACGCGGAGATCGTGCTCCAGGCCGCGCCCGGCGTAGCAAGGCAGGCGGGACCCGGCGGCCATCAGTGAAGGCAGCGCCAGGAACGACCACTGGAAGCAGTCGTTCACGAACAGGTCATGGTCGGCTACGAGCTGGTCCACCAGCTTGGTGGTCGGTTCGGCCCGGTCCTCCCTCGGCAGCAGGATCACTTCGGCCCCCAACTGGCGCAGACTGCGGATGACCCGGCGGGGACCGCCGCCGTGGTCGTGGGTACCGACGGCCACGTCGCCGAAGACGGTGACTTGGGTGCCCCGGTGCTGCAGATCGTCGATCGTGGCCCGCAGAAGCTCCATGCGCAGGGCGGCAGTCGGGGAGGGGCCGTCGAACGGTAGGTCGAGAGCGACCCTGACGAGCGCCCGGCGGCCCGGCGCCGGCGGTATCCGATCCAAGGTTCGCACACCGAGAGGGCCTGACGGGTCGGGCAAGTTCATCTGCTCCGTCTCCTTCCGGGCGTCGAACATCGGTACCCTCACCCATGGTCGGGCCGGGGGCCGTGGTCGGTCCAGGGGATTTAGGTCTTTTCGGCCGGCCGACGGTGCCATCTGTGACGTTCGGCCGTGGCGGCCGGGGTCCCTTCGAGCCAAGCTCGGGCTGTGAACGGATCTGATCCGTCGAACAGTTCGGATGAACAACGCTGGGAGGTGCGGTCAATGTCCGAGGTCGGCAGTGACACCATCGTGGTCGGTATCGACTCGTCCCCGTCGAGTGAGGTGGCCCTCAGGTGGGCGATCGACGAGGCGGCCCGAACGGGACGGCGCCTGCACATCGTCAACGTGTGGCACTGGGCCGACGGCGCGGTCGGCAGCCCGATGGCCCTGGTCGGCCACGAGGACCCCCACACCGCGGGACGTCACCTTCTGACCCGGGCCGTGAAACAGGCCGAAGGCAGCAACGTGGTGGTGACCAGCGCCCTGGCCGAGGGCGGCACGGCCTCTCAACTCACCGATGCTGCCGCGGGGGCGGCCATGCTGGTGGTGGGTCGCCACGGTCACGGCAAGATCCGCCATTCGATCATGGGGTCGGTAAGTAAGGCCTGCATCCAGCACGCCCGGTCGCCGGTCCTGGTGGTGCCGGACGAATGACACGTCCGCTGGCACCGACCCAGAGCGGTGGGGCGACCGCCGCGACCCTGGTCGTAGGTTTCGACAGCACGGTCGGAAGCATCGCCGCGCTGCGGGCGGCCGCCGACCTCGGTGAGCGGCTGGAGGCCGAACTGGTGGTCGTTCACGCCATCGATCTCATCGACTACCCGGTCGATCCCGACGCCGGCGACTACGAGCAGCAGGCCGAGAAGGTCGTCGAGGTCGAACGTGGCGCGGTAGCGGCGGCGCTGAGGGACTACCGCCCCGGATGGTCGTTCCGCGCCCTGCGGGCGGACCCCGCCGACGCGTTGAGGAAGGTCGCCGACGAGTGTGCCGCACTGATGATCGTCGTCGGGTTTCACGATAGAGGTAGCCGACTGGTGGACCACCTGCTCGCGCCCGACGTCCCGAGCGAGATCATTCGCCGTTCGGGGCGCCCGGTGCTGGTCGTGGGAGCGCACCCCTGACGCGCCTGGGCCCCTGACCGGGGGTTCATGGCGGCGAAGCCCTGACCGTATGTTTGGCGGGCTCTACGCTTGGCGGCGTGACACCACCTACGTTCAGCCGTCCGCTCCGCGTCATCCAGTGGACCACGGGCAACATCGGTCAGCGCTCGCTCCACGCCATCCTGGCCCGGCCCGACATGGAGCTGGCCGGGGTCTACGCCCACGGCCCCGACAAGGTCGGTCGTGACGCCGCTGAGCTCTGCGGCTGGCCGGAACCGACCGGTGTCACAGCCACCAACAGCATCGATGACCTCATGGCCCTCGAGCCCGACGCCTGCTGCTACAACCCTCTCTGGCCGGACATCTCGGAGATGGAGGCCCTTCTCGCCGCCGGCATCAACGTGTGCAGCACCGCAGCTTGGATCAACGGACGCAAGCAGTCGCCGGCCGACCTGGAGAGGATCGCGGCGGCCTGCGAGAAGGGCCGGTCGTCGGTCTTCGGCAGCGGGGCGCACCCGGGCATCTCGAACCTGGTGGGCATGGTGCTGAGCGGCTGCTGCGAGCGCGTCGACGAGATCCGCATCACCGAGTCGGTGGACTGCTCCACCTACGAATCGGCGGGGACCCAGTCGGCCATGGGCTTCGGCCGTCCCATGGACACCCCCGGGCTCACCGAGAGCCTCCGGGTCGAAAGCGAGGTGTTCGCCGAGTCGGCGGCAATGATGGCCGACGCCCTCGGGGTGAAACTGGACCGCATGTCCTTCGACGCGACCTTCACCGAGGCGGCAGACGACTCAGACCTGGGTTTCATGACCATCCCCAAGGGGAGCGTGGCGGGCATCCTCGGCTACCACCGGGGATGGGTCGGCGACACCAACATCGTCAGCGTGGGGTTCAACTGGATCATGGGCTACCACGTGACGCCCCCCAAGCCGCTGGCCCACGGCCACGTCGTGCAGGTCTTCGGCCGCCCGAACATGCGGACCGTCGTGCACTGCCTGCCCCCCAAGGATTGGGACGAGAGCGGGTTCATGGGTGCCGGCATGATCTACACCGCGCTACCCGTGACCAATGCCGTCCCCTACGTCGTCGCCGCTCCTCCCGGAATCGTGACCCTGAAGGACCTCCCCCCGGTCACGGGGCGCCACTTCTAGATAGCCGGCGGGCCGCCGACGGTGACCTACGGTGTTTCCTGTGCCCGCCAGCCGTAGAGGACCCGCCTGTCCGGCCGGAAGCCGGCCACCGGTCCCTCGCCGGCGAAACCGGACTCGCCGGTCTTGAGGCTCGTATACATCGACCACTGCGCCCGGCTGTCCGGCGCCGAGTTGGCCCTGCTCCGCCTGCTCGAAGCCAGGAAGGCGTCAGCTGACGACGTGACGGTGATCCTGGCCGAGGACGGTCCCCTGCGTAGCCGACTGGAGGCGGCGGGGGCCCGCGTCGAGGTGGTCGCTATGCGTGAGCGGTCCCGGGACATGGGCCGCTCGAAGGTCGTATTGGGACCGGCGCTGGTCGTTGGGGCGGCGGACGCGCTGGGTTACGCCCTGCGGCTGCGGTCGCTCATCCAGAGGCTGGGTCCGGATCTGGTGGTGACCAACTCGCTGAAGGCCTCCCTCTACGGTGGCGTGGCGGCCCGGCTGTCAGGCCGGCCGGTGCTGTGGCACGTCCACGACCGCATCGCCGCCGACTACCTGCCGGCGCTGGCGGTCGGTATGGTCAGGACGGCGGCGCGCGTCGTCCCCACCGCGGTCGTAGCCAACTCCCGTGCCACGCTCGACACGCTGGCGCTGTCCGCCAGGTCGGCGAGACGCCTCGGAGCGGCGGTCGTGGGTAACCCCCTACCGTCCCACCTGGCCGCCCGGTCCCGGTCGCCGGTCCGGCCCCCGGCTCGGGCCGAGCTGACCGTCGGCATGGTCGGCCGCCTGGCCCCCTGGAAGGGTCAGCACGTCTTTCTGCGGGCCTTCGCGGCGGCGTTCGACCCGGGCGAGGCCAGGGCCGTGATAGTGGGTGGCTCCCTGTTCGGCGAGGACGCCTACCGGGACGAGCTGCGGGACCTCGCCGTCGAGTTGGGGATAGAGGGCCGGGTCCGCTTCACCGGGCAGGTCGACGACCCCACCGAGGAGATGGTCGGCTTCGACATCCTGGTCCACGCTTCGACATCCCCCGAGCCGTTCGGGCAGGTGATCGTCGAGGGCATGGCGCTGGCCCTCGCCGTGGTGGCCGCCGACGCCGGAGGGCCGGCCGAGATCATCACCCCCGAGGACACCGGGCTGCTCTACCCGCCCGGCGACCACGAGGCACTGGCGGCCTGCCTCACCCGTCTCGGGTCATCCCCGCAGCTACGGACGCGGCTGGGGACGGCCGCCGCGGTCGCCGCTTCGGCCTTCGCCCCGGAGCGGATCGCCGATGAGACCGAGCGGATTTACCGCAGGGCTGCGGCGGCCGGCCGGCCGGGTCCCCTCCGCCGGCGGCTGGTCCGGGTCGGTCGCCTCGGCTAGTGCCGTGACCGGGAAGGTTGGGGGGTCGCGTCCACCACTTCGGTGAGCGTTTCGCGCACCCTTGGGGGCATGCCTGAACGGGTGAGGGTGCGTGAGATCACCAATGAGGAGGGTCAGCGGCTGTTGCGGAT
>JAGWSF010000083.1 GCA_028876385.1 Acidobacteriota bacterium | reverse complement strand
GTTCACGACGGCGACGGCCCGGGTGGAGGCCCTCAGCGACTTCGACCTCAGCCTGAAACGGGGTGAGTTCGTCTCCCTGGTCGGTCCGAGCGGGTGTGGCAAGTCGACTTTGCTCAGGGTCGTGGCCGGGCTACACCGGGACTATACGGGGCATGTCACTCTCGACCCGGAGATCCGCCGGCGTTCGCTCGGATTCGTCTTCCAGCGGGACTCGCTCCTCCCCTGGCGTACGGTGCTCGCAAACGTGGAGTCAGGGCTGGAGCTGCGGAAGGTCGACAAGCGCGAGCGGACGGAACGGGCCCGGGCCTGGATCGACCGGGTCGGGCTCGGAGGCTTCGAATCGGCCTATCCCTCCCAGCTCTCGGGTGGCATGCGTCAGAGGGCGTCGATCGCCCGGTCCCTCATCTACGAGCCCGAGCTGATCCTAATGGACGAGCCGTTCGGCGCCCTCGACGCTCAGGCCAAGGGTCAGATTCAGGAGATGTTCGTAGCCCTGTGGGAGGAGCTGCGCCCGAGTGTGATCTTCGTGACCCACGACCTAGCGGAGAGCATCTATCTCGCCGAGCGGGTGGTCGTGGTCTCCGGGCGTCCGGGACGGGTGAAAGCTGAGGTCCCAGTCGGCCTCGAGCGGCCCCGCACCTCGCCATTCGAGATCTGGAGCGACCAGCACTACCTAGCCCTGCACGGCCAGGTGTGGACACACCTGAAGTCGGAGATCGAGGAGGCCTGACAGTGGCAACCGTGCTGGAACGAGTGTCTCCCCGTCCTGCCATCCCGGTGGCGGGACCGCGGCTCCGGGGCTTCGCGCTCCAGCTCGCCGCTGTCACCGCCCTCCTCGTGGTTTGGCAGTTCGGCTCCGGGCACCTCGTCCCGTCTCTGTATGTGAGTTCACCTCGGGCCGTGATCGATCGGCTCTTCCAGCTCCTTCGAAACGGCCAGCTCTTGCCCAACGCGGAGACCACCTTTAGCCAGGCCGGGCTGGGGTTTCTCGTCGGCGCCGTAGCCGGGATCCTCATAGGCAACCTGATGGGCGCGGTCAAGCTCGTGGGTCGGGTCGGATCCCCGTTCGTAACCTTCTTCTACACCATGCCGCGCATTGCGATCGCCCCCCTGTTCGTCGTCTGGCTCGGGGTGGGCTTCAGCTTCAAGGCCACCTTCGTGGCCTTCGTCGTCGTCTTCATCTTCATCACCCCGACCGTCGCCGGCCTCGAGTCCATGGACCCCGACCTGGCCAACGGACTTAGGGTCATGGGCGCCGGGAAGTGGCAGATGATCCGCATGGCGGTGCTCCCCCAGCAGGTGCTGTGGATCTCGACGACCATCAAGCTGGCCCTGCCAACTGCGATCGCTACCGACGTGACCGCTGAGTTCGTGGCTTCCGAACGGGGCCTCGGCTACATGATGAACGAGGCTGCCGGTGTGCTCGACACGGCCAGTCTGCTGGCCGAGGTGCTCTTCATCTCCGGCGTCGTCACCGTCCTGCTAGGCGCCCTATCGATCGCCGAGCGACGTTGGTTCCGGTGGCGACCGGCGCAGTAGCTGAGCTTGATGATCTCTGCGCCGGTGAGCGGACGGGCGGTCGTCATCGGGTCTGCCGCCACAAGCTGGCGGCCGGGATGAGGACCTTCCGGCAGGCCAGTTGTGGCGGGGTGGCCGCGGCGGCCGCCGCGGCCATGCGAGGTGTGCCGAACCCCTCCCAGGTGACGGCGAGGGGGGGGATCCTCTTCGTCCAAGCGGGTCGGGGTGTGCCGCTGTCATCGGAGACCTTCTCGGCGATGGCGGCCAGCAGGTTGTCGAAGAACGCCGAGCCGGACGCCGGGGGTCTGGAGCGGATGGCTTGAGCCGCCTCGTCCGGATGGCGGGCAAGGTGGTCAAGAAAGGCCCGCAACCGGGTCCAGTCGGGCTGGTCCTGACCGGCCCGGTCCGTCGACCAGGCGTCGGAGAGCTCGGCCAGCTGGGGGCCTTGCGCCGAGCTTGACCGGCCCAGTTCCAGCTCCTGGCCCAGCGCGCCCAGCAGCTTCCGCAGCGTTCCGGTGGTCGGGTCGAGCTCGCCGTGTTCGATGCGAAAGACCGTCGTGAAGCAGACGTCGGCACGCTCGGCCAGGGCGCGCAACGACAGCCCGGCCTCGCGCCGGGCTTCGGCGATGAGGGTCGCCGCGTCGGTCACCGGTGTAAGCATACTCGCTTACAGTACGACGGTGGAGCGACTGCGCAAGCGCCCATCGACCCCAGTCCCACTGGGCGGCGCGCCACCGCAAGACCCGGTCAGATCGCTCGGTTCAACCTGACATCTCCCGCCCACCTGGCCGGACCGCGAAGCCGAAGGACCGGTACAGGCGCAGTCCATCTGCGGTGGCATGAAGCTCGACGCGCTCCACCCCGTCGTGGCGCAGCCGGTCGAGCATGGGTTGAAGAAGCCTCCGAGACCCCGCCGTAGCTAACGCTGGGGGCCCCTCGTCGAGGGCCCGGCCCGGCTGGTGATCGACGCCAGCGCGGCCCCGGCGAGCAGCAGGACGAAGGGGTCGAGCGGTAGCCGCAGCCGGGGTGCCTCGCTGTTCACGAACACGATGCTGAGGAACAAGAAGGCGGCGACGAGCCACACCAAGGCGGGGATCTGTCGCCGGATGCCTCGTTGGAACAAGCCCACCAGGGCCATGGCGCCGACGACCCAGAAGCTGAACACGCCGGCGTCGGCCACCGCCGGCGAGGTGATGCCGGCCACTGACGCGGTGAACCTCGACAGCGACAGGCTGTTGAACCCGAGCAGCCGCTTGGTGTTCCACCAGGCCACGTCGAGCGTGTAGAGCGGGTGGTGCTCGGCGTACTGCAAGGCCAGATGCACGAGCTTCTGCTGGAAGGGGTACTCCGGCCCGGCGGCGAGGGTCCTGGTCTCAGTTTCGTACTGGGGGATCTGGTCGAGGAGACGCCAGAAGCCGGGGCCGGCCGGATCGTGGGCCGACACCGGGTTGTAGGTCCCGGCCAGCGTCCCCCCCAGCTCGTCCGACACCGGTATGAAGGCGTGCAGCACCACGGCGTTGCGCACCGTCCACGGGGCGACGACCGCGGCGGCGGTGAGGGCCATCACGGCGACCGCCTTGAGCGCGCCGGGCCGCACCCGACGCCCGGCCAGCACCATCCCGACGGCCAACGCGAGGATGACGACGAACCCGTTGGTACGGCACAGGGCCATGGCTCCGCCCAAAGCCCCGGCCGCGACCACCCATCGCAGGCGCCCCTCCTGCCGCCAGGCCAGCACGGCCAGCACCGCGCCGAGCTCCAGGGCGACGGTCAGCGGCTCCGACAGGAGCGACGTCCCGGCAGCGATCAGTGGCACGTACAGGGCGGCCAGGAGCATGGTGCATATGGCCGCCCGGCGCCCCAGGAGCCGAGCGGCGAGGGCGCCGAGCAGGGCGACTATGACGACGCCGACGAGAGCCTGGACCATCCGGCCCGCGACGACCCGGGCGTGGCCGCTCCCGGCCAGGGCGTACACCGCGCCGAGCATGTAGGTGAAGCCCGGCGGCCGGTAGGCGGTGGCATGGCCTCCGACATCGGGGTAGGCGCCGGTGCGGGCGATCCCCAGCGCCAGGCGGTCGTAGGCATGGTCGTCGTGGAGCATCGTGTAACCGGGCGTGGCCAGGACGTAGGCCACCCTGGTGGCGAGCGCCACGACGAGTATCGAGCCCGGGACGATCCACTGACGACGGGCGCGACCCATCGCATGGACATTACGGCCCAACGCTTCCGCCGCCGTCAGCTCTCAGCGCAGCTGGTGGACACGGCCCGTCGCGCCCCAGCAGGTGTCGGCGGTCCACACGTCGGTGTCGAGCCGTTGGGCGAGGGCCAGGCAGAGGCGATCGGCGAGAGACAGCCCCTCGCCTTTACGCCATCGGCGGGCCGCCCATTCGGCGTCGTCTTCGATTACCGCTTCAATGGTGAGGTCGTAGCTGATCAGCAGAGCTCGCACGAGGTCCCAGTCCCGGCCCGCGGCCCGCACCTTCTGGGCGACCTCCGACCAGTTCGCGGCCCCGCATCTGGCGCCTTCCTCGAGGAGGGTCTCGGCCTGGGCCGCGCCGTCCTCATCCTGGACGAAGGCGAGCAGGACCGACGCGTCCAGGACGCTCACGCCACGTCCTCGGCGGTGGCCGCGGCGCGCCGCTCGGCGAGCAGATCGCCGACGAGGTCGAGACCGGACAGCTCGTCGCGCACCCGGTCACGCAGCTGCCTCCGGGTCATCATCACGATTCCTGACGGCGTCTCGAGCAGCACCAGCGTCGTACCTTCGACCAGACCGGCCCGCTCCCGCACCTCGGCGGGCACGACCAGCCGACCCCGGTCTCCCACTACGACGGTGTACGTCCCACGCACGCGCTGAACGTACCATACGTAATAACTTGGTGGGATATCGGGGTCTTGCGCCAACGGTCGGAGTCTGCTGACCGCGGCGAGCCCCATTCTTCGAGTCGGGGAGTGGCTGATGGACGCGTACGCGGTGGTGATCGCCGGTGGCGGGCCAACGGGGATGATGCTGGCCGCCGAACTGGTGCTGGCCGGTACGGATGTGGTCATCGTCGAGCGTCGCCTGACCCCTGAGGTCGACGGGTCGAGGGCCGGCGGCCTGCACGCCCGGACCCTCGAGGTGCTGGATCAGCGGGGCGTGGTGGACCGGTTCCTCGCCGAGGGCCAGAGCGTTCAGACCAACGGGTTCGCCTACATCCCGCTCGACATCAGCGGCTTCCCGAGCCGTCACAGCCACGGCCTGGCTCTGTGGCAGAACGACATCGAGCGGATCATGGCCGGATGGGTCGACGAGCTGGGAGTCCGGTTCCGTAGGGGCGTCGAAGTCGTCGGGGCCGTTCCGGACGATGACGGTGTGGACGTCGAACTGTCCGACGGCTCGAAGCTTCGGTCCAGGTATCTGATCGGCTGCGACGGGGGGCGCAGCCGGGTCCGCCAAGCTGCGGGCATCGCCTTCGAGGGCTACGACGCGGCCACGAGCTACCTGATCGCCCAGGCCCACTTCGAGGCCACGCCCGAGGTCGGGGTCCGGCGAGAGGGGGGTGGCATCGGCCCCGTCGACCGGGTCAGCGGCGGCAACCCCTACGGGATCGTGCTGCGCGAGGAGCGCGCCGACCACGCCGACGGTCCCTCTTTGGATGACCTGCGGGCCCTGCTGGTCGACAAGTACCGGACCGACTGGGGTGTCCACGACCCCATCTGGATCTCCCGGTTCACCGACGCCGCCCGCCAGGCGGTGTCATACCGGGCGGGCCGGATGCTGGTCGCCGGCGACGCCGCCCACATCCATTCGCCGATGGGCGGCCTGGGACTCAACACCGGAGTGCAGGACGCCGTGAACCTCGGCTGGAAACTGGCCCAGGTGGTGGCGGGCACATCCCCCGACTCGCTCCTCGACACCTACCACGCCGAGAGGCACCCCGTCGGCGCCAGCGTCCTCCGGCTGGCCATGGCCCAGAGCGCTCTGGTCACTCCCGACGACTTCCACGACCAGCTGCGCAGGACCGTGGCCGAGATGCTGAGTGGAACCGACGCCGGGACCGCCCTGGCCGGCACCATGAGCGGTCTCGGTATCCGCTACGACCTCGGCGACGGCCACCCCCTCGTCGGCTGGCGCATGGCGGACCTCGATCTGCGGACCGCCGACGGCGACACCCGGGTGTTCGAACTGCTCCGCCCGGCCCAGCCGCTGCTCATCAATCTCGACCGGGCCGCGACCTTCGACATCGGGCCTTGGGCCGGCCGTGTCCGCCAGGTCGACGCCGAGACCGAACACCTCGCGACCTGGCAGCTGCCGGTGGTCGGCGCCGTCCCCGCGGCACCGGCGGTGCTGCTGCGACCCGACGGTCATGTCGCCTGGGCCGGCCGCCTCGACGAGCTCGGCCTGCCCGCCGCCCTGTCCCGATGGTTCGGCTCCCGGCGGGCCAGGCCCGTTTGAAGCGTCGGACCGCGCCAACTCAGGGGCCCCTTTTAATCCTGCGGTGCTTGAGGCCAGTGGATGACACCTGGGCCGCACCGGCTGACTTCAGGGGATCAGCACGATCTTGCCGCGGGTGTGGCGGCGCTCGAGTTCGGCGTAGGCGGCGCGAACCTGGTCCAGCGGGTAGGTGGCGGCGATGGGCAGGTCGAGCCGGCCATCGGCGAGCCGGGTGACCACCTCGGCCAGGTCGTGGGTGTTGGCGGCCTCGGAGCTGCCTGCGGCGTGGGTTCCGTGCCGCTGCGCCCCCTCGAAGTCGATGATCGTGTTGATCCGCTCCGGGCGCACCCCGAGTCCGATGGCCAGGTCGACGTAGCCGTGGCCGAAGGTGTCAACGAAGGTGTCAATTCCGGCCGGCGCCGCACTTCTGATTCGGTCCGCGGTGGCGGCTGGGCCGTCGGAGTAGTCGATGGCGGTGGCACCGTGATCTTTGAGCCAGGCGTGGTTGTCCGGCCCGGCTAGGCCCAGCACCGTGGCGCCAAGCTCGACGGCCAGTTGCACCACGAGGCCCCCCACGCCTCCGGCGGCGCCCGATACGGCCACCACCTCGCCCGGTTGGGGGGCGACAGCGGGCACCGCGGCCCACGCCGTGGTGCCGGCGACGAACAACCCTCCGGCCACCGGCCAGTCGAGCGTGGCCGGCCGGGCCAACAGCTGCTCGGCCGGGACGGTGACGTACTCGGCGTGGCTGGATCGGCTGTCCACCCAACCGAGGACCTCGTCGGAGATACGCCACTCGGTGACTCCCTCTCCGAGGTCGGCGACGACGCCGGCCAGGTCACTGCCCTGGCCCGACGGGAAGGTCGAGGGAAACATCTGGGCCAGCGCGCCGGTGCGCAGTGCGGCCTCGCCCGGGTTGATGCCGGCGGCCCGGACTTGGACGAGCACCTCGCCCGGCGCCGGGTGGGGGACTGGGATGTCGCGTACTTCGAGTACCTCGAGGTCGCCGAACCGGTCGTACTGGACTGCTCTCATCGTCGTGTCTCCTGTAGTCGCCCTGCTGACGCTGTTGAGTCAACCCCTTCGTTTGTGGACGATCCATGCTTGAAGCGGCCCAATTTTTGCGCGATCGTCCTACGACGTGGACGTTCTCACCGATCTGCTGCAGCGGTCGCGGGCCCGGGGCGCGGCGTTCTCCCGCTCGACCCTGCACGGGCAGTGGGGCCTGCGGTTCCCGGTCAACGGGGCCCTCGCCATCCACGCCATCGTCGATGGCGAGATGTACGCCTGGACCGACGACCCGGGCCGGCCGATCCGGGTCGCAGGCGGCGATGTCCTGCTGCTGCGCGCCAGCCCCCACCATCTCGCATCCGCGCCGGGCCTGCCGACCGTCGCCTTCCAGGACCTGATCGGTCCGGCCCTCGTGGCCCGACGAGCGACGCTCGGCCGGCCCTCCGACGGCCCGGCGGCCGACTTCTGCTGCGGCGCCTACCTGTTCGACGGCGACCTGTCGACCCCGCTGCTGGACTCGCTGCCCGACCTCGTCCGTCTGCGGCCCGCCGCGGGTAGCCCGCTGCGGGTGACGGTCGACCTGTTGGCCGCCGAGATGGTCGGGGAAGGTCCTGGCCAGCAGGCCCTGCTCGACCGATTGCTCGACGTCACACTCGTGCAGTCGCTGCGGGCGTGGTTCGCCCAGACCGAACAGGTGCCGGGGTGGTTCCGGGCCCTCGATGACCCGTCGCTCGGTACCGCCCTGCGGGCCATCCACGCCGATCCCGCCCACCCCTGGACCGTCGCCGAGCTCGCCCGGCTGACCTCGCAGTCGCGATCCAGCTTCGCCCGCCGCTTCACCGAGGTGGTCGGCACGCCGCCGCTGCAGTACCTCACCGACTGGCGCATCGCCCTGGCCCGGGAGCGCCTGCGCGACACCCGAGACCCCCTCTCCGCCATCGCTGCCGAGGTCGGCTACGCCTCGGAGTTCTCCTTCGCCTCGGCGTTCAAGCGCCGCACCGGCACGTCGCCCGGGCGATGGCGGGCCCAACAGGCCAGCTGAGAAGCCCCTTTGCCAACCGGAGGACCTGCCGCCGCGGTCTCAACTTCCTCAACTACGGTAGAGTATTCGTAGGTAGAGGAGGTTGAGATGAGCCGGACGTTGGCCGAGCTGGAGAAGCGGGCCTCGGAAGGGGCGGTCGGGTTGGCGCGCAGTGTGCTCGAGGCCGACATCGCCAACCGGGCCTTCTCGGACCAGGTGGGTCCGGCGCTGACCCAGGCGGACGCGGCCAGGCTGCTGGGGCGAAGCGAGCAGGCGGTGTCCAAGGACGGGAGGCTGTTGCGGGTCCACCGGTTCGACGGGCGGCCCGTGTACCCGGTCTTCCAGTTCAACGGTCGACGCCAGCGGCCCGGGCTGGCCGCGGTCGTGCGGGTACTGGCCCGTTCGGTGCAGCCGACGACGGCCGCATCGTGGCTCACCGCACCGAACCCCCAGTTGGCCGGCCGTCGGCCGGTCGACGCGCTCGACGATGGTGACCTCGATGATGTGGTGGCGGTGGCGGCTCGTTTCGCTGACCGCATGGCTGTCTG
The DNA here is from genome assembly GCA_028876385.1 of Acidobacteriota bacterium. Classification (GTDB taxonomy): domain Bacteria; phylum Actinomycetota; class Acidimicrobiia; order Acidimicrobiales; family Palsa-688; genus JAKCDU01. Next base: position 501 of record JAGWSF010000083.1, on the reverse strand, counting down.
AGTGCCTCTGGGCTCTCCGCCGCCGGCCGGCCGGTTGCGGCAGCTGTCCGGCAGACGTCTGGCCGGGAAGGTGCTGTACCGAGTCTTCCGGTCCGGGCGGCCGAGCCCGTGGTGGTTCGCCAGCCGCCCGGCGACGGCTCCCGGACGAGGCGGACGCTTCGACCTGGTCTCGCCCGAAGGCACCTGCTACCTGGCCACGCTCCCTGCAGGCGCAGCGCTCGAAGCGTTCCAGGATTTTGGTCGGGGAGTGCTGCCTGAGTCGGAACTGCGGGCCCGACGTCTGGCGCGCCTGTCCGTACCAGACGGCGCGCCGGACGCGGCCGACCTGGTCGCACCCAAGTCCAGAGCGGCGGGTGTGACTGCGGCGCTCTGGGCGGCCCAGGATCGGGCACTCACCCAGTCGTGGGCGGATGCCCTGCGCCGGGCCGGCTGGCAGGCGCTTTGGTACGGGCTGCAGCACGACCCGTCCGGGCGGCTACGCGGCGTGGCCCTCTTCGACTT
>JAGWSF010000082.1 GCA_028876385.1 Acidobacteriota bacterium | reverse complement strand
GCCAGTACTCCGGCTTTGGAACCGCCGAGGCCACCAATGAGCGTTGGCGGCTGCTGCTCGCCGGTGGGGGCACCGGCCTCTCCTGTGCCTTCGACCTGCCCACCCAGATGGGCTACGACTCGGATCACCCTCGCGCTGAGGGCGAGGTGGGCAAGGTCGGGGTGGCCATCGATTCCCTCGACGACATGCGCATCCTGCTCGGCGGCCTTCCGCTCGATCAGGTCACCACGTCCATGACCATCAACGCCACCGCGGCCATCCTGCTGCTGCTCTACCAGCTGGTCGCCGAGGAGCAGGGCGTGCCGGCGGCCAAGCTGGGCGGCACCATCCAGAACGACATCCTGAAGGAGTACGTGGCCCGGGGGACCTACATCTACCCGCCCCGCCCTTCGATGCGGCTCATCACCGACATCTTCGCCTACTGCCGGGAGCACCTGCCCAGCTGGAACACCATTTCCATCTCGGGCTACCACATCCGCGAGGCGGGCTCCACCGCGGTGCAGGAGATCGCCTTCACGCTGGCCAACGGCATTGCCTACGTCGACGCCGCGGTCAAAGCCGGGTTGCCCGTGGACGAGTTCGCGCCCCGCCTCAGCTTCTTCTGGAACGCCCACAACAACTTCTTCGAGGAGGTCGCCAAGTTCCGGGCCTCCCGACGCATGTGGGCCCGGATCATGACCGAACGCTTCGGGGCCACCGACGAGAAGAGCAAGCTGCTGCGGTTCCACACCCAGACCGGTGGTTCGACCCTCACCGCCCAGCAGCCCGAGAACAACATTGCCCGCGTCACCCTGCAGTCCCTGGCCGCGGTCCTGGGCGGGACCCAGAGCCTGCACGCCAACGGATTCGACGAGGCCCTCGGTCTGCCCACGGCCAAGGCCGCCACCATCGCCCTGCGGACCCAGCAGATCGTGGCCAACGAGTCCGGCGTGGTGGACACCGCCGACCCCCTGGCCGGTTCCTACTTCGTCGAGTCCCTGACCGACGCCGTCGAGCGCGAGGCCTGGGCCTACCTCGAGAAGATCGACGGCATGGGTGGGGCCGTGGCCGCCATCGAGGCCGGCTACATGCAGGAGGAGATCGAGCAGGCCGCCTACTCCTACGCCAAGGAGGTGGACTCGGCGGCCAAGGTGATCGTGGGGGTCAACCGCTTCGTGGACGAGTCTCCCGGCTCGGCCGAGGTCTTCCCGATCGACCCGGCCCTGGAGCGCCAGCAGGTGGAGCGGGTCCGACGGACCCGGGAGGAACGCGACCAGGCAGGGGTCGACGCCGCCCTCGCCGACGTGGCCGCCGCCGCCCGGGGCAGTGCCAACCTGCTGCCGCCGATGAAGGAGGCCCTGCGCCGACGGGCCACCCTGGGTGAGGTCAGCGACGTCCTGCGCGCCGAGTTCGGCGTATACCAGCCGAGCCGCTGAGCCGTGGTTCGCTTCGTCATCATCGGGGGCGGTCCGGCCGGCAACACCGCGGCCACCTACGCGGCCCGCCTCGGCGCCGAGGTCACGCTGGTGGAGCGGGACGTGATCGGCGGCGCCGCCCATCTGTGGGACTGCATCCCGTCCAAGACCATGATCGCCACGGGCGGGGCGATCAGCTTCTCCCGGCGCATCGAGGGCATGGGCCTGATGCACCAGGACGCCCATCTCGACATCGAGGCCCAGCGCCGACGCGTCAAGGAGATCGAGGCCCACCTCCACGACCAGCTCACCACCCTCCTCGACAGCCAGGGCGTGCGCCAACTGATGGGCACGGCCCGGCTCACCGGACCCCACTCGGTGGTGGTCGAGACGGAGGGCGGCACCGAGGAGATCGAAGCCGACGCCATCCTCCTGGCCACCGGTAGCCGGCCCCGCATCCCCGACTGGGCCCACCCTGACGGCGTGCGGGTGCTGACCACCCGCGACGCCTATCCGCCGCCCAGCATGCCCGACCACCTGGTGGTGATCGGCTCGGGCGTCACCGGCGTGGAGTTCGTGCACATGTTCAGCTCGTTCGGGGCCAAGGTCACCCTGATCGTCAGCCGCCAGCAGGTCCTCCCCCAGAAGGACCCGGAGGTGGCCGCCGCCCTGGAGGACGAACTGCTGCGGCGCGGCGTCCGCCTCTTGAAAGGGGCGCGCGCCGAGATGATCGAGGCGGGTGAGGACGGGGTGGCCGTGCACTGCGACGACGGGCGGGTGGCCAAGGGGAGCCATGCCCTGCTGGCCATCGGGTCCATACCCAACAGCGACGGGCTGGGACTCGACGCGGCCGGCGTCCAGGTCGAGGGGGGCTACATCCCGATCAACCATCACTGCCAGTCCAACGTGGCGCACATCTACGCCGCCGGCGACGTGTCGGGCAAGCTGCCGCTGTCGTCGGTGGCGTCCATGCAGGGCCGCAAGATCGCCGAGCACATCATGGGGCTGCACACCCGGTTCCACAACCACATCGACTACGACAAGGCTGCCTCGGCCATCTTCACCGAGCCCGAGATCGCCGACGTGGGCCTGGCCGAGACCGAGGCGTTCGCCACCGGGCGGAAGATCCGCGTCACCAAGGTGCCCTACCAGGCCACGGCCAAGGCGCTCATCAACGCCGAGCCGCCGGGGTTCGTCAAGATCGTCTCCGACCCCGCCACCGGCGTGGTCCTCGGCGGCTCCATCGTGGGACGTCACGCCGCCGAGCTCATCTCGGTCCTGGCCCTGGCCGTCACCGCCAACCTGAAGGTGAGCGACATCGTCGAGAGCTGCCTGGTCCACCCGAGCCTGTCCGAGGCGCTGGCCGAGGCCGCCGAGTAAGCGCCCAGCGGGGGCCCAGGTTGGCGCTGGCCGCAGCCGCCGGGTAACCCGGCTGGGCCGGGCCGGGGTCGCTGCGGCCGGCCGGAGCGACCCAGACCTCGCCGGGGGTCAGTCCCCGATCACTACCACCACGTCGCCGGCGCCGACGGCGTCACCCGGGTTGACCTTCACCTCGGTCACCTTCCCGGCGGTCTCGGCGGTGATGTTGTTCTCCATCTTCATGGCCTCCAGCACGCACACCGCCTGGCCGACCTCGACCTCGTCGCCGACGGCCACCAGCACCTTGACGATGGTGCCCTGCATGGGTACCGCGACCTGGCCGCTCCCGGCCCCCCCGCCGTGGCCGTGGCCACCGCCGGCGTTCGGTCGGGGACGGGCCGCCTTGGGCGCCGCCGCGCCGGCCACCGCAGCCACCTCGGGGACCCACAGCTTGACGCTGTAGCGCCGCCCGTTGACCTCCACGTCCACGTCGCGCTGGACCCGGTGCTCCCCGTCGGCGGGAGCGGGGGTGGTGGGAGCGCTCACCCCGGTCAGGTCGAGCTTCTGCTCCACCCAGTTGGTCGAGTGCTCCACGGCGATGAAGTCGGGGTGCTCGAGGATGGCGATGTCGGCCGGGATGGTCGTCGCCGGGCCCTCCACGATCATCTCCTTGAGGGCCCGCAGGGTGCGCCGCCGGGCGTCCTCGCGGTCGTAGCCCCAGACGATCAGCTTGGCGATGAGGTTGTCGTAGAACTGGCTGACGGTGTCACCCTCGTCGTAGCCGGCATCGACGCGCACACCGAAGCCGTCGGGGCGGTAGAAGCGGGTGATGGTCCCCGGGGAGGGGAGGAACTTGCCCCCGGCCGGATCCTCGGCGTTGATGCGCACCTCGATGGCGTGACCGTTGGGAGCGATATCGTCCTGGGTGAAGCCGAGCGGCTCGCCGGCGGCGATGGCCAACTGGAGAGCGACCAGGTCCCGGCCGAACACCAGCTCGGTCGCCGGGTGCTCGACCTGCAGCCGGGTGTTCATCTCGAGGAAGAAGAAGTCTCCCTCCTGGTAGATGAACTCGACGGTGCCGGCGTTGACGTAGCCGCAGGCCAGGGCCACCTTCACGGCGGCCTCGCCCATGGCCGCGAGGGTCTCGGCCGGGATGCCCGGCGCCGGGGCCTCCTCGATCAGCTTCTGGTGGCGTCGCTGAGCCGAGCAGTCACGGGTGCCCAGGTACACGCCGTGGCCGTGGCTGTCGCAGAAGACCTGTACCTCCACGTGGCGGGGCCAGGTGAGGTAGCGCTCCATGTAGCTCTCCGAGCGGCCGAAGGCCTTCTCGGCTTCGCGCTGGGCCGACTCCAGAGCGGCCGGGGCGTCGGCGGCGTTGTGAACCACCCGCATACCCCGCCCGCCGCCGCCGTAGGCGGCCTTGATGGCCACCGGCCAGCCGTTCTCGTTGCCGAAGGCGATCACCTCGTCGGCTGACTGGAGCACCTCGGTGGTACCGGGAACCCCCGCCACCTGGGCGCGCTGAGCGGCCAGGCGGGAGCTGATCTTGTCCCCCATGACCTCGATGGCCTCGGGGGGCGGGCCGATCCAGGTCACCCCGGCCTCGGTGATGGCCCGGGCGAAATCGGCGTTCTCGGAGAAGAAGCCGTAGCCGGGGTGGAGGGCGTCGGCGCCGGAGCGGGCCAGGACGTCGAGAATCTTGGCGGTGTCGAGGTAGCTCTCGGCGGCGGTCTGGCCGCCCAGCGAGTAGGCCTCGTCGGCGAGGCGCACATGCAGGGCGTCGCGGTCGAGGTCGGAGTACACGGCCACCGTGGCGATGCCGAGCTCCCGGCAGGTACGAATGACCCGGACGGCTATCTCACCCCGGTTTGCGATCAGGACCTTTGTCAACACGAGAAGGCATTCTGTCAGCGTGGACATCGAGGGGCGAGTTTTGGACCGATTGGCGAGCGAGACCCGTTTCGGCGATGTGCGCCTGTTGGCCCAGACGGCCTCGACCAACGACGTGATGGCCGCCGCCGCCGACTCGGGGGCGGCCGAGGGGCTGGTGGTGTGCGCCGACTACCAGACCGCCGGCCGGGGCCGGCTGGACCGCCGCTGGGAGGCCCGGCCCGGCGACGGCCTCCTGGTCTCGGTGCTGCTGCGACCCGACGGGCTCAGCCGGACCCGCCGCGGGCTGGTGGCCTCGGCGGTGGCGCTGGCCGGCCGGGACGCCTGCCGGGGCGTGGTCGGGGTCGACGTGGCGGTCAAGTGGCCCAATGATCTGCTGTCCGACGATGGTCGCAAGCTGGCTGGGATACTGGCCGTCGAGGCCGGCGGCGGGGTCGTCGTGGGGATGGGGCTCAACGTCCACGGGGCGCCTCCCGGGGCCGTCTGCCTCGACGATCTGGCGGGCCGGCGGGTCGGGCGCGCCGACCTGCTGGTCGGCTGGCTGTACGCGCTGGAGGCTCTGGTCGGCGACTGGGACGCGGTGGCGGTCCGCTACCGGGCCGAGTGCTCGACGGTCGGCCGCCGGGTGTCGGTGGAGCTGCCCGGCGACGGGTCGCTGAGCGGGATGGTGGAGGGGGTGGACGACATCGGCCAGCTGGTGCTGAGGGGCGACGACGGTTTGGTCCGCACGCTGGCCGTCGGCGATGTGACCCACCTGCGGTGGTAGCGTCGGGCCGGTGAAGGCGCTGATCCTCGCCGGCGGGGCAGGGACCCGTCTCAGGCCCATCACCCACACCCGGGCCAAGCAGTTGGTGCCCGTGGCCAACAAGCCGATTCTCTTCTACGGGCTCGAGGCCATCGCCGACGCCGGGATCAAGCAGGTCGGGATCGTGGTCGGCGACACCGCCGACGAGGTGATGGCGGCGGTGGGGGACGGATCAGACTGGGGTCTGGCGGTTACCTACCTCCCCCAGGAGGCCCCGCTCGGCCTGGCCCACGCCGTCCTGATCGCCCGGGATTTCCTCGGCGAGGAAGATTTCGTGATGTACCTCGGGGACAATCTGCTCAAGCAGAGCCTCAAGGACTTCGTCGAGCGTTTTGAAGCCGACCGCCGGCGGGCCCTCTCCCCGACCCTCGACGGAGGCGACGAGCACGGGCCGTGCGCCCAGATACTCCTCAAGGCGGTTCCCGATCCGCACCGCTTCGGGGTGGCCGAGCTCGGCGCCGACGGCTCGGTGATCCGGCTGCTGGAGAAGCCTGCCGAACCGCCGAGCAACCTGGCCCTGGTGGGGGTCTACCTCTTCGACGCCCGCATCCACGAGGCGGTGGCCGCCATCGAGCCGTCGGCGAGGGGCGAGTTGGAGATCACCGACGCCATCCAGTGGCTGGTCGACCGGGGTTGGCGGGTCCGCACCGAAGTGCTGGACGGGTGGTGGATCGACACCGGCAAGCTCACCCCGCTGCTGGAGGCCAACCGGCTGATACTCGAGATCCTCGAGCGCTGTGTGGAGGGCGAGGTGGACGAGGAGTCGGATCTCGACGGGCGGGTGGTGATCGCCCCCGGCGCCCGCATCGTGCGCAGCCGGATACGGGGCCCGGTGATCGTGGGCCGCGACACCACCGTGATCGACAGCTTCATCGGCCCGTTCTCGGCGGTGGGGGCGCGCTGCGTCATCGAGCACAGCGAGATCGAACACTCGGTCGTGCTCGACGACTGCCGGGTCGTCCGGGCCGGCCGCCTCGAGGACTCCCTGCTCGGCCACCACGTCGAGGTGACCCGCAGCGAGCGGCGCCCGAGAGCCACCCGCCTGATGGTCGGGGACCACGGCACCATCGACCTCCAGTAGGGCCAAGTAGTCTCACCTGCCATGAAATTGCTGGTCACCGGCGGGGCCGGGTTCATAGGCTCCAACTACGTCCGGTGGGTCCTCGCCAACACCGACGACGAGGTGACCGTCTACGACGCCCTGACCTACGCCGGGAACCTCTCGACGCTGGCCGAGGTGGCCGAGGATCACCGGTCCCGTTACCGCTTCGTCCACGCCAACATATGTGACATGGCGGCTTTCGCCGCCGCCGCCGAAGGACACGACGCGGTGCTCCACTTCGCCGCGGAGAGCCACGTCGACCGGTCGATCGCCGGACCCGAGGACTTCGTGGTCACCAACTGCGTCGGTACCAACGCGGTGATGCACGCCTGCCGCCAGCTCGGCGTCGAGCGGGTCGTGCACATCTCGACCGACGAGGTCTACGGCTCGGTGGAGGAGGGCGACAGCCTCGAGAGCGACCCGCTGGAGCCCCGCTCGCCGTATAGCGCGTCCAAGGCCGGGTCCGACCTCATCGCCCTGTCGTACCACACCACCTACGGACTGCCGGTCACCGTCACCCGTTCCTCGAACAACTTCGGGCCGTGGCAGTACCCGGAGAAGGTGATCCCCCTCTTCGCCACCAACCTCCTCGACGGCCTGAAGGTGCCGCTCTACGGCGACGGCCTGAACCGGCGCGACTGGCTGTTCGTGGCTGATAACTGCCAGGCCGTGGACACCGTGCTCAGGCAGGGTGAGGCCGGGCAGATCTACAACATCGGGGCGGCCAACGAGCTGTCCAACCGGGAGCTCACCGAGCGCCTGCTGGCCCTGGCCGGTGCCGGCCCGGATCGGATCGAGTACGTGGACGACCGTCTCGGCCACGACCGGCGCTACTCGGTGGACACCACCAAGGTGCGGGCCCTCGGCTGGGCCCCCACCCACAGCCTGGACCGGGCCCTGGAGGAGACCTTCGCCTGGTACCGGGACAACCGGTGGTGGTGGGAACCGCTGAAGAGCGCCGTCCCCCGTTGAGGATCCTGGTCACCGGGGCAGGGGGTCAGCTGGGGACCGACCTGGTCGCCGGGGGCGGTCACCATCAGATGATCGCCGCCACCAGCGCCGTGCTCGACGTCGGCGACCGGGACCTCACCTTGGCTGCCATCACCTCCGTGGCGCCCGACCTGATCATCCACGCCGCGGCCTGGACGGCGGTCGACGCCTGTGAGCACGACCCGGATCGGGCCTACCGGGTCAACGCCCTCGGGTCCCGCCACGTGGCCGAGGGGGCCCGCCTGGCGGGGGCCCACCTCGTGGCGGTGTCCACCGACTACGTCTTCGACGGCTCCAAGGCCGAGCCCTACCACGAGTGGGACGATCCCGGTCCCCTCTCGGTCTACGGACGCTCGAAGCTGGCCGGCGAGCGGGAGATCCAGGGGCTGCTACCCGAGGCCACCATCGTGCGCACGGCGTGGGTGTGCGGCCGTCACGGTTCGAACATGGTGAAGACCATCTTGCGCCTCGCCGACGGCGAGGGCGAACTGCGCTTCGTGGACGACCAGCGCGGCTGCCCGACCTTCACCGACGACCTGGCGGGCATGCTGCTGCAGCTCGGCGTGGGCCGCCGGCCGGGGGTGTTCCACGTCACCAACCAGGGGCCCACAACTTGGTACCGCCTGGCGCGCGACACCCTCTCCCTGGCCGGGGCCGATCCCGACCGGGTCCGGCCCATCAGCACCGCCGAGCTGCAGCCGCCGCGGCCGGCGAAGCGACCGGCCAACTCGGTGCTCGACAACGCCGCCCTCCGGCTGAGCGGGCTGCCGCTCCTGCCCGACCATCACGAATCGCTGGAACGAACGGTGAAAGCGCTGCTGAATCGATGACGACAGAAACCCCTTCACAACTTCCTCCCGCCGACATCGCGGTGATCGGCGCCGGCTACGTCGGGCTGACCACGGCGGTGTGCCTGGCCCACCTGGGCAACCGGGTGTACGCCGTGGACGTGGACCGGGCCAAGGTCGAACGCATGTCCAAGGGCGAACCCCCGATCCTCGAGGAGGGACTGGAGGCGCTGCTGCGCGAAGGCCTCGACTCGGGTCGCCTCACCTTCACCACCGATCCCGCCGAGGCGTCGCAGACGGCCGATTTCGTGTTCCTCTGCGTGCCGACGCCCCAGGGTGCCGATGGGGCTGCCGACCTGCGCTTCGTGGAGGAGGCCTCGGCCCAGATCGCCCCCCACCTCAAGCCGGGGGCGGTGGTCGTGACCAAGTCGACCGTTCCGGTGGGGTCAGCGGGCCGGGTCGTGGACGCCCTCGGCCGCCCCGACGTGGCGGTGGTATCCAACCCGGAGTTCCTGCGGGAAGGAAACGCCGTCCACGACTGGCTCCATCCCGACCGGGTGGTGATAGGCAGTGGGGACCGCCGAGCCGGGGAGCGCCTGGCCCGGGTCTACGAGCCGCTCGGCGCACCGGTGCTCATCACCGATCCCGCCTCGTCGGAGACCATCAAGTACGCCTGCAACGCTTTCCTCGCGGCCAAGGTCTCGTTCGTCAACGCCATCGCCAACCTCTGCGCCGCGGTCGGTGCCGACGCCGTCGACGTCATCGCCGGAATGAGCTACGACCGCCGCATCGGCGCCGACCACCTGGCGCCGGGGCCGGGTTGGGGCGGCTCCTGCTTCCCCAAGGACACCGCCGCGCTGATCCGCATCGCCCAGGACCACGGCTACGACTTCGCTTTGCTGCGTGAGGCCGTCGCGGCCAACGAGGCGCAGTTCGACTACGTGGCCGATCAGGTCCAAAGGGCGGTCGGCGGGTCGCTCGACGGGGTGACCGTGGCGGCATGGGGGCTGACCTTCAAGGCCGGCACCGACGACCTGCGGGACTCGCCGGCCTTGTCGGTGCTGGAGCGGCTCCGGCGCCGGGGGGCCGTGATCCGGGCCTTCGAGCCGACCCGGCCGGGCCCGGGCAACGGCCATCTGGCCGGGCTCGACCTGCAACTGGTCGACGACCCCTACGAGTGCTGTCGCGGCGCGTCGGCGGTGGTCGTGCTCACCGAATGGCCCGAGTTCCGCGACTTCGACCTGGTCCGGGCCGCCTCACTCATGGTGCGGGCCGAGCTGGTCGATACCCGCAACATGTTCCATCCGCAGGCCGCCCGCGTCGCAGGGATGGCCTACACCGGCATGGGCCGCTCCTGATGCACGCTCTCGTCGCCGGCGGCGCCGGCCTGATCGGCTCGGCCATGTGCGCCCGGCTGCTCGAGCGCGGCGACCGGGTCGTCTGCGTGGACAACCTGGTGACCGGCTCGGCGGCCAACGTCGAGCACCTGATCGGCGATCGGGGACTGACCCTGCTCGAGGCCGACATATGCCAGCCGTTGGCGCTCCCGCCGGGAGTGCGCCTCGACGCGGTGATCAACCTGGCCTGCCCGGCCTCCCCGGTCGACTTCGAACACCTGAGCCTCGAGATCATGGAGACCGGCAGCCGGGGAGTGGCCAACCTGCTCGACCTGGCCCGGGATCATGGAGCCCGCTTCCTGCAGGCGTCGACCAGCGAGGTGTACGGCGATCCCGTCTGCCACCCACAGCCCGAGACCTACTGGGGCAACGTCAACCCCGTGGGCCCCCGGTCGGTCTACGACGAGGCCAAGCGCTTCGGCGAGGCTCTCACCATGGCCCACCACCGCCGCTTCGGTACGGCCGTGCGCATCGCCCGCATCTTCAACACCTACGGCCCCCGCATGCGCGCCGATGACGGGCGGGTGGTGTCCAACTTCGTGACCCAGGCGTTGCGCGGCGCCCCTCTCACCATCTACGGCGACGGATCGCAGACCCGCAGCTTCTGCTTCGTCGACGACGAAGTCGAAGGCCTGCTGGCGCTGCTCGAGTCCGGTCATCCCGGTCCGATGAACATCGGCACCGACGAGGAGATGACGGTGAGGACCCTGGCCGAGATGGTGATCGGCCTCACCGGCTCCCGGTCCGAGATCGTCGAGGTCGACCTCCCGGTGGACGACCCGGTCAGGCGCCGCCCCGATCTGACCCTCGCCCGGAGCATCCTCGGCTGGCAGCCGACCACGAGCCTCGAGGACGGGTTGGCGTCCACCATCGGGTGGTTCCGGGACCGGCTGCCCTATTGAGTGACACCGGCCCCCACGGCGTCCACCACGTGGCCGCGGTGGTGGTCAACTACAAGAGCCGGCGCCCCCTCGAGGGGTGCCTGGCGTCGCTCGCCGCGGCCGGGGTGGAGCGCGTCGTCGTGGTCGACAACGGGTCCGACGACGGCTCCGACGCGGTCGCCGCGGCGGCCGGGGCGACGTGGTGCCCGACGGGGGCCAACCTGGGGTACGGCCGGGCGGCCAACCGAGGGGCCGACGTCGTCGGGCGGGAGGGGGGACTGCACCTGCTGATCTGCAATCCCGACATCGAGGTCGCCCCGGGGGCGGTCGCCGCCCTCGTCGAGGCCCTCGAGCGCGACCCCGCCCTGGGCGTGGTCGGGCCCCGCCTGCACAACCCCGACGGATCGCTGTATCCCTCCGCCCGTACCTTCCCCGACCTGCTCGATGCCGTCGGCCACGGCGCGCTGGGCCTGATCGCGCCCCGCAACCGCTTCACCCGTCGCTACCGGTTGCTCGACTGGGACCACTCCGAGCCGGCCCGCGTCGACTGGGTGTCGGGAGCCTGCTTCCTGGTGCGGCGGTCGGCGTGGGACGCCGTCGGCGGTTTCGACCCGGCGTTCTTCATGTACATGGAGGACGTCGATCTCTGCTGGAGGCTGGGCCGGGCCGGCTGGGCCGTCGGCTACGAACCGGCCGCGGTGGTGGTCCACACCCAGGGGGTCTCCGCCGACCTGCACCCCTACCGCATGCTCGCCGCCCACCATCGATCCATGTGGCTCTTCGCCCGGCGCAGCAGTGGCGGACCGCGAAGGTTGGCCCTGCCCGTCGTCGCGGTCGGCCTGGTGGCGCGCCTCGCCGTCGCCTCGGCGCGCCGCTTGGCGTTCCCGGCTGGGCGGCGTGGCCGCCGCCCGCTAGCCTGATCCCGCCATGGGCAGAGCATCCTCCAGCAAGAAGGTGGCGCGCGCCGCCGGTATCGGCGGCGGCCGGATCCATCGTCGCCAGACCCCGTGGGGGTATTACGGGATCATCGCCCTGATCGTCATCCTCGGGGTGGTCACGACCTACGCCAGCCGGCAACGTCGGATCAGCCAGATCAACGGGGCCGGGACCGTCGCACCCACCGTCGGTACCGTCTGGCAGGAGGGCTACGCGGTCTACGAGTGCGGCAAGTTCGTGAACGCCATCAACTGGAAGAACGCCCCCAACCCGCAGGGCATCACGACCAGCACTGAGGGGATCATCAACATCGATCCCAAGGTGAAGTCCGCCGCCGGACACAACGCCACCCTCGGGAAGTTCGCCGGTGCCGTCGGCATGACCCTCAACGCAGCCGAGCTGCAACTGCCGGGCGGTCACCGCTACCTCGACGGCAACTCCTGCGAGGGCTCGCCGGGGCACGTGTTCGTGAAGGAGTTCGCCGACACGGCCGACACCGTCGGCAGCCTTTACAACGGCGCCAAGGGTCAGCTGCCCAAGCTAGACCCGGCCCTCGTGCCGCTGAAGAACGGTGCCATGGTGGTGATCGCCTTCGTCCCGGCCCAGGACGCGGTCAAGATCCCCCCGCCTCCGAGCTACGTGATCACCAACCTCACCAAGCTGGTCAGCCAGCAGGCGGCAGCCGCGTCGTCGTCCACCACCCCCTCGACGGCCACCACCCCCTCGACGGCGACGTCGGCGACCACCCCTTCCACCGCGGCCGCGACCACCGCCACCACCGCCAAGGCGACCACCTCCAGCACCGCCGGTCCATGAAAGCGGTGGTCCTGGTCGGGGGCGAGGGCACCCGGCTGCGTCCTTTGACGCTGACCGTCCCCAAGCAGATGCTGCCCGTCGGCGGGCGCCCCATGATCGAGCGGGTCCTCGAATGGTTGGCGGTCCACGGGGTGGAGGAGGCGGTGCTGTCGCTCGGCTACCGGCCCGACGCCTTCCTGCAGGCCTACCCGCGGGGGGAGGCGTGCGGGGTGCGCCTGGTGTACGCCGTGGAGGATTCCCCTCTCGACACCGCGGGGGCCATCCGCTTCGCCGCCCTCCAGGGCGGGGTGTCCGAGCGCTTCGTCGTCGTCAACGGCGACGTGCTCACCGACCTCGACGTGTCCGGGCTGGTCCGGTTCCACCACGAGCGCCGGGCCGAGGCGTCGATCGCTCTCACCCCGGTGGACGACCCGTCCCGCTACGGGGTGGTGCCCACCGACGAGCGCGGACAGGTGCTGGCTTTCATCGAGAAGCCGCCACCGGGGCAGGCCCCGACCAACCTGATCAACGCCGGTACCTACGTGCTGGAACCGTCGGTCCTGGACCGGATCCCCTCCGGGCGGAAGGTCTCCATCGAACGGGAGACCTTCCCCGAGATGGTCTCCGAGGGACGGCTCTACGCCCTGGGTTCCGACGCCGCCTGGCTCGATGCCGGGACGCCGGCGACCCTGCTCGCCGCCAACCTGGCCTACGCCCCTCTGGGACCTCCCCACGCCGGGGTTACGGCCAGCGTGGTGGCCGACGACGCGTCGGTCGCCCCCGGCGCCGTGGTGCAGCGCTCGGTGGTGATGGCCGGAGCCGTGATCGAGGCCGGAGCCGAGGTCGCCGACTCCCTCGTCGGGCCGGGCGCCCGTATCGGGGCGGGGGCCCGGGTGACCGGCTGCTCGGTGATAGGCCAGGGCTACGCGGTGGAGCCGGGAGCCGAGCTGTCGGAGGCGCGGCTCCCGCAGCCGGTGTGAAAGCTCTGGTCACCGGCGGAGCCGGGTTCATCGGGTCGCACCTGGTGGACCGGTTGCTGGCCGAGGGGCACGAGGTGGACGTGGTCGACGACCTCTCCACCGGGAGCCTGGCCAACCTGGCTGACGCCCGGCGGGTCTCGGGGGGAGGGCTCACCTTCCACCAGATGGACACGAGGGACCCGGCGTTGGTGCAGCTGATGCGCCGGGGCCGGCCTCAGGTGGTGTTCCACCTGGCCGCCCCGAAACCGGAGGCGGGAGCGGTCGAATCGGCCGAGAGCCACGTGGTCGGGTCCACCAGGGTGCTCGAGGCGGCCCGTCAGTCCGGGGTCCACAAGGTGGTCTACAGCTCGGGGGCGGCCATCTACGGCGACCCCGACCCGAGTGACCTGCCGCTTCGGGAGTCCCACCCGCAGCGCCCCTGCACCATGGTGGGGGTGGCCCAGAAGGCGGTCACCGACTACCTCTACGCTCACCGGGAGACCTACGACCTGGAGTTCACCGCCCTGGCCCTGGCCCACGTGTACGGGCCCCGCCAGAAGCCCGGGGTGGGGGGTCCGGTGGTCACGACCTTCGCGGCCGATCTGGTCGCCGGCCGGCCGTGTGTCATCCACGGCACCGGCGGGGCCACCCGGGATTTCATCTACGTGGACGACGCGGTCGACGCCCTGGCCCGGGCCGGCACCCGGGGCGGGGGCCTGCTGATCAACGTGGGCAGCGGCCACGAGACCGCGGTACGGGACCTGTACCGGGCCATGGCCGCGCAGGCCGGCGGCCCGGCGACCGCCGATCGGGGACCGGCGCGCCCCGGCGACATCCGCCGACTGGCCCTCGACCCGGGTCGGGCGTCGATCCACCTCGGGTGGAAGCCGTGGACGACCCTCGCCGAGGGTACGGCGTCGCTCCTCGAATGGTGGCGGGCCGACCCGGCCTGATCCCCCGCCTCTAGCGGAACAGGTCCTCGTGGGGGGGCCGGACGATCTCGGCCCGCACCGATGACTCACGCAGCCACTGGCGCTCGACGCCTCTCACCAGGGCCACCGGTATGCCCGATGCCTTGCCCATCACCAGCTCGGCGGCGGCGGCCAGCTCGTCGGCCACGCACACCTCGGTCACGGCCAACTCCCGGCCGAGGGCGTCGGTCGTCCCTCTGAGGTCGACGATGGCGGCGATACCGGCGGTGCCGATGGCCACATCGGTCACCCCCCTCCGCCAGGTCCGCCCGAAGGTGTCGGACACGATCACGCCGAGAGTCAGCCCGGTGCGGGCCCTCAATCCGTCGCGGATCCAGCGAGCCGAGCGGTCCGGGTCCACCGGCAGCAGGGCGGCCCAGCCCCGGGCCACGTTGGAGAGGTCGACCCCGGCGTTGGCGCACACGAAGCCGTGCCGGGTCTCGGTCATGACCAGGTCGCCTCGACGGCGCAGCACCCGCACCGCTTCGGCTTCGACGTGAGCCTTGTGCGAGAGCGGGTCGGCGGGGTCCACCTCGACCAGACGGTTCTCGGCCTTGGAGACGACCTTCTGGGTGACGACCACCACGTCGCCGTCCTCGAGCGGGGCGTGACCGGCGATCATCTCGGCCAGGTCGTCGCCGGGGTGGACCTCGGGGAGCCCGGGCACCGGTATCAACGTGATGGTCAAACCGGGCCCCTTCCGGCGGTGGCGCCGAGCGCCAGGCGGGCCAGGGCGGCGGCCTGGTCGGGTCCGCTCATCACCGTGGGTCCCACCACCGCCCGCATCCCTTCCGCTTCGACCTGGGCGGCCATCCCGGCGTCAGCCGTGTCGATGACCAGCGTGGCTGCGTAGGGCGCCCACATCCGGGCCACCCCGACGACGGAGGACTCGTGGCCGAGCTCGGCCAGCATGCGGTCGGCCGGACCCTTGAGTGCCCGCCCGGCGATTATGGGCGAGACGGCCACGACGTCGGCCCGGCGGGCGGTGACGGCTTCGGCGATCCCCGGCACGGCGAGCACCGGGCCGATCGAGACCACCGGGTTGGAGGGGCAGATGACCACCGTGGCCGCCCCGGCTACGGCTTCGAGCACGCCCGGCGCCGGACGGGCGGTCTCGATCCCGGCCAAGCGTACGGCCCGTATCGGCACGTCGTGGCGGGCGCCGACGAAGTACTCCTGGAAGCCCACCTCCCGACCGTCGGCTCCTTCGTCGAGCACCACCCGGGTCTCGACCCGGTCGTCGCTCATGGGCAGGAGGCGCACCCCGACCTCCCAGCGGGCGGCGATCTCGGCGGCGACGGTGCTCAGGGGGGCACCTTCGCGCTGCCGGCTGGTGCGGTACAGGTGGGTCCCGAGGTCCCGGTCACCGAGGTTGAACCAGGCCAGCCGCCCGTCGCTGTAGCGGCGCAGCTCCTCCATGGCCGCCCAGGTCTCGTCCCGCAGACCCCACCCGGTCGCCGGGTTGATCATCCCGGCGAGGGTGTAGGTGACGGTGTCGAGATCGGGGCTGATGTACAGGCCGTGCATCACCGTGTCGTCGCCGGTGTTGACCACCGCGGTCACCTGCTCGGGGGGTACGACCTGGACCAGGCCGCCCAGCATGCGGGCCGCCCCTACTCCACCCGCCAGAGCCACGATCATCGAAGAACCCTATCCTCGGCGGGGTGCTGACCGTTGCCCTCGACGCCACCCCTCTGCTCGGGCAGCGGACCGGTATCGGCGTGGCGGTCGAAGGCTTCCTCCGTCACCTCGCCGGGCGCCCCGAGCTCGAGCTGTCGGCCTACGGTCTCACCCTCCGGGGGTGGGCCCACCTGAGAGGGCAGGTGCCAGGTGACGTCACCGAGGTGGTGCACCGTCCGGCGCCGGCCGGGTTGCTGCTGCGCTGCTGGGAGCGGTGGGACCGGCCCTCGGGATCGTGGTGGACGGGGCGGCCGCAGGTGGTGCACGGCACCAACTTCGTGGTGCCACCGACCCGTCGCTCGGCCCGACTGGTGTCGGTATGGGACCTCACCGCGGTGCGCTTCCCGCAGCTGTGCACGCCCACGTCACTTCGGTACCCGGCCCTCGTGACCCGGGCCGTGAGCACGGGGGCGTGGGTCCACACCGCCTCGGCCTTCGTGGCCGAGGAGGTCACTGAGCACTTCGGAGTGCCCCCCGAGCGGGTGCGGGTGGTGGCGCCGGCGGTGGACCTCCCGTTCCTTCCGACGCCCGGGCGCCGACCGGCTGGCCGCCCCTACATCCTGGCCCTGGGCCGGGCCGAGCCGCGCAAGGACCTACCCGTGCTGGTCCGGGCCTTCGACGCGGTCGCCGCCGACCATCCCGATCTGGAGCTGAAGCTGGCCGGTCCGGTCGGCTGGGGCGAGGACGAGCTGGCCGCGTCGATCGCCTCGGCCCACCACCGGGACCGCATCGAGCGCACCGGGTGGGTGCCCGACCGGGCGGCCCTGGTGAGCGGGGCGACGGTCTTCGCCTACCCGTCGCTCTACGAGGGATTCGGACTCCCCCCCCTCGAGGCCATGGCCCTGGGGGTGCCGGTGGTCGCTACCCGGGCGGGGGCCGTGCCCGAGGTGGTCGGCCCGGCCGCCCTGCTCACCGACCCCCACGACGCCGACGGGCTGGCCGCCGCCCTGTCGCGTCTGGTCGAGGATCGAGCCTGCCGCGACGACCTCATCGCCGCCGGTCACGCCCGGGTCGCCGGGTTCGGCGGGCGGAGGACCGCCGACGGCCTGGTCGACGCCTACCGCAGCCTGGCCGCGGCGGATCGACCCCGGCGCTGAACCGCCTGATCGAAGACCGGGCCGAAGCGCCCGGGGGAGGGTGGGCCGAGGGCCCGGCGGGCCTGACGGGTCGCGCTCGCCGAACGATCGGGTAGGAGCGCCAGCACCGCCTCGGCCAGCGCCCCGGCGTCTCCTGGGGGAACCAGCGTCCCGGCCACGGTAGATTCGCCCCTCGCGGTCGGACCCAGGATGTCCAGGGGGCCCCCGGCGGCGCCGGCGACGACCGGGCACCCGCTGGCCAGCGCCTCCACCAGGACCAGCCCGAAGGGCTCGGGCTCGGTGGAGACCTGCACGAACACGTCGAGGTCGGCCATCACCTCCGGGATGTCATCGCGCCGCCCCATCCAGTGCACTCCCGGCAGGTCGGCGGCTTTGGCGGCCAACGCCTCGGCGTAGCGCTCCTTGCCGGGGACCGGGCCGCCGACGACGACCAGTTCGGCGTCGGGTCGGCGCCGCCGGACCCGGGGCCAGGCGTCGAGCAGGACGTCGAAGCCCTTCCAGGTGTCGAGGCGGGCCACCGACCCGACCAGGGCCACCCTGTCGTCCACCCCGGCGGCGGCGCGGAACCGGCCGGCCCGGTGGGGGGTGAAGCGGTCGGGGTCGGCCCCGTCGAGGACGACCACCACGTTGCCCGGGTCGAGCTGAGCGGCCACCGCGCTCGATACGGCGATGACCTGCTGGGCGAAGTGGCGGGCGAGGAAGCGCTCCAGGCGCAGCGCCGCGCCGGACTGGAACACGATCTCGCGGGCGTGCCAGACGTGGGGGCGGCCGAGCAGGCGGGCCGCCGCCCACCCGTACCAGGAGTGGAGGGAGTTGGAGTGCACCACCGAGACCCCGAGGCGCCGGCCGAGCAGGGCCAGGCGCAGGACCGTCGCCGGCCACGCCGAGGCGTAGCGCAGCCATCTGGTCGGGCGGCCCGAGGTCGTCAGGCTGGCCATCGCCAGCTGGTGCACCACGGCCCCGGCGGCGGCATATTCTGAGGCCAGCCGGGCCGGGCCCGGGATGACCACGTGGCACTCCCACCCGTCGGTGCCGAGCTGGCGGATCATCTGGATCAGGGCGTGCTCCGATCCGCCACCGTCCCCGACGGGTTGCACAGAGAGGATGCGCCGGTTGCGAGTGGCGGTCAATGCAGAGCAACTCCTGAACCGCTCACCGGGCGGCATCGGGCGGTACACGGCCCAGCTGCTCACAGTACTGCCCGCCACCTGCCCGGACGGCGACATGGTGCCCCTCGCCGCCCGCCACCCCCGCTCCGAGATCGTCGCCCGCCTCGACGCGCTGGGGGTCCGGCCGGGAACGGTCGCGTCGCTGGCCGTGCAGCCGTGGCCGGCTCCGCTCCTCTACGAGGGCTGGCTGCGGTGGGGCCGCCCGGCGCTGCGCGGGGTGCACGACCTGGACCTGGTCCACGCTCCCTCGGTGGCGGTTCCCCCTTCGGGGGGCCGGCCCCTGGTCGTGACCGTCCACGACGCCGGGCCCGAGCTGTTCCCGCAGGCTTTCACGCCTCACGGGCGGCGATTCCACCGACGGGCCCTGGAGGTGGTCGCCCGGAGGGCCGACGCGGTCATAACCGTCAGCCAGGCGGCGGCCGCCGAGATCATCGCTCGAACCCCCATAGACGCCGGCCGCATCCACGTCGTACCGAACGGTGTCGACCCCCCCGCCCCCCACCCGAATACCCACGAGGAGGACGCCGCCATCCTGGCCCGGCTCGGCCTGGCCGGGCGGCGTTACGTGTTCTGGGTGGGCAGCCTGGAGCCCCGCAAGGGGGTGGACACCCTCATTCAGGCCATGGTGGCCCGCGCTCGCCGCCGCCCGGCCGACGACGTGGTGACGGTCCTGGCCGGATTCGCGGGGTGGCTGAACGACGACCTGGTGACCGGGGGGGACCGAGCGGCCCTCGGATCGTCTCTGATCGAACTGGGGCGCATCGACGACGCGGTGCTGTGGGCGCTCTACCGCCACGCCACGGTGTTCGCCTTC
>JAGWSF010000081.1 GCA_028876385.1 Acidobacteriota bacterium | reverse complement strand
TGGTGCCGGGTGCCTGGACCCTCGACCTCGGTTGACCGGAGCTTGGTTGGAGGGCCTCGGTAGGCCCCCAACGGGCCGCCCCGACGGCTCAGTCACAGGAGCCCTGAGGCCCTCGGACAGGGAGGGACGGCTGGTCCCCTAGAATCGGACGCAGTGGATCGACGCCGTGCCGCCCTCACCGAAGCGCTCGGCATCATCGCCCCTGGACGTCCTCTGCGCGATGGTCTGGACCGCATCCTCCAGGCCAACAAGGGGGCGCTGATCCTCGTGGGCGATGGTCCTGAGGTTCTATCCATCTGCTCGGGCGGCTTCCTCCTCGACGCCGAGTTCAGCCCGCAGCGTCTGGCCGAGCTGGCCAAGATGGACGGAGCCATAATCCTCGCCGCCGACGCCAGCCGCATCGCTCGGGCCAACGTGCACCTGGTGCCGAGCCCAAATGTGTTCACCTCCGAGACCGGCACCAGACATCGCACGGCCGAGCGGGTGGCCCGTTCCATCGACGTCCCGGTGATCGCCGTTTCGGAGGACATGTCGGTGATCACCATCTATCGCAACGACGACAAGCGCGTCCTCGAGACCGTGGCCCGGCTGCTCGGTCGGGCCAACCAGGCCCTATCCACCCTCGAGCGCTACCGGGATCGCCTCGACAGCGTGACCAGCACCCTCACGGCTTCGGAGGTCGAGGATCTGGTCACCCTCCGCGACGTGGTGATGGTCCTGCAGCGGGCCGAGATGGTTCGCCGCATCGCCGATGAGATCGAGGGTTACATCGTCCAATTGGGCACCGACGGGCGCCTTGTTCTGCTGCAGCTCGAGGAGTTGATGGCCGGGGTGGAGGACGAGCGGCGCCAGGTGGTGAGGGACTACCACCCTGAGGACACCGCCCCCCGGGCGGCCGGCGTCGTGGCCGCTCTCGCCTCGCTTTCCACCGATGAGCTCCTCGACGCGTCGGTGGTCGCCGGCCTCATCCTCGACACCGAGCACCCTGACCTGGACTTCAGTCTCCAGCCGAGGGGCTACCGGCTCTTGTCCCGCATCCCCCGCATCCCCGAAACGACCGTGGCGGCGATGGTGGCCCGCTTCGGTTCCTTGCAGAAGATCATGCGTTCCGAGGCGGAGGACTTCCTGATCGTTCCCGACGTGGACCCCGTGCTGGCCCGGGCGGTCAAGGAAGGTCTGACCCGCCTGGCCGAGACCACCATCCTCGACCGCTACAGCTGACGCCCGGCCGCTACAGCTGACGCCCGGCCGCTGCGGCTGGCGCCGCGGCGAGTCAGCGGGCGCGCTGCTCGAGCCGGTCCCGTTGGAGGATCCGGTACCGGCGGTCCATCTGTTCGATCCAGCCGAGGCGGATGAACGCGGCGATGGACTTGTTGACCCGTTCGCGCGAGGCGCCCACCAACCCGGCCAGCTCCTCCTGGGTGATCGGCAGCTGGAACTCGGACTGTTCTCCGGCCAACTCCAGCATCCGTTTGGCGGTCCGCCCGGTGACGTCGAGCAGGACGGCGTCGACGAGGGCGTCGTCGGTGCTGCGCAGCCGTTGGGCCAGGAGAGCCACCACGGTCCACAGCAGCTGAGGGTCGCGGTCGAGGGCCTGGCGAACCGGCTGATAGGGAATCCGGAGCACCACCGATCGTTCCAGGGCCCGGGCCGACGCCGAGCGGTCGCCGTCGTCGAAGAGGGGCATCTCGCCGAATAGGTCCCCCGGCTCCATCAAGGCGACCAGCGACTCGCGCCGGTCGAAGGAACGGCGACCGATGGCGATCCGACCGCTCTTGACCACATACAGCTCCTCCGCCGGATCCCCCTCCTGGAAGATCACGAAGTTGCGTTCGCAGGTGACCGGCGTGGCGGCGGCTCGAATGGCGGCGAGCACCTCGTCGGAGAAGGCGGAGAAGAGGTCGGACCGTCCCAGAAGCTCGTGCTCGTCCATGCGGGACCGAGACTACCCTGGAGGTCTGCCGGTTTTTCCCGCCGGTCGGGGCGGGGTCTCCTCCGAGCCCGGAGCAGGGGCCTCGGCTGGTACCCTGGGAAGGCCCGGCTGCTTCTGGAGACGCATGACTTTCGACGTAGGAGACAAGGTCGTCTATCCGCACCACGGTGCGGCGATCGTGGAGCGGCGCGAGGTGAGGGAAGCCTTCGGCGAGAAGAAGGAGTACCTGGTCCTGCGCCTGGCTTACGGCGATCTGACCCTCATGGTGCCATCGGATAACACCGAGGAGGTCGGCCTCCGTGAGGTGATCAACGACGAGGAAGTCGAGGAGGTGTTCGCCGTCCTGCGCAAGAAGGACGTGCGCATGCCGACCAACTGGTCCCGCCGTTACAAGAACCACGTCGAGAAGCTGAAGTCGGGCGACATCTATCAGGTCGCCGAGGTCGTACGGAACCTCTCCAACCGCGATAAGGACAAGGGTCTGTCGGCCGGAGAGAAGCGCATGCTCAACCGGGCCCGGCAGATTCTGGTGTCCGAGCTCACCTTCGCCATCGGTGTCGACGAGGCCGAGGCCGAGAAGAAGCTCGACGACGCTCTACCCTGATCAGCCGGTGGTCCAAGCCTGGGCCGTCGTCGTCGCCGGTGGTAACGGCACCCGATTCGGAGCCCCTAAGCAGTTCGCCGACCTGGCCGGTAGGCCCGTGCTGGAATGGTCCCTCGAGTCCGCCCGGCGGGCCTGCGCCGGAGTCGTCCTGGTCCTGCCGCCGTCGGTTGAGACGACCGGATGGGACGCCGACTTCGTGGTGCCGGGAGGGGCGACCCGCTCGGCGTCGGTACGGTCCGGACTCGCCGCCCTCCCGCCGGGGGTCGATGTGGTGGTGGTGCACGATGCCGCCCGGCCACTCGCCCCGTTGGCCCTGTGGCGGTCGGTGATCGCCGCCGTCGAGTCGGGGGCCGACGCTGCGGTGCCCGCCGCCGCGGTCACCGACACGGTCAAGGAGGTCGGCGCCGACGGGTCGTTGGTGACGCTCGACCGCTCCCGGTTGGTGGCCGTGCAGACGCCGCAGGCGTTCCGGGCTGATCTGCTGAAGCAGGTTCACAGTTCCGCCGGCGAGGCGACCGACGACGCCGCCCTGGTCGAGCGTCACGGCGGCCGGGTGGTGCTGGTGCCGGCTCCTCCCCACAACCTCAAGATCACCGCTCCGCTGGACCTGGTGGTGGCTGCGGCGTTGCTCAGCGCGGAGTCTCCCCTTTGAGGATCGGCCAGGGCTTCGACATCCATCCCTTCACCGACTCCCCCGACCGCCGTCTGATCCTGGCCGGAGTGGAGCTTCCTGGTCCCGGACTGGCCGGTCACAGCGACGCCGATGTCGTGGCCCACGCCGTGGCCGACGCCCTGCTCGGAGCGGCCGGGCTGGGCGACATCGGCACCCACTTCCCCGACAGCGATCCTTCGCTGGCCGGCGTCGACAGCATGGATCTGCTGAGCCGGGTGGTGGCCCAGGTGACCACTTCGTACCGGGTCGCCAACGTTGATGTGACGGTGATCCTGGAGACGCCCAAGGTGGCCCCGTACCGGCTACGCATGGAGGAGCGCCTGAGCCAGGTGCTCGACGCGCCCGCCAGCGTCAAGGCCAAGCGGGGCGAGGGCCTGGGGGCCATCGGGCGCGCCGAAGGCGTGGCCTGCCTGGCCGTTGCTCTCCTGGTGGTCCGGTGAAGCCGCCGCGCCGGGCCGACAGCCGGGGCGGCGGTCCCACCCCCGGTCCCCGTCCCGGCCGCAGCCGCAGTGAGTCCCGAGGCAGTGAGTCCCGAGGCGGTGAGTCCCGAGGCGGTGAGTCCCGAGGCGGTGAGTCCCGAGGCGGTGAGTCCCGAGGCGGTAACGCCGGGCGATCGTCGCTGCGGGGTGATGCGCCGGCCGGCCGCCGGGCGGACCGCCCCGGAGAGAGTGGCGGGGAGCGCACTGGAAGGGGTGGCCCGGAGCGGGCCGGCGGGGGTGGCAGGGAGCGCACCGGACGGAGTGGTCATGGCCGGGAGGCGTCGGGCCAGGACGGCCTGGGCGCCTCCCAGGTGGAGGGCCGCCAAGCGGTGGCCGAACTGCTGCGCGCCGGGCGGCGGCGGGTCCACCAGGTGTTCCTCTCGGAGGCTGTGGCCCCCCACGACCGTCTCGAGGAGATCGCCGATCTGGCCTCGGCGGCGGGGGTGACGGTGCGGCGGGTCAGTCGGGATCGCATCGAGGAGATGGCCCGTTCGGAGGCCCCTCAGGGGGTGGTGGCCCTCGCCGCCCCCGTGCGTCCCAGCCAGCTCGACGACCTGGTCCTCGCCGCTGACCCCTTCCTCGTGGTGTTGGACGGCGTTACCGACCCCCACAACCTCGGGGCGGTCATGCGCAGCGCAGTGTGCGCCGGGGCCACCGGGCTGGTGCTCGGCCGCCACCGTTCGGCGCCGCTGTCGCCGGCCGCGGTGAAGGCCGCGGCGGGAGCGGTGGAACACCTGCCGGTGGCGGTCGTCCCCGGGATCCCGGCGGCGCTGAAAACGCTGGCCGAGCGCGGGATATGGACGGTCGGCTTCGACGCCGCCGGGCCGAGCCGGCTGTGGGAACTGGGCGTGCTGACCGAAGGCGTGGCCGTGGTCCTAGGCGCCGAGGGTCGGGGCCTGTCCCCTCTGACCCGCTCGCGGTGCGAGGTCCTGGCCCGCATCCCCATGAGCGGGCCCCTCGGCTCGCTCAACGTATCGGCGGCCGCGGCTCTGGCCTGCTTCGAAGTGGCCCGCCAGCGCTCCCGAGCTAACTAGTCCGGAAAAAGGTGAGGGTACGGGACTGGCGGGGCCCGCTCTCCGGCCTGCCCGTAATGAGGGCGGTGGTGCGACTGAGCCCGGGATGGGAGAGGTGGGTGACGCTTGACACACCCCGCAGGAGTGGCTAAAAATAACTAGTTATACGGGTCACCAAGTACCCAGTCGTACTAGTCCATCGAGCCACCGAGGTACCCGCCATGTCCGTCGTAGCTCTTGCCTCGCTTTCCGCCTGCTCCGACGAGGAGTTGGCTCTGCGCTTCCAGGCCGGCGATCGGAGGGCGGTCGAGATCCTCGTGGCGCGCTACCGGCGGTTCGCCCGGGCCAAGACCCGCACCTACTTCCTGGTCGGCGCCGAGCCCGACGACGTCGAGCAGGAGGGCCTGATCGGGCTGTACAAGGCGGCCCGGGACTTCCGGGCCGACCGCCAGGCGTCGTTCGGGGCCTTCGCCGAGCTGTGTGTGACCCGCCAGGTGATCAGCGCCATCAAGGGGGCCACCCGTCAGAAGCACCAACCCCTGAACCGCTACGTGTCGATCTCCGGGGTGCGGGGATCGGATGACCCGTCGGAGCGAGCGGTGGAAGAACTGTTCGATGACCACCGGGCCACCGACCCGGCCGACGAACTGATCTCCCAAGAAGCCATTTCGGCCATCCGTCGGTCCATGGCCGAGAGCCTGTCGGGGCTGGAGGTCGAGGTCCTCAGGTTGTACGTCGAGGGGAAGTCGTACACCGAGATCAGCAGCCAGTTGGGGCGCCACGTCAAGTCCGTCGACAATGCCTTGCAGCGCATCAAGCGCAAGCTGGACCGCCACCTGCACGACGGCGAGGACGAGGGCCAACTGGCTCTGGCCTGCTGACCCGGCCGGGCGGCGCCCCCCGGGCCGCCGGGCCGGTCCAACGGCCGATGGCGCAGTCCGCGGCCCCTAGCATCGGCTCCGATGTCAGATACCACGCCGGCGGAGGGAATCCGCCAACTGCGCTTCGAGCGTCCCGCCGGGGCTACCAGCATCCTCCTGGTGCGCCACGGGGAGTCCATCCCGATCCGGCCCGGTGAGAGCTTTCCGCTGGTCGATGGCCATGGCGACCCCGAACTGGACCCTCGGGGCGTCGAGCAGGCCGAACGCATCGGCGCCCGACTGTCGAGGCCCCGCTTCGGGGAGAAGTTGTCGGCGATCTACGTGACCAACCTGCGCCGTACGGCGCAGACCGCCGCACCACTGAGCGCCGCCCTCTCCATGGAACCGGCGGTCGAGGCCGGGCTGCGGGAGGTCCATCTGGGTGACTGGGAAGGCGGTCTGTACCGCATAAAGCTGCAGGAGGGCGGACCGATCGCCCAGAGGCTCTGGAAGGAGGGACGCTGGGATGTCATTCCCGGGGCGGAGCCCGACGAGCGGTTCGTGGAGCGCATCCGCGCCGCCGTGGCTCGGATCGCCGCCGCCCACCCGGATGAGACGGTGGCCGCCTTCACCCATGGCGGGGTGATCGGCCGGATCATGGCCGAGGCGACGGGCGCGTCACCCCTCGCTTTCGCCGGGGCGGCGAACGGCTCGATCAGCGAGATCGTCATCACCCCGGAGAGGTGGTCGGTCAGGACCTACAACGACACCGCCCACCTCGAAGACCTCTAGGGCGTGGCCCGGTCCGGCCTGTGCTTTCCGGAGGAGTCCGGCCCGGGCCGCGCGCCGCTCGGCGCCACCCTGGCGCAGGATGCTGTGGGACGCCTGGGAGGAGGATGTCAGAGCGAGACGACGAGGTAGCCGTCGATCTCGGTGAGTCGATCGGAGTTCGGGCGGGGAGGCAAGGGCCGGCCCAGGTGCTCCTGCCTCACCTCGGATATCCACTGGTCATGCTGGTACTCGTGATTGATGAGGGCCGCCAGCAGGTGTCCGCCCACGACACGCAGCTGATTCGGCGCCCCTACCCGGCTTTGATCAATGTCGCCGATCCTGACGTGGACCCGATCGGCGACCGCCGCCCGGTAGGCCGCGATGCGGTCCGGATCGGGCAGGTCGCCCCGGTCGGTCTCGGGATTGGCTGAGTCCATGACCGCGTCGATGTCCGGATCGGGGCTCGGCTCGGCCGCGGTCAGATTCCTGACCATGAAGTGGGCCACCGACGCCTGATGGCCGAGGTGCCAGCCGATGGGGCTGAACTGTGGGTGGGGGCGCCAGAGCACCTCTGCCGCGGGGAGGTCCTGCCACAGGGCGTCGGTGTAGGAGCGGGCCCGGTCGTACTCGTCCAGTAGCGCGTTCAGGTCGAACATGGCGGTCGGGCCCTCACCTCGGCTTGGTTGGTGTCTTTGGTGCAGTCTGGCAGGCCGGAAGCGGCTGACCGTATTGGGCTCACAGGTCGTTGCCGGCGTAGGAGAGATTGAAGCTCTTGTTGGCGAGTGGGAAGTCCGGGACGATGGTGTCAGCCAGTGCGGCCGGCAGAGCGGGCCAGTTGAACCACGACGGGTCGACCACTTTGACCCTGGTGAGACGTCCTCGGCTCATCTCCACGCGGTGGGTGACCGTGCCCCGCCAACCTTCGACGATCCCGACCCCGCTGGAGTGCTCCGGGTCCGACGGGTGCCGGGTCGCGTCCGGGGGGGACAGATCATCGATGAGGTGACGAAGTCGGCCGATCAGCTCGAGCGAAGCGGCGATCTCGTCTCGGCGTACCAGGAAGCGGGCCAGGACGTCTCCCTGCCCGTGGCCCACGGGGTCTGGGACCTCGTCGCATGAGGGGTGGTCGAGTCTGGCGTCGCCAGCCAACCCGCTGGCCCGGGCCACGTATCCCAGGCATCCCAGGTCGTCGGCCTGGGCGTGGCTGAGGACGGCTGTTCCGGTGAAGCGGTCGCGAACGGTCGCGTTGGCCAGGATCAGGTGGGCCAATTCACTAATGTCAGTAGCAATGTCAGCTAGCTGGTCGGGGTCGGGAAGGCGGTTTATCCTGGTCACCCCCGGACCGATCGAGCCGCGCAGCAGGCGATGACCCGTGATGGAGTGGTTGAGCCGGAGCAGGCGTTCCCGGATGGCTTGGGCGTGGCCGTTGAGCAACGAGTAACCCACGTCGTTGGCCAGGGCGCCGAGGTCGGTGGTGTGGTTGTAGACCCGTTCGAGTTCGACCAGCATGGCCCGGATGCGCCGCCCCGTCGGCGTGACCTCCAAGGCGAGGGCGTCCTCGACGGCCTGGGAGAAGGCAAGGGCGTGGGCCGCGGCGCTGTCACCCGAGATGCGCTCGGCGAGGTGCACCCCTTCGGCGGGGGTGCACCCTTGGAAGAGCTTCTCCATCCCGCGGTGGACGAACCAGAGGCGAGCTTTCAATTTCAAGATGGTCTCGCCCACGACGGAGAAACGGAAATGGCCGGGTTCGATCAGGCCGGCGTGCACCGGACCGACGGGTATTTCGTAGACCCCCGGGCCTTCGACGGTGACGAACGGGTAGGGCTCGACCGTCCGGTCGAACGAGGGTGCCGGCCCGGCATCGTGGCGCATGGGATACCAGCCGGCCGGCCAGTGGGGGTGGCGGACGAGGCGGCGGGGGAGGGGATGGTCGAGCGGGATGACCCCGAACAGGTCGTGCATCTCCCGCTCGAACCGACCGGCCGGGAACGACAGGGCGGCCAGGCTCGGTACCGTCGGACGGTCGGCGTCGAGTATCACGTGGAGCTCGACCCGCTGCGGAGGGCGGGGCGAAGTGAATAGGTACACGGCCCGCAAGTGGGGTCCGTCGTCGTGGCCGGCCACGAGGGCCAGACGGTGTCCGACGTCGAGCCACGAGGCCGCCTCCGCCTGCAGCTCGGACGGGGAGACCACGCGGACGTCGCGTCCTGTGAGGGTCATGGGTTGGCCCCCAGGCTCGTCGCGGCCGCGGTGAGCAGGTGCGCGAAGGGGCCGCCGACGGTGCCGAGGATCACGGACGCGGCGAGCCCGATCACGAGGGGCGCGGCGACGGGTCCGGCGACGCGCAGGCTCGGAGACCCCGGCGCCTCGGCTCCGAGGAGCATGGCCGCGGTGTGACGACTGATGGCCACGAACCCGACGAGCAGCAGCGCCGAGGCCCCGAGGAGGGGCAGGGACAGCCCGGCCCGGGCCAACCCGCGGGCCATGGCCAACTCCCCGGCGAAGACGGCGAACGGGGGGAAACCCAATAGGCCCGCGACCCCGACCGCGAGCGTCGCTCCGAGAAGTGGGGATCGGGCGCCGACCGCGGTGACGTCGGCGATCAGAGTGGACCCGTGGGCGTGCTGGAGTTGGCCGGCCGAGATGAACAGGATGGCCTTGGCTATCCCGTGGGCGGCGACGACCAGGAGGGTGCCGGCGACCGCCAGGCGGGTGTCGGCGGCGGCGGCGACGGCCAGCAGACCCATCTGTTCGAGGCTGGAGTAGGCGAACATCCGCTTGAAGTCGCTCTGGCCGACGAGCAGGGACACGGCAACGACCAGGGTGGCCAGGCCGGAGACGAGCAGCCCGACGCGCATGTAGGTGAGGCCGAGAGCCACGTCGGATATGACCTTGATCCGCAAGAGTATGGAGAAGGCCACTGAGAGCAGCACGCCGCTCATGAGGGCCGACACCGGTGCGGGGGCTTGGCTGTGGGCGTCGGCCAGCCACGTGTGGAACGGCACCAGCCCGGCCTTGGCCCCGAAGCCGATGAGCAGCAGGCCGACGGCCAGCCTGGTGACGGCCGGGTTCAGATGAGCGGCGACCGCGCTCAGCGTGTCGAGATTCAAGGCGACCGAGGCCGAGGCTCCGGCGTGGATGCTGGCGAAGTACAGCACGACGGTTCCAAGGAAGGCGATCGTGATACCGAACGAGCAGACGACGACGTACTTCCAGGTCGCCTCCAACGACTGTCGGGTCCGGCGGTGCCCGACGAGGAAAGCGGTGGCGATGGTCGTGGCCTCCACCGCCGTCCAGACGAGCCCCAGATTGTTTGCTTCGACGGCCAGGACCATGGCCGAGAGGAACAGAGGAACGAGGATGACGTACTGGCGGGCCCCTTCGGATGTGGTCTTTCCCTCGGCCAGTTCGGCTCCGAGGTAGTCCACCCCGGCCCAGGTGGCCAGGGTGGCGACCGCTCCGATCACGATCAGCATCGTCGCACTGAGAGGGTCGGCACGTAGCAGGTGGCCAGCCGTGAACTCGGTTCGGGCCGTGACCCGGACGCCCAGGATGATGCCGGCGGCAAGGATGGACAGAGCAGCGGCGACGTTGGCCCAGGCGGTGAGCGGCCGCCACCCGGCCACGAGCGATCCTCCCGCCGACGCCAGGGGAACGAGCAGGGGAATCGCGACGAGAACGGCCGTGATCATTCGTGGAGCTCGCGAAGGTCGTCCAGGTCGGTTCCTCCGAACTTGGCGTGCATCCGGCCGGTGAGCACGCCGAGGATGACAAGGGCGAGCAGGACGTCGAGCGAAACTCCGAGCTCCACGACCAGCGGTACTCCGAGGGTGGCGAGGAAGGCCACGGCGTCGATCCCATTGTCGAGGACCAGCAGCCCGATGACCTGCGAGAGGGCCCGGCGTCTGGTGGCCAGCAGGAGGATCCCGATGAAGACCATGGCCAGGCCGACCGGAACGGCGCGCGTCGCGCCCTGCGGGTCGAGGGCCACGAGGGGGCTGCCCACCACGTAGGCGGCGACGACCAGAGCGGCGCTGAGGAGCAGAGAGGCCGCGGTGCTGACGAGTGGGATCGCCTCACGGTCGTCGCCGATCCCGCCCTGGAGTCGGGCGAACAGCAGGCGGGGAAAGATTCCGGCGCGCAGGACGATCACCGCTGCCCCCACGGCAATCAGTTGGGAGTCGCCCCGGTGAGCCCCGGCCAGCACGGGTATGGCTCCGAGCAGCAGGCCCTGCAGGGCGAGCAGCCGGGTCATGGCCGCGAGATCCCTCCGCCACACGACGCCCACGGTCACGAGCAGCAGGCCGCCGGCGAGCAGGTCTACGCCGGTCAGGTAGAACGAATCAGTCAAGGCCGGCCGCCCGTCGTGGTCATCCCGGCCGCCCCACGAGGAAGTAGGAGGCGGTTACGGCCAGCAGGGCGAGCAGGAAGGAACCGGCGAGAAGCTCGGGGACCCGGAAGAGCCGGATTTTGGCGAGAAACACCTCGACCGTCGCCAGAGCTACAGCTGCGGCGGTGATCTTGGCGGCGATGGCGACCAATCCGATGAGCACGTCGATTGCCCCGCCGCGACCGGCGGCGATACCCCACGGCACGAACAGATTGGCGACGACCCCGAGCAGGACCGTCAGCCGCATGGCCGCACCCCACTCGATGACGGCCAGCTTGGGACCGCTGTATTCGAGGACCATGGCCTCGTGCACCATCGTCAGCTCCAGATGGGTGGACGGATTGTCCACCGGGAGGCGTCCGGTTTCGGCGACGACGACGACCACCAGGGCGGCGAAGGCCAACGCTCCCGCCGGGCTGAGCACGTGACCGGCGTGGCGGGTCGTGTCGGCGACCATCACCGACAGGTTCGACGAGTTGGCCGGCACCGACAGGGCGAACACGGCGAGCAGGATGGTCGGCTCGACGAGCGCGGCGATGGTGGCCTCCCGGCTGGCCCCCATGCCTCCGAAGGGGGTGCCGGTGTCCAGTCCGGCGAGGATCAGGGCCACGGTCCCCATCAGGAGCAGCCCGACCACCGCGAACAGGTCTCCGGCCTGGTCCATCGGCGAGCCCAGGGTCGCCAGCGGGACGATCGAAGCCGTGACCAAAGCGGCGGCTGCGATCACCGCCGGGGCCCAGGCGAACACGACGGTGGTTCCCTCGGGGACGAGCTGCTCCTTGGTGAGCAGCTTGCGCAGGTCCCGGTAAGGTTGGGCCGCGCCCGGGCCGGCCCGGCCCTCCAGGCGGGCCCGGACCTGTCGCATAGCTCCGATCACCCCTGGTGCCCCGCCGGCGACCGCGCCTACCTGGGCCACGGTTCCGGCGATCCCCGCCGCGCTCATCGGGCCAGGACCAGCACCATGGTGACCCCTGCGGCGCCGTAGGCGACATAGAGATGGACCCGGCCCGAGTGGGCCCGTCGGACCCACCCGGCCCACGTCTCGACGGCGGAGATCACGGGCCGGTAGAAGCGAACCTCGACGGCGTCTTGGATAACCGACCGGTAGCGGACCCTCTCCACCAGGTAGCGGGATTCTCCGACGTGGCTCACCTCGACATCGACCTCGGGTCGCAGGACCGCGTCGAACACCCTTTGCAGCGGTTCGGCGAATGAGGTGGCCGTGTACTCCATGCGCGCCGTCAACGCCCCCGCCCCACATGTCCACAGGGCGGCGGCGCGGGCATCCCGCCGGCGTGACCGGCCGGCGAGGGAGGTGATGGCGGTGACGGCACCGGTGGCGACGAGCACGGCCACCGCCAGCCAGGCCGGCGACACCGAACCCGCGATGCCGGGAAGCCGAAGCAGCACCCCCAGATGGGGGGATCCCGCTGGGGAGACCTGTGGAGTTGCGGAAATGACGGCATCGAGAGGCCGCGAGAGGACCGCCGGGGCGACGGCGAGCAGGCCGCAGGCTCCGGCCGCCAGCGCCATACCGGCGAGCATGCTCGGCGGGGACTCCACTGATGCGGCGGCTCCCTCCGAGCGGGGACGGGCCAGGAAGCCGATACCGAAGGCTTTCACCATGGTCAGGATCCCAACGCCTGTCGTCAGGGCCAGCATCCCTACGGTGACCGGCATGACGACGGCCAGAAGGGTCCCGGCCCCGGGACGGGAATGGATGAGGCTCTGCAGGAGCAGCCACTCGCTCACGAAGCCGGCGCCGAGCGGCAGGCCCGAAGCGCCGAGGGCTCCGACCGCGAACAGCGTGGTCGTCGTGGGCATGCGGGTGGCCTGGCCGCCGAGCTGATCGAGGTCGCGTTCGCCGGTTGCGCGCAGCACCGACCCCGCGCCGAGGAAGGTCAGGGCCTTGAACGCGGCGTGCGCGACGGTGTGCAGAACGGCGGCGGCCAAGGCCACGGCGGCCACGGCGGGATGGCCGTAGCCGGCGAGCAGCATGGCCGAGCCCAGACCGACGGCGACTATGCCCATGTTCTCGGTGGTCGAATAGGCCAGCAGCCGCTTGAGGTCCGAGGTGACCGACGCCTGCAACACACCGTAGACGGCAGATATCCCTCCCGAACCGAGCAGCAGAAGGGCCCACCAGCGCGGCCCCGGGCCGAGGATCTGAAGGTCGACCCGGATCAGCCCGTAGACCCCCACCCCGACCATGGCCGCGCTCATGAGGGCCGAGACCGGGCTCGGCGCCTCGGGGTGGGCTCGGGGCAGCCAGGCGTGCAGGGGTAGAAGGCCGGCCTTGGAACCGAACCCGATGAGGGTCAGTACGAACACACCGTTGCGGGTAGCCGAGCTCAGATGGCCGGACCCCGATGCCAGGGTCACGAGGGTGTCCGATCGCCCCGAGGCGGCCAGGACGACCAGCCCGACCAGGATGGCAAGAAACCCGAGGTGGGTCATGGCCGCGTACCAGCGCCCGGAGTCGCGAACGTCCTCGCGGTGATGGTCCGAGAGGATGGCCGCCAGTGATGTCAGGGCCATGAGCTCCCAGGCCACGAGGAAGGTCGTCACCGACCCCGCCGCCAGCACGGCCAGCATCGCCGTTACGAAGACCGGCACGGCCAGAACCGGTACCGGTGCGCCCGGAGACCGGGCGTGGTAGCCCAGGCTGTAGACCCCCGCGGCGATGGCCACTACCCCGGTCATCACCATGAACAAACCGGCGGTCGGGCTCACCTCCAGGTACACCCCGGCCAGTGGCAGCAGCCAACCGACATGGGCGGCGCCGAGACGGTGGGATAGGGCCAGGAGCCCGATGATGACGCCGGCGCCGCCCGCCAGGGTCGTCATGCACCCGGCGACGAGGGGCACCCGACCGAGGTGGGGGATCGGCCGGTGTTGCTCGAGCCGAGTCGGCTCGGGTGACGCAGTGACCGTCACCGACGGCTGACTGATCGCAGCCCGGCGATGATCTCTGATGGAGACGGAGGGCATCCCCGCACCTCGACGTCTACCGGGACCACCGCCGATACCGGGCCGACCGCCGCGTAAGCTCCGGTGAACATCCCCCCGTCGCAGGCGCAATCACCGACGGCGATAACCGTCTTCGGCGCGGCGACCGCGTCGAAGGTGTCGCGCAGCGCCGAAGCCATGTTCCGGGTCACCACCCCGGTCACGAGCAGCCCGTCGGCGTGACGGGGCGACGCCCCGAGCCTCACGCCGTAGCGCTCGGCGTCGTAGACGGGCGAGAAGCAGCCGGAGATCTCGATTTCGCACCCGTTGCAGGAGCCGGCATCGACGTGACGCAGCTGCACCGACCCCGGCGCGGTTGAGCGGACGGGTGAGTCGGCGGGTCGGGGCGGGGCGGTCTCGGCCATGCGCCCGACCCGGCGCATCCTGGCGGCGAGTCCCAACATCGAGCCGCGGCGTCCGAACCACCGACTTGATCGGTCATCCGTTCCGCCACCGGGATGTCCCTGGTCGCCCGCGGCGGACCCGGTCACGAGGACTTCAGCTCACGTAGCAGGGTCTGCTGATCGGTCAGCTGGGCCGTGATGATGTCCCGACCGGCGGCCAGGAGGTCGAAGACCCGGGGATTGTCCACCCGGTAGAAGATCGTGGTGCCCTGTCTGCGCGCCTCGACGAAACCGATCCGCCGCAACGCCGCCAGATGCTGCGATGTGCTTCCCTCGCCCAGGCCCAGCTCCGACTGCAACCACCCCACCGACTGCTCGCCGTCTCTCAGCAACTCCAGGATGCGCAGCCGGACGGGGTGCCCGAGTACCCGGAACAAGGTGGCCTTGATCTCATGCACCGGTTGAGGAGACGATCCCACCAGCGCGATCTTATCTGAACAAATGATCAGATAACAATTCAAGCTGAATCTCGGAACGAAGCGCGGGTGCTTCCGGTGGTGATCGGCGGGCAGGTGAAGCTCGAATCCGGGGCGGGGGAGTGAAGCACCCCCGCCCCGGATTCGCTCAGGTCGTCGCTCCGGTCGTGACCGGGGCCGGGGCGGCCGGACCCGGCTCGTCGGAGGGTTCGATGTCGAGGTGGGGCAGGACGCGGTCCAACCAGCGCGGCAGCCACCAGCTGGAGCGGCCGAGCAGGTACATCACCGCGGGCACTAGTACCAGTCGGACGACGGTGGCGTCTATCAGCACGCTGGAGGCCAGACCGACGGCCAGCATCTTGATGACCACCTCGTTGTTGGCCACGAAAGCGGTGAAGACGCTGACCATGATCAAAGCGGCGCAGCTGATCACGCGTCCGGTAGACGACAGGCCGCCGGCGACCGCGAGATGCTGATCTCGGGTGCGGTCCCATCCCTCCTTGACCCGGGTGAGAAGGAACACCTCGTAGTCCATGGACAGCCCGAAGACGATGGCGAACATGAGCACCGGTACGTAGGCCTCGATGGGCACGTTCTCGCTCACCCCGATCAGGCTGCGGCCCCAGCCCCACTGGAAGACCGCGACCACCACGCCGTAGGCGGCCGAGATGCTGAGGAGATTGAGCAGGGCCGCCTTGACCGCCAGCAGCAGGCTGCGAAAGGCGGTCATGATGAGCAGGAAGGCGGTGGCGACCACCACGGCGATGACGACCGGCAGGCGGCTGGACAGGGTGGCGGTGAACTGCACGTAGGTAGCGGTGCTGCCACCCACGTAACCTCTGGCGCCGGTACCGGCCAGCGCCGCCGGCAGCGTCGAATCGACGATCCGGTTGAACAGTGAGGTGGTGGCGGCGTCCTGGGGTCCCGTGGTCGGGATCAGGCTGCTCACCAGAAGGGCTCCGTCGCTGGTCCGAGATGGTACGGCGGCGTGGGCCACGCCGGGCGTGGCGGCCAGGGCCTGCTGCAGGTGCTGGCCTATGGATTGCGCGCTCGACGCCGAGGTGCCGGCGGCCAGATCGACGACGACGGTGAAGGTGGCGTTGGCGCCCGGTCCGAAACCCTGGCTGATCAGGTCGTAGGCCCGCTTGTCGGTGAAGGTGGTGGGATCGGCGCCGTCGTCGACGTGGCCGAGGCGGATGGAGAACAGCGGGATGGCCAGCACCCCGAGCAGGACCACACCCAGAAGCAGGAAGGAGGCCGGTCGCCGGCCGACCAGGGCCGCATACCGGTGCCAGCCATCATCGATGCGCCCGGCCTCGGCCACCGGCTTGCGCACCGTGACCCGGTCGATACCGCGCCCGAGAAACCCGAACGCGGCGGGCACCAACGTGATGGCCCCCAGGGCGGCGGTGACCACGCCGAATACCGCGGCGAAGCCGAGCTGGCCGAGGAAGGTCAACCCCGACGTGTACAGGCCGAACATGGCGACCGACACCGTGGAGGCCGCCACGATGACCGCCCGTCCGCTGGTGGCCACACACTCCCCGGCCGCTTCGGACGGGTCCACTCCTTCGAACATCCGCTGCCGGAAGCGGGTGACCAGGAACACCGCGTAGTCGATCCCCACCCCGAGCCCGATCATCAACGCCAGCGTCGGGGAGGCCGTGCCGAAGGTCACGACCGCGGAAACGATGCCGAGCAGGCCGAGTCCCACGCCGACCGAGAACAGCGCGGTGACCAGAGGTAGCGCGGCGCCCGCCAGGCTCCCGAAGCCGATCAGGAGGACGGCCAGTGCTACGACGAAACCGATCAGCTCGGCGGCGGCGTCGCTGCTTTTGGGCCTGGTCAGCTGGTCCAGCGAACCCCCGTACTCCACCTGCACCCCGGCGGCCCGCAGCGGCTGGACGGCTCGGTCCAGGCTATTTAGGTAGGAGTGGGCCAGGGTCTTCGGGTTCACGTCGAGCTGCACCGTCGAGTAGGCGATGCGCCCGTCGGCCGAAACGGTCGGTGGCGCAGTGTCGAGAGGGTTCGTGACGGCGAGTACGTGGGGCAGCTTGCTCAGGTTGGACACCGTCTGAGCCAGGGGGGCGGACTGCCCGGGAACACCGGCGGGCGCCCGCATGACGATCAGTCCGCGGTACCCGGAGGCGGCCCGATCGTGGGCGCCGAGCAACTGACCGGCGGTGTAGGCCTGGGTGCCCGAGAGAGTGACGTTGTCGCTGTAGGTGCCCCCAGCGATGTGTGAGAAGCCCAGGGCGGCGATGAGCCCGACCAACCAGACGGCCAGGACCCGGTAGGGGTGACGGGAACAGGCCGACCCCAGGGCATGGAGTCGGCCGCGATCGGCCGATGCGGGAGACACGAGCGGAACCCTACCACCCTAAATAGTCAGTTGACCACAAGTTAGAGTGGACCAATGCCCCGCCGCCCTGCCGCCCACGCGTTGCCCATTTCCGAGCCGGTGGTAGGACGGAGGAGGGGTCGGCCCCGGCGCGTCGACGGGCCGGCGGTCACCGCGGCGGCCATCGTCGAAAGTGGTCTCGAGGCCATCCAGTCCGACGGGTGGAGCGGGATGGCCCTTCGGGATCTGGCCCGCCGACTGGGTGTTTCGCTGCCCGCCGTGCAGCGCCACTTTCCCACCAAGGACGACCTCTGGCGGGCTTGCGTGGACCGTCTCGTCGCCGAGCGCCTGGAGCGCCGGGCCGAGGAGGTCACCGACGCGGCGCCGGCCGACCAGTTGATCGCCGCCCTGCGGGCCCAGATCGAAAGGCCCAGTCTCGAACCCGGTCTGACCGCGGCCATGCTCTCGGACCGCAGTGAGGGGGACGACGAGCGCTTGGCGTACCTCTACCGGGCGGTGAGACCGGCGCTCGACGATGCTCGCAGCCGGTTGAATCGGGCCATCGAAGCAGGGGTCATGCGCCCCGTAGACACTGATGTCGTCGTGGCCCTTCTGGGTATCGGAGTGAGCTCGTTGGCCAACGCCGGCCCTGCCCTGCGTCATCTGTTCGGTATCGATCTCGATCAGGACGGCCAGAGAGACCACTTCGCCCGGACCGTCGCCGACCTGCTCATGTTCGGCCTGAGGGGTCCGGCCGCGCCCGGTCGGGCCCCCGCCGCACCGAGCGAGGGGTAGCCATCTGATCGAGCCTTAAGAAGACCCTGCTGCCGGGCGTCGGCGGGCTGGCCCGACCACCGACATGGGCGAATCGAAGTACCGGCTGGCCTTCTCGCCGGGCACCTCGCCGGCCCCGTCGATCACTTGGCAGGCACCCCCTATGTGCCAGGGCCGGCGTCATGTCGCCCACGGTCGATGCCGGCGATATGGCGTTCACCCGGATGTCGTGGGTCGATAGCTTCACGTCTCATCTAAACGATCTGGTCGGGCCAAGCCGATACTGCTCTGAGTACGAGCCCGCAGATACCCGTGGTGATGGACACGATGGACTCGCGTCAGGCACCCTTTGCTCATGTCGGTGGGGGTCCTGGGACGACCTGACGAACTCGAGGCGATCGAACGGACGCTTCGTCAGCTCGATAGCGGCCCGGCAATCTTGGTTCTTCAGGGGGAGCCTGGAATCGGCAAAACGACACTGATTCGGGCGGGCGGGGACGTGGCCCGCTCTCGAGGCGCTCGAGTGCTCGTATGCGCTGGCAGCCCGTCCGAAGCACGGCTGTCGTATTCGGGTTTGTCGGACCTTATGGCCGAGGTCCACGACGACGAACTGGATGGTCTGCCGGCACCTCAGCGGGCAGCGCTCCGCAGGGCAGTCCTGCGGGCCGACTGCGATGGCGCATCCGATGTCGATCGGCGCGCCGTGGCTGCTGGATCGGTATCCCTACTGACCCAGCTTGGCGCACGAAGGCCCACCCTCGTCACCGTTGATGACTGGCAATGGCTCGATCGGGCGAGCGCGTCGGTCATCGAATACTGCCTACGACGCCTTCCGGCCGGAATCGGATTGCTGATTGCCGAACGCAACGGATCTCCGGCCTCGTGGCACCGGCTCTTCGACAGTCTCTCGGACTCGTACCGCCACGGGCTCTGGCAGATCGGGCCCCTCGGTCGGAATCATATCGAACGGCTTATCCGTGATCGGCTCGGCAACGAAGTGCGCAGCAGCTTACTCAGCCGCGCTTGCGAGGCCTCGGGCGGCAACCCGTTCTATGCGATCGAACTCGCGCGCGACCTTCCCCGCAACCGCAGCAACGGCTCATCCCTGGTGCTTCCGCCCAGCCTTGCAGAACTGGTTCACGATCAGTTCGATGGCCTCGATGCGGGCATCAAGGAGCTGCTTCTCGCGGTGGCGATGCTGGCTCACCCGACTATCCCGCGACTCCTGCAAGCACTTGGCTCCGATGTTGCCGCCCAGGTGGCGACGGCCGAGGACCGTAACATCCTCGTAGTGGTGGGTGACCGCGTTGCATTCACCCACCCGCTTCTCGCCCACGCGGCCCACGTGATAGCCACCCCCAGCAGTCGTAGGGCCATGCACCAGAGGCTGAGCCGGCTGGTCACCGATCCCGAGGAGCGGGCCCGCCACCTCGCCGAAGGCGGCGTCCTGCCCGAAGCACTCAGCGCGCTAGAGGAGGCGGCGCGCCGAGCGCGAGCTCGGGGCGCGCCAGAGGTGGCCGCCGAACTGACGGAACGGGCGCTCGAGCTCGGTGCCGATCGGTCCTATCTGGTTCGTGCCGCGGAGCTCTTCTACGACGCCGGTCGGTCCATCGAGGCCGAAGCACTGCTCGAGGAGGCAGTGGCGACACTCGAGGCCGGCAGGTATCGGGCCGAAGCCCTCCTGTTGCTTTCCGAAATCAGATATACCGACGACAGCTTTCCCGAAGCGCAACGGCTGCTCGAGCGGGCGAGGTCGGAGGTCGACGGCGACGACCGCCTCTTGGCCATGATCGACCTCCGACGCTCGAACGTGTCGTTCAACCTGGGGCATTTCGGCCTCGCAGCCAGTGCCGCCCGGTCGGCCACCACCAGCGCCGATCGCGTCGCGGAGGCCGGTCTGCTGGCGCAGTCGATGGCAGCGTCGGTGATCGTCGACCTGACCCTCGGCTGCGGTGTCGACGAACCTCGGCTGCGAACCGCTCTCGAACTAGAGGACGAGGACCTGCGGACCGGAGCGGAGTTCTCACCGGCCGTGATCGGCGCCTTCGTGTACCTCTGGACCGACCGGCTCGACGAGTCGAGAGACCTCCTCGACTCCGTATGCAACCGCTTCGCCGACCGTGGCGAGGAGCACGCGCTGGCGTGGGTGTCGTTCATCCGGGTCGGGCTGGAGTGCGGCGCAGGGAGGCTGGCTGACGCCCTTGCAGCCGCAGAGACGGCCTGCACCCGCCTCAACCTCCTCGACACAACTAATGCTGCGGCGCTTTCTCTGACAGCTCGCGGCTAGGTTGCGGCGTTCGTCGGCGATGTCGAAGGGGCCCGGCGTGAGTGTAACGAGGCTCTTGCCCTCTTCGCCCGGTCCAGCTGGACTTCCTGGTCGGCTTACCCGCGCGTCGCACTGGGTTTCCTCGAGCTCTCCCTCAACGAGTTCGCCGCGGCCGTCGACATCCTCGATCCACTTATCTCGCTGGCTCTCGACTCGGGTCTGCCCGAACCGGCCCCCGCAGGAATGCACTTCTGCGGTGACGCCGCCGAGGCGCTCATCGGGCTCGGGCAATTGGAACAAGCCGAGACGCTCGTGGACTTTCTCGAGAAGCGCGGCGCGTCTCTCACCCGCCCCTGGGCCACAGCTGTCGGCTCCCGGTGTCGGGGGCTGCTGCTGGTGGCGAAAGGCGACCCAGACGGGGGTCAACGGAAACTCGAGGAATCCCTCGCCGTCCACAGTGGCCTGTCAATGCCGATCGAGCAGGCTCGTACCCTTCTCTGCCTCGGCCGACTCCGCAGAAAGCTGCGCCAACGCCGTGCCGCATCCGAGGTGCTCGAGCAGGCCCGTTCCATCTTCGAAATAGCCGGATCGATGCGATGGGCGGACCAGGCCTCCACCGAAATTGCCTGCCTCGGATTGCACCCGGCGCCGAGTGACGGGCTAACTCCCGCCGAGGAGAGGACGGCAAGACTGGCGGCGAGCGGCCTTACCATCCGGGAGGTCGCGGCCCAACTGTTCGTCAGCCCGAAGACCGTGGAGGCTCAGGTGTCGCGCGTCTACCGCAAGCTAGGTATCCGGTCGCGTGCCGAACTCGGCGCGGTCATGGCACAGCGCCAGCCAGGCTCCGCAGCGCACGGTCGAGGCATCTGATCCCCGCTTCATCGGTACAGGCCAGGCTCGACCACACCGGCGTAGTACAGGAAGTGGGCGTGGGTGTAGGAGCGCTCGCCGGCAATGTCGAGATCGGGCTTGGCGCCCATGGTGAGGTTGGCTCCGAGAAACGGGGTGAAGCCCGGATTGGCCGTCAGGTAGCTACTGGGGTCACCGCGGAGCAGTCCGATGAGAGTCTCGGCGACGATGCGGCCACCGACCGGTCCGAGGCGCACACCACCGGTGGCCACCCTCGCTTCTGCCAACACGTAGTACCAGAGAGGGGTGCTCTCGGCAAACGGGGCGTACACCGCTCCGATGTCCCCCAGATCGCCTTTGCCCAGGAGGTCCACTCCCATCTCGACGGCTATAGCCTGCCCTGACGGTAGGCCCCAGGTGAGCTGGCGTAGAAGGTTGCGCTGAGGCAGCGATGTCGGCGCCGTCTGGGTGTGCGGGGGATAGCCGGAATTGGAAGGTCGAACATGACAGTCGATATGGACGTGTCGATCTTCTTGTTGTTCTTCACCTGGCCCTCTCCGAAATCGAAGAAGGTCTGCCAGCCGATATAGCGCCGTGGGGCCGGATAGCCGCCGAGCAGGTCACCACGATCGTGGTCGGGCTGGCCGCTGAAGCCGGGCTCATTGGGATCGAACACCAGTCCGAAGAAGGGGTCGGCGGTCGGATCGGTGCTGTCACCTGTACCGCTGGTGAAGTTGGCCCGGTATGAAGGTCGGACCATCGAGTGTCCAACGCGGTAGGCCGCGGCCGAGAACTCGATAGGCACATAGGCGTCGT
This sequence comes from Acidobacteriota bacterium, assembly GCA_028876385.1. Classification (GTDB taxonomy): domain Bacteria; phylum Actinomycetota; class Acidimicrobiia; order Acidimicrobiales; family Palsa-688; genus JAKCDU01. The sequence continues at coordinate 6,616 of JAGWSF010000081.1, read as the reverse complement.
GATGGGGCGATCGGTAGAAGCGGCTCCCGTGGGCCAGCACGTCGTACACCATTTCCCGACCGACCAGCTGTACGAGATGTTCATTTATGGCCAGCCACTGGTAGTGCCATTGAGTGACCTGACGGGCGACTCGATAGGCCCTGTAGCGACTGCCGCCATCGCCTGGTCGTTCTCCGAGACGCCCGCTATGGCCGCCATCGTCACGTGCTTGAGGAAACTGCGAGAGGTCCCACTCACTCAGTTCGGCCAAGACGCGGTTGTAGAACAGGATGTGGGCGCACTGCAGGCCGATGATCATGAGGTGCTCGTCGTTGCGCAGATCGGCGATGACGGTGTCGTAGGTTCCGTCACCGTTGGCGATCCGGGGCAGGTCCTCGTGGGGGCCGCCCGAGCCTATGGCGAGTTGCGGTCCGACCGAGCCGTCATGGTTTCGGACATAGAGGTCGGGACGTAGCGCCGGTCCCCCACCGAACACTGAATCGAGATCCAAGGCCGGTGTGCGGGTGTTGGGCGAGCGCAGAGGGTCCTGAGGAACCCCCAGCATGGACGTCTGGTCAAAAGTGACGTCGTGATCGATGAACTGACCAACGAAACTCGAACCGGCGGTCATCGTGGGGGTTGTCGGGATTGGAGCCGTAGGGATCGGTAGCGGTAGAATTACCGTTGACCGAAGGGTCCACGATCAATGCCTTCGGACCGGCGGCCAGATCGTCTCGGGCGTCGAGTATCCCGCCCGTCGAACCGAGCTCGGAGAGGGCCGCACGCACCCTGTCATCGGCTGGGGCGAAGGGGCGAAGTCCGGGAAACATACGACCGAAGTTGGTGGGAGTCGAGGGTGCGCCGCTCACACTGCGAGCGTCGCCGAGTCGGCCCGGGTCGCCGGGCCCCCTGGGCTACCGCCTCCGGCCAGGCGTCTGAAGCGAGGTCCGCCGACCGTGGAGGCGCCGGCGACCCCGAGGCCGGCGAGGAACTGGCGGCGCGTTGGCGGCGCGGACTCCGACGATGTAATCGGGGGCCGCCTCGGAGGCGCGTCATCGGGGTGGTCGGAAGCATCGGCGGCTCGATCGCCACAACCAGCGCCGTTGCGTCGGCCGGGATCACGTTCATCGAATGGCGGTCTGCCGCTCACTGCGGCCAGCCTTGCCTGAACGAAGCCGCTCCCGCTAACCACGGGCGGCTGGAGCCGGATCGTGGGCGGCCCGGGGCCGATCGAGACGGCCGTAGCCCGCACATGGAGACGCCGGCCGGCGATTGTGAAAGTCGCAACCAGTTCATGGTCATCTGGATACCGGCAGCGGCCGACCGGTCGCATCAGGTGTTTCCCTACATTTCAGCGCCGCGTTCGATCACCCACACGCACGAAAGACGAGCCGGGTCGGCGTGCGGGCGAGAAGATCCGCCAATGTTCCTCTGGTCACACGCCCCGTCACACGCCCCAGATCGACTATGTCTGACGACCGACGTTCGGTCGGTCAAGGACATCCTGGCCCGGGCTGGGAGGAGAGAGGTGGACGAAATGCCGCTGATTCAGGTCAAGCTCATCGAGAACGTCTTCACCATGGAGCAGAAGAAGCAGATCATCGAAAGGTTGACCAACGCGATGGTCGAGGTCGAAGGGGAGAACATGCGCCCGGTGACCTGGGTCGTGGTCGAGGAGGTCGCCAGCGGAGAATGGGGCATAGGGGGCAAGGCCCTGTCGACCGCCGATGTAAGGGCCCTGGCCGCAGGAGTACCCGTCGGATAGTGGGCGGCAGCGAGAGCCTACCCTGTCCCCTGGGGCCGGTGACCGGCCGGTCCGGGAGGAGTTGAGTGGGACGGACCATTCGTCTGTTGGGTACGCCGTCGATCGAGGTCGACGGCGTACCCGGGGCCGGCCCTCGGGGCCGCAAGCCTTGGGCCCTTCTCGCCCTACTGGTTCTCACGGAGCAGGCGCTTCCACGTCAGCGTCTGACCGCTCTCCTGTTCAGCGAAGCCGATGATCCCATGGGCGCTCTGCGTTGGAACCTGGCTGAGCTACGGCGGGTACTCGGCGCTTCCGCGACCATCGAGGGAGACCCCGTCTGCCTGCGATGGTCCGCTGACACGGTCGTCGACGTTGCCGCCTTCGACACTGATCCTGGTCGGTGGGTCGATGTCGCACAACCGCCGGGCGAGCTACTGGCCGGAATGGCCTTTCCCGATTGTGAAGCGTTCGAGGTATGGCTCACCATTGAGCGCCAGCGCCAAGCTGCAGCCGTGCAAGCGGTCCTCCGCGAGATCGGACTGAGTCGTCTTGCGGTCGCCCGACCCCATGAGGCTTCGCGCATCGCGGCGCGTCTTGTCGAGATGAACCCATACGACGAGAGCCATCACGTCCTGTTGGTCCGGTCACTGGCCATGGCCGGTGACCGTCGAGCGGCCCGCGAAGCTTCCAATCGGGCCTGCTCCTTTCTACGTCGAGAGCTCGGCGTCGAACCGTCCCCGGCCATTCGCGACGCCACAATGGCCAGTCTCGGATCACCTTTGGCTCCAGCTCTGGTGGGAGTGGCGGCGGCACGCGCCCAGCTCGAAGCCGGCAAGGCGGCCATCGCGGCCGGTTCCGTCGACGCCGGCATCGAGTGCCTTCGCAGGGGTCTCGACGAACTCCGGTTCAGCCCTGAGGACCCGCTTCTGCTTACCGCGCTGTGCGAACTGGGAAGTGCGCTTGTGCATTCCGTTCGAGGTCGCGACGAAGAGGGTGCTTCTCTTCTCCATGAGGTGGTAGACCGTGCTGCAGGGATCGATGTCCGCTTGGTGGCGAAAGCCTGCCGTGAGCTCGGATTCATCGATGTCCAAGCAGGCCGGCGCCAGCGTGCCAGCCGATGGCTCGGCGCAGCCAAGGAGCATGCCGCAACCATTGGTGACGACGCCGAGATGGCTGCCATCCTCGGCGTGGAAGGAATGAACCTCTCTGATCAGGCCCGCTACCCCGAAGCTGCTGGGGTTCTGGCAGAGTCGGTCGATCGGGCCTTGCAATCCGGCAGCTACCGCCAGGCGGCATGGTCGGCATCGATACTAGGTCGACTTCACTTGCTGCGGGGAGAATATGACCGGGCCCACACCGAGCTTGGGAGGTCCTTGCATTGGGTGCGGAGAGAGCGCTGGTTGGCTTTTCGCCCGTGGCCTGAGGCCTTCACCGCCGAACTCGACTTGCTCGAGGGACGAAGCCGGGATGCCGAGGAGAAGCTCCAGGTGGCCTTCGCCCTGGCCTGTCAGCTCGGGGACCCCTGCTGGGAAGGGGTGACTGCCCGGGGGCTGGGGCTGCTGGAGGCCCGAGCGGATCCGTCCCGAGCCATCAGCACCCTCGAGGACGCATGTATCCGATGCCTCCGCTGGCCTGATGCATACCAGTGGGTCCACGGATACGCTCTCGACGCGTTGTGCACGGTCGCAGCTGGTCACGATCGCGAACGCGCTCGGGCGGCCGCCCGAGACCTAGCGGACCTGGCATCGCGCACCGACATGAGGGAGTTGATCTTTCGGGCACAGCGTCACATGGCCGCTCTGGGCGCACCAGGCGCCGCCGAGGCTGCGAAACTCGTAGCATCAGTGATCGATAATCCGGTTCTGCCCATGGCCGGGCTCGAGCCCGATCCCCCCAAGGACCAGACACGACCGGCCCCGCCCGTGTGATGACGGCCTGTCCCTTGTACTGTGCGCACCCCATCGGATTATTGTGCCGATCCCCTGTCATACGTCTGCAGACGGCCGTGCGGTCTATGAAGTACACCGCTATGACAGCATCGCAGAGAGACCGGATAGTCCTACTCTGCCGCCAAGGAGCCACCAGCCGATGCCCCACTTCCTGACCGAACCTGCCGATTCACCCGACGTCCAGGCACTTTACGACCAGGACCTTGCTGATGATGGCTACGTCTCGAACGCGGCACGACTCTGGGCACATCAGCCCACTACCTTCAACAGGCTCTTCGAGCTGATGGCATTCGCGCTCGAGCCGGCCCGGATTTCTGACCGTCAGCGAGGCATTCTGATCGCGGCTGCCGCGTCCACCCTGCGCGACTCCTACTGCTCCCTCGCCTGGGGAGGGAAGCTCAGCCGCATGGCTGGTCCGGTGGTCGCTGCGGGCGTGATCCACGGCACGGACGTGGGCCTGAGCGATCAGGAGCATGCCATTGCCTCTTGGACCCGCAAGATCGTCACCGACGCCAACTCCACCACTCCCTCCGATGTCCGCATGCTTCGTGACGCCGGGCTTTCTGACCTGCAGATCTTCTCCGTCACCGCATTTGTGGCCCTACGAGTGGCCTATTCAATGATCAACGACGCTCTTGGCGCTCGACCTGATAGCGAACTCGTCGATTCACTTCCCGACGCTATCGTGAAGGCGGTGACCTATGGCCGGCCAGCGTTCGAGGCGGTGGCGAGTCCCGACGAATGACGCGAATGCCCAACTCAGGTCCCATCCGGTGGCCATCGAACAGAATCTCCCCATGCGGTGAACGGGACGTCGAGTGGGTCATTCGCAAGTCCGATTGCCTCGATGTGACGATCGATCGGTGCCACGACCCACGACAGCCGCACCTTGGTCCCATTGGTCGGAGAGGGATGGCTGTGCGCGCGCAGACTACACGGCGACCATCAGAGCGAGGGGATGATGATGACGCCCTGTACGATCAGCACGCCGAGCACGAAGATCGCCGTCCCCGCCGCTCTGCGGGACCAGGTCAAAGCGGCGGTCGGGCCTTCCCTTCCGACCACTCCGAGCAGCGAGAGAGCCAGCCCCGGTAGGGAGAGCACGACGAACCCGATCGCCATCAAGCGCAGAGGGTCGTGCACCACCTTGGCCAGGGCTGAGGCGGCGAGAGTCCCAACCGCCATCATGGCGACCGTCTTCACGATCCCCTTGGGCAGGATCCGGTATACGGCGGGGACGTTACGAACTAGTCGCTCGTCATACATCGACGCCAGGGACGGCACGACGGTGAGGGCGGCGCCGACGTAGAGTTCCCACACGTTCCCCATGTAGGCGTAGGCGACGAAGACGAAGGAAGCGGTGGCGACGCCGAGGGAGATGAGCTGCTGCGACCGGGCGGCGGCGGGGACCTTGGCCGGGGCCACCAGGGCCACCCGGGCCGGGTAGGTCACGGTCGCGACGGTCTCTAGGGCGTAGCGGAGCACCACGGCCGCGATTACGGCCAACGCGATCCGGTTGGAATCCGATACGAGCGGCAACTTGAGCCCGGCCAGCGCCGGCAGGGCCCCGATCATCTTCACTACCGCCCAGCCGGCGAAGAGGCTGGCCATGACCGCGTCGGCACACCGATCGAACACGTCGGCGGCTTCGAGGGACACGGACCGCCGGAGGGGGCGGATGGCCGAGGCCACGAGCGGCGCAGCGAAGAGGAGAATCGACATGCCCATCTGCTCGCGTAGCCCGGCGGCGGAGGTGATTCCTCCTCCCACGGCCACGCCGACATCGAACACGGCGGCGGCGATGAAACCCGCCAGCGCGTCGAAGACACCGAGGATGATGATGGTCGTCACGAGGAAGGTGGATGGCGGTATCGGGTTGGCACCGGTGGACGCCAGGGCGGAAATTCCGAGGAGGAGTCCGATTATCGGGGTGGTGAGGGACAGAGATCCGATCATGGCCCGTAGATAGCTGCCGTCGTTGAGGACCCTGGCGACGAGGGGGGAGAACGCCGCCGTCCGGGCTGGCCACTTCGCTGACCACCTGTCGATGATCGAGTGGCCAGGTGACCGCCAGGTGAAGGAGGCGTCGCCCCAGTGCTCCCCTTCGGTAACTCCCTTCTGGTGCTTCACCTTGGCGGAAGCCACGCTGGAGCTCTTGCGCTTTCGATGACTGCCGCGTTTGTCACGGGCTTCCCCGCTCCCGGCACCGATCAGTCCGGTGGCGATGGCCCCCCCGGAGGATCCGAGGCCGGTGAGCGCTCCGGCGCCGACGGTGGCGATAATCGTGACGACGGCCACGCCGGTGATGACGATGGCTGAGCGGGCGTGCTCGGTCGGGAAGTACCGCTCGTATGTGACCCCGTTGATAGTCCTGACCAGAGCAGCCGCCGGCCAGAGTGGGGCGACGTTCGTCTCGACGGGGTCCATGTAGGAAACCTGGCCCTGGCCGTCCACTTGGAAATACCAGCGGGCGGCTACAGGTGAACCGTCAGGCTTGGTTCCCTGAACCTCGATGTGGTGGGTGTCGGGTTGGATGGTCGCGGGCAGCACATAGGTTCGTGTGAAGCTTCCGCCCGGACCCACTGACGCCAACCCGAGCTTGTACGGCAGCGAGTGAAGAGTTACGGTCGCCAGCGAACCCGGCATCAGTCCCGTTCCTTTGACCGTTATCGAGCGTCCAGACGCCTGGTCGCCGGTGGCGAAATGGAACTGCAGCCCGATCGAGGTCGGTGAGGGCTTGGGGGTGGTCGGGCCGGGACGAGCCGATCCGCCTCCCGGAGGGCTCTTCGGCTGCGACGGCGACGGCGACGGTGTCGGCGGGGAGGCGGTCGGGGGCGTAGTGGGGGACGTGGTCGGTGAGCTGGGCCCCGTCGGCCCGGTGGGTGGCGCGGTGGTGGTCGGCGCCGCGCTGCTAGGTGGGCTGAACGGAGCCGAGGGAACCGAT
>JAGWSF010000080.1 GCA_028876385.1 Acidobacteriota bacterium | reverse complement strand
GTGCCCGGAGCGGGAATCGAACCCGCATGGCCTTGCGGCCAATGGTGTTTGAGACCATCGCGTCTGCCTGTTCCGCCATCCGGGCGGGCACTGTGACCTGCGATTTTTCAGCTTAGCGCACCGACGGTGGCGTCTCGATTTCGCCCCGAGGACCAGTTGACCGCCGAGTCACGTCACTGCCAGGCTAGTCCTGACGGCGTTATCAGATAACTACAATGCTTTCTGATGTCAGAGCCGCCTCCATCTCGACGGCGCCGCAAGGAATCCCAGAAGTCCCGCGCCACCCGGGACGCCCTCGTCGAGTTGGCCGCCGAGATGTTCGCCGAAGGTGGCTACGTGCAAACGTCGATCCGCGACATCAGCCGCCGGGCGGAGGTCACCAGCGGGGCCATCTACGGCCACTTCCGCAACAAGGCCGACCTCCTGGCGGCCGCCATCAGCGCCCGTACGACCGATGAGCTCGAAGCGCGTTCTGTGATCGGCGAGGAGGCGGACTACATCGATACGCTCACCCGGTTGGCCCTCGAATACCGCCAGCGGCGCCAGCTCCGGGCCTTGATCCTGCAGGGTGCGGCGGCGGCACAGACCGATGAGCAGACCAGGCAGTCTCTTCGCGACGAACAGCTCAGTCACTTGGAGGACTGGCTGAAGCAGTACGAGGAGCATCGCGATCGGATGGGCATCCACCCGAGCGTGGACATGGAGGCGGCACTGCTCTACACGTGGGCGGTCGAACTCGGACTCGGTGTGCTCGAAGGCATCGGCATCGAACCCCGCTCGGTGAAAGGTTGGTCCGAGGTACAGAACCGTCTTGCTCGCTCGCTCCAACTGCCGCCCGACCCACATGTACGCCGGCGCCGGCCCAGGACCGGGCCGGCCGCTCCTTAAGGAATGAGCGGGTCGCCCATGCGGGCGAAGCACTCGGCCAGGTTGGCCCCCATGAAGGCCGACCGGGCCGCGTCGCTCACCGAAGCCAACTCCTTCTCGTAGTGTCCGGCGGGATCGCCGCTGCCCTCGAAGTGGGGATAGTCGGAGGAGAAGATCGGCACCTCGGGCAGCCACTCCAAGGTGACGTTGGGCAGCTCGTGAGCCACCGGCAGCGGAGTGACCCGAATGTTCCTTCGCACGTATTCGCTCGGCAGCAGGGGAAGGCGGTACTCCCCTAAGAGCAGCGGGCTGAGCCCGGGCGAGGCCAGGGCGTCCATCCGCATAGTGGCGGGCACGATCCAGTCGATACCGTGCTCGGCGAATACCACGGTCAGGTCGGGATGGCGCTCGAACACCCCGCCCAGAACCATGGCGTTCAGGAAGACCAGTGCCTGCTGGAACGGCTGCAGGACCGAGATCACCCGGATCAGAGCCGGGTCGTCGGTGTTGGCCCACGCCGGGTGGTAGACGGCCGGGCTGAGCCCCACGTGGACGATCGGCACCATGGCGAGATCGGTCACGGCCGACCAGAAGCGGTCGTAATCGGGATGATTCGGGGGCGTGCCACCCGTCGGCTCGGATGGGAGCAGGAAGGTCCGACAGCCGCGACCGCGCATCCTGGTCAGCTCGGCGATAGCCCAGTCCAAGTCCTCGTAGCGGAGGTTGGCCGACAGAAGCAGCCGACCGCCGGAGTCAGCTAGACGATCGGTCATCCATGTGTTGACCGACTCGAGAGCCTCCCTACCGAGGGCGGGATCGTCGATGGCCCGGGCCAGGGTGTAGCCCGACCCGCTGATCACGTTCTGCACGTCGATGCCCTGGGCGTCCATCCACTCGAGACGGGGCCGGGGATCGTCCAGATGCAGGTGTTGGTCCGATCCCGGGTACCCGACCGCCGGACCGCGGCCAGGGTCGTAGAGGGCCCGCATTCCCGCGGTCACTAGGCGTTCCATGGGCATGCGCCGGTCGCGAGGAACTCCGCGGAGGAGGTCGTCCGATACGAACCAGGCGAACATCTCCGGCGTGGCCATCTCGAATCTCGGGTCGTCGGTGGGGAAGCGAACGGGGAGCTTCCGCTCGAGCGCCGGAAACTCCTTCAGCCAGTCGTGACCCGGCTCGAAATGCGAGTCGACGTCAATGACGGTCATGCCAGCCCTCCTGTGTGTGTGGTGTCGGACGATCCCATGACCCTGATCTCAGCCCCGTACTTTGCTGAACACGTCGGAGTCGGCGGTATCGAGGATCACGTGCATTTCGCTGATCGCGAGGGCGCCCCCCTCGTCGACGACCGCCCCGTGGACTATCCCCGACGACAGCGGTGCCGGTGCGCCTTGCACCATGTGGGTCACGGATATGTAGGAGGAAAAAGCCGTCCGCTCCCCGGCGCGGCCAACGACATGCACGTTCGTCGCGTTGTGCCGAAGCGGGTACGGGCTGTTGACCCTGTGATCGATCTGCCAGGCCATGACGGGCTCCCGGCCCCGGACATCGGCCCGCACGAACTCCTCCCATTCGGTCTCACCGGTGTCGGTGCGGCAGGTGAAGTGCACGTCGTCGGCGAGCAGAGACGCCAGCACGTCGAAGTTTCCCTCGTCGTAGTTCCACCACCAGCAGCCGATCAGGTCCTGCAACTCCCCTCGATCCATCGTCGCGACTCCCCCCCTCAGCCGCCCCCCGGAGCGGACCGATAAAAGATAACGTTACTATATTCTAGCGATCCCGGGCGTGGCGGATCCGACCGGGCCCTGGCACAGCTCCGAGCGACCAGGATCGCTAGGGTTCGTCCGATGGATATCGAACTGGGCCCCGTGGGGATCTGGACCTCGGCTCTCGAAGCGCACCCGGCCCACGTGGCCCGCCAGGCGGCCCAGGAGCTTGAGTCGATGGGCTTTCCGATCCTTTGGATCAACGAGACGACGGGACGCGACCCGTTCGTGCTGTCCACGCTGCTGCTGGACGCCACGTCGAGTCTGAAGGTGGCGACCGGCATCGCCAACATCTACGCCCGGGACGCGCTCACCATGTCGGCCAGCCAGAAGACCCTCGCCGAGGCCTTTCCCGGCCGGTTCCTCCTCGGGCTGGGGGTGAGCAGCCCGGTGCTGGTGGAGAAGGTCCGGAGGCATTCGTACGCCAAGCCCCTGTCGTTCATGCGCTCCTACCTCGACGCCATGGACAGCGCCCCCTACAGCTCGGTGCCTCCGCCGACCCGGGCGCCCCGGGTCCTCGCCGCCCTCGGCCCGAAGATGCTCGAGCTGGCGGCCTCCCGAGCCGATGGCGCCCACCCCTACCTCACCACCCCCGACCACACCCGCGAGGCGCGCCAGATCATCGGCCCCGACGTGGTCCTGGCGCCCGAGCAGATGGTCGTCCTCGAGGCCGATCCGGGCCGGGCCCGCGACATCGCCCGGGCGTCGGTGAGCTTCTACCTGCGGGCCCCGGGCTACCTGGCCAATCTGCGGCGCATGGGGTTCAGCGACGACGACTGGGCCGATCCGAAGGATCCGTCCCACCGGCTCATCGACGGCATCGTCGCCTGGGGCGACATGGACGCCATAGTCCGCCGCATCGGCGAACACCGCGACGCCGGAGCCGATCATGTCTGCGTGCAGGTCCTGACCCCCCAGGGCGAGCTGCCCCTCGGCCAGTGGCGCCAGCTGGCGGAGGCGGTCCTCTAGAACCCTCGGACGGCTAGGTGCTAGGTGTGGAGGCCTCGACGGTCACGGTGACCCGGGCCGTGATGTCGGCCGAGGACGACCCGATGAGCAAATCGTAGGCCCCGGGATCGACCTGCCAGCCCGGCTCACGGCTCTCGCCGAGCGGGGCCAGGCCACCCAGTCGGCCGCGGTCTATGCGGGCTTTGATGTCGTCCCGGTCGCGGCGACCCGGATCCCAGTAGGCGAACGACCGGTCGTCCAGGTCGATCTCGGCCCGGACCGTTTGGCCCGGGTCCACCCGGACCTTGACGAAGCCTTTCAGCTCCTTGGCCGGCCGGGCCAGGCGGGCCGCGCCGGGGGCCACGTAGCACTGGACCACGTCTGATCCCGGTCTGGTCCCGGTATTGGTAACCGGCACCGACACCCGGAGGGTCTCGCCAGGGCGGAAGGTGGGCGACGACAGCTCCACCGGCCCGTATTCGAAGCTGGTGTAGCTGAGTCCGTGACCGAACGGATAGCGGACCTCCACTCCCCGCAGGTCGTATCCCCGGTAGCCCATGAACAGGCCCTCCCCGTAGCGGACCTGCCCGTTCTCGCCGGGAAAGTTGCCGTGGGAGGGAACGTGCTCCAAGCGGCGAGGGATGCTGGTCGGGAGCCGTCCCCCCGGTTCGGCCCGACCGGTCAACACGTCGGCCACCGCCCCGTCCATCTCCTCGCCGCCGAACCATACCTGCACGACGGCGGCCACCTCGTCGGCCCAGGCCAGATCGACCGGGGCACCGGAGTTGACCACCACCACGGTGCGGGGGTTGGCCCGGGCCACCCTTCTCACCAGTTCGTCCTGGGCCCCCGGGAGGGCCCATCTCTCCCGGTCGCGACCCTCGCCCTCCCACTCGTGGGTGGTACCCACGAACACGACGGCTACATCGGCTGTAGCCGCCGCCTCCTCGGCCCGCTCGAGCAGGCGCCCGCCGTCCACCGTGGCGAAGCCGACCCGGAAGCCGGCCACCCCGGCGGAGGCCCGGTCGAACTCGACCACCAGCTCCACCGGGACCGCCGCGGTGAGGTCCACCTCGGCGACGAGGTCCTGGCTGAGCAGGCCCATCAGATCGGAACCTCCCGGCCGGGGCGGGTCCGAGTAGCCGTCGAGCAGCACCTCCCCGTCCAACAGCAACCGGGCCCGGCCGGCCTGGGCCAGGGCCAGGCGGTAGCGGCCGGACTCCTCGGGGAGGACCGTTCCCCGCACCCGCATGGACCAGTCCCCTCCGAGCAGGCCCTTCTCGACGCCGCTGAAGGCGACCATTCGCAGCTCGTCGAGCCGGCGGGTCTCGGCCGGCGGTCCCTCCCTTCCGGGACCGGCGAAGATCTCGGCGGTGAAACCGTCGGGCGCGCCGAGCACGGGGCCGCCGAGCACCGCCACCGTGCGGTCGATCTCGCAGCCGCGCTCGTAGACGATCTCGGCGCCGGCGCACGCTTCGTGCAGCCGATCCAGCGGGCTGGCCCGCCGGCGGGGGGTGACCTGGGCCGATCCGCCGCCCATGATGCACGCCGCCCGGGCCGGCGCACCGATCACCGCCAGGCGCTGCGCCGCCCGGGGGTCTATGGGCAGGGTGCCGTCGTTGCGCAACAGCACGGCCGCATCGGCGGCGGCCGCTCGCAGCCGGGCCCGGTCGTCCTCGGGGAGAGGCTGCGGGGCCGGCGGCGGGGTGGGCCCGTCCAACGCCCCGGCCCGCTCCAGCGCCGACAGGTAACTCCGGACGGCCCGGTCGAGGTCCTCGACCGCGACCTCGCCCGAAGCTATCGACTCGGCCACGCCGGCTCCGAGGGCCCGGCCCGGGCCGGGCATCTCCAGGTCGAGGCCGCAGCGCAGCGAATCGACGCGGTCTACCACCGCGAACCAGTCGGTCATCACCAGGCCCTCGAAACCCCACTCGTCGCGGAGCAGTCCCGTGAGCACATCGGCCCGCTGGGTCAACCACAGGCCGTTCAGCCGGTTGTAAGACGTCATGACCGCGTGCGCCCCGCCGGCGCGCACGGCCATCTCGAAAGGCACGAGGTAAAGCTCCCGCAGGGCCCGTTCGTCGATCACCGAGTCGATGGTGGCGCGCTCGAACTCGGCTTCGTTTCCCACCAGGTGCTTCACCGTGGCGAACACGCCCTGCGACTGCACCCCCCGCACGTAGCCGACGGCGAGCCTTCCGCTCAGGTAGGGGTCCTCGGAGAAACATTCGAAGTTGCGCCCGGAGAGCAGCGACCGGTGCAGGTTCACCGTCGGGGCCAGCAGGCCCCGACAGCCCCGGTCGAGAGCTTCGCGGCCCACGAGGGCGCCGATCATCTCGGCGGTGGCCGGATCCCACGTGGCGCCCAGTGCCGAGCCGCACGGCACGCAGGTGGACGGCGCCCCGCCGGAGCCGGGCAGGAAGGCTCCACGCGCCCCGTTGGGCCCGTCGGTGACCCGCACCTTGGGTATGCCCAACCGCTCCACCGCCACCGTCGAGAAGAGATCGTCGCCGGCGGTCAACGCCGCCTTCTCCTCGATGGTCAGGGCGCGCAGCAGCCCGTCCACGTCAGCCATCGGTAGGTCCTCCTGTAGTCAGTGAAGCCGCGACCAGGCCGGGCCCGTTCAGGCGGAGGCGCCGGTCCCTCGGGCCAGATCGAGGACGTTGACAGTAGTGCTGCCAGTCTTCTTCAGCCGCGTCGACGAGCGGAAGCTCAGGTCCACGTCCTTGGCCTGGGCCCGCAGGGCGCCGACCGTGGCCTGCTCTTTGGGGATGTGACTGAAGGCGTCGAAGTTGAAGATCCGCATGGCGTTGAGGTGGGTGATCTTGTCTATGTCGGCGCGGTCCACCCCCTCGAAGTGCTCGGCCAGGCACTCGGGCCCGGCCGGCCAGGTCGAGTCGGAATGGGGGTAGTCGAGCTCCCAGGTGAGGTTGTCCACGTTCAGCCAGCGGCGGCTCTCGACGCCGAACCGGTCGTCGATGAAGCAGGTGACGATCCTCTCGTTGAACACCTCGCTCGGCAGGCGGTCACCGAAGCTCTGCTTGGTCCAGGCCCGGTGCTGCTTGTAGACCCGGTCCACCCTCTCGAGGAAGTAGGGGATCCAGCCGATCCCGCCTTCGCTCAGAGCCACGGTCAGGTCCGGGAACTTGCGCAGCACCGGTGACCACAGAAGGTCGGCGGCGGCCTGCACGATGTTGATAGGAGTCAGGGTGATCAGCGTGTCGATGGGCGCCTCGATGGAGGTGACCACCTGGGTCGACGACGAGCCGATGTGCAGGCACACCACCGTCTGATCCTCGCTGCAGGCCTTCCAGAACGGGTCCCAGTGGTCGCTGTGGAACGACGGAAGCCCGAGCTTCTCGGGGTTCTCCGAGAAGGTGACGGCGTGGCAACCCTTGGCCGTCATGCGGTGCACCTCCTCGGCCATCAGCTCGGGCGACCAGATGGGAGGCAGGGCCAGCGGTATGAAACGGCCCGGGTAGGCGCCGCACCACGAGTCGACGTGCCAGTCGTTGTAGGCCCGCAGCACGGCCAGACCCAGATCCTTGTCCTGGGCCCGGGCGAAGTACTGGCCGCAGAACTGGGGGAAGGACGGGAAGTTCATCGACGCCAGTACCCCACCGGCGTTCATGTCATCTACCCGGCGGGCCACGTCGTAGCAGCCTTCGCGGATCTCGCTCAGCTTGGTCGGCTCCACCCCGTACTCGTCGGGGGGCCGCCCGGCGACGGCGTTGAGGCCGACGTTGGTGGCTTCCTGGCCCTCGAAGACCCAGGCGTTGGTGCCGTCGGGGCGCTCGATGAGCTTGGGCACGTCATCGCGGTAGCGGGCCGGTATGTGGCCCTCGAACAGGTCGGGCGGCTCGACCACGTGGTCGTCCACCGACACCAGAACGAGATCGTTGATGTCCATCCCCACACCTTCCTCCCCGAAACCTGTCCGGGCCTCCCCGAAACCGGTCCCAGTATGTCAGCAGGTGGCCGCCAAAGTCCCCCGCGGCGCGTTCGCCCCGGCCGGCCGCCCGGGTCAGTGCCCCCGGCGCAGCCACTCCTCGAGGTCGGGGGCTTCCCGGCCGACGGTGGTGGACTCCCCGTGACCGGTGTGCACCACCGTTTCAGGGGGCAGGGTGAGCAGCCGCCGGCGGATCGACTCGACGATCACCGAGAAGTCGCTGAAGCTGCGCCCGGTGGCCCCCGGGCCCCCGCAGAAGAGGGTGTCCCCACTGAAGACGTGGGGCCCGTCGTCGACCACGAAACAGCAGCCTCCCGGCGAATGTCCCGGGGTGTGCAGCACCCGCAGCTCGGTGCCGCCGGCCGCCACGGTCGCCCCGTCGACGAGATCGCCGTCGGGCCCCCGGTCCGGGTAGACCTGGTCCCAGAGCATCCGGTCGGCGGGGTGCAGCAGGATGGGGGCGTCGACGGCGTCCTGCAGGCCGACGGCGGCGTTGATGTGGTCGTTGTGACCGTGGGTCAGGGCGATGGCCGCCACCCTCCGGCCGGCGACGGCGGCGACGATGGGCGCCGGGTCGTGGGCCGCGTCCACGACGATCACCTGGCGGTCGTCGCCGATGAGCCAGATGTTGTTGGTGACCTCCCACTCGCCACCGTCGAGGCGGAACAGTCCGTCGGTGGTGACGAGCTCGATCACAGGACCACGACGCTGCGCAGCACCTCGCCGCGCTCCATCTTGTGGAAGGCCTCCTCCACTTCGTCGAGGCCGATGCGCTCCGACACGAAGCGGTCGAGAGGTAACCGGCCCTGCAGGTAGAGGTCCACGAGGAGCGGGAAGTCCCGGCTCGGCAGGCAGTCGCCGTACCAGGTCGGCTTGAGGGCCCCGCCCCGCCCGAAGAACTCGATCATGGGTATGTCGGGGAACTGCATGTCGGGCGTGGGCACCCCCACCTGCACCACGGTGCCGGCCAGGTCGCGGGCGAAGAACGCCTGCTCGAGCACCTTGGGGTGCCCGACCGCCTCGACGCACACGTCGGCTCCGTAACCTCCGGTCGCGGCCCGCACGCCCTCCACGGCGTCCTCGGTCGAGGCGTTGACGGTGTGGGTGGCCCCGAACTGACGGGCCAACTGCAGCTTGCGGTCGTCTAGGTCCACGGCCACGATGGTGGTGGCTCCGGCCAGCCGGGCGCCGGCGATGGCGGCGTCGCCGACGCCACCGCAGCCGAACACCGCCACCGAATCCCCGCGGCCCACGTTGCCGGTGAGCATCGAGGCGCCGAGTCCGGCCATCACCCCGCACCCGAGCAGCCCGACCACCGCCGGGTCGGCCTGGTCCGACACCGGGGTGCACTGGCCGGCGGCGACGAGGGTCTTCTCGGCGAACGCGCCGATGCCGAGGGCCGGCGAGAGGACCGTGCCGTCCTCGAGGGTCATCTTCTGCGTGGCGTTGTGGGTGGCGAAGCAGTACTGGGGGCGCCCCCGGCGACAGGCCCGGCACTGACCGCAGACCGCCCTCCAGTTGAGCACCACGAAATCGCCGGGGGAGACGTCGGTGACCCCTTGGCCCACGGCCGCGACCCGGCCGGCCGCCTCGTGACCGAGGAGGAAGGGGAAGTCGTCGTTGATCCCGCCCTCGCGGTAGTGGAGATCGGTGTGGCAGACACCGCAGGCCAGCACGTCGACGAGAGCCTCGCCGGGACCGGGATCTGGGACCATGACCTTCTCGATGGTCACCGGAGCCCCTTTGGCGGCGGCGACCACACCTCTGACCTCGTGTGCCATGCCGCCAAGCTACCCGGCCCGCCGCCGGGGCAGCCCCGACCTCGCGGCGGCCACCACCCGCCCGTCGCGGACCGTCACCCCCTCGGACTCGAGCAGCCGCGCCTGGACGGGTTCGTGACCGGGCGCCAGGCGGCCGTCGGCGTAGACGACCCGCCACCAGCACAGGCCCTCGGCCGGCGAACTCGATGCCAGGACCGCACCCACCCCCCGGGCCGCGCCGGCCCGACCGGCCTGGGCGGCGAGGTCCCCGTAGCTCACCACCTGACCGGGGCCGACGGTGGACAGCGATTCGATGACCGCCCGGCGGAAGTCGTCCCTGGCCGGTCGGTCGCTCACGCCAACTGCAGCCGGGCCTCGATCCGGCCGGGTGCGCCGGTGACCGACAGAGACAACCCCCCGGCGGAGGCCACTGCGGACAGCCCGGACAGGTCGGGGGGCGCCTCATCGGGCCATACGGGCTGCACCACGGTCAAGGCCTCGGCGCTCAGCGACACCTCCATCTCCTCGCCGGAACGGGCGAGGGTGCGCAGCATCTCCACACTGACGCGGGCCGCGACCGCGGCGTGAGCCGGACTGGCCGGCGCCGACGGGCCCAGGAGGGTCAGCTCGCTCGGGGTGCCGATGGTCTCGCGTATCACCGCCAGCTCGGTGGCCACCACCGGGGCGATGGTCCCGTCCCACGGCTGAGGGAGGCCGATACCGGGGCCCACCACGTCGAGCCATTCCCTCGTTATGCGCAGGTGCTCCAGTTCCCATACCGCGGTGGTCGCCGGACCGGCCGATCCCGGACGGGTCGCCTCGTCGGCCTGCAGGCGGGCCTCGTCGGCTCGCCGCATGGCCTCGGCCACCCGCTTCTCGGCCTCCCCGGCCCGGCGCTCGGCGTCGCTCGCCCGTTGCTCGGCGGCTCGCACCCGACCCTCGGCGGCGGTGACCCTGGCCTCCACGGCCCGTCTGTCCTGCTCCACCTCGTCGAGGCGGGCCGACGCCGCGCTCAGCCGGGCCTGCAGGTCGTCGCGCGTTGCGGCGTGGCGACGACGAGCGACGGCGGCCCGCCGGGCCACGACGGCCAGTATCACGGCCAACACGGCGGCTAGCACGGCGGAAACGGCGAGGGCGATGCTCATCAGCAGCCACGGTAGTGAGAGCGGCTCCCCCACCGGGAGACAATGGGAGTCAAAAAACGCCCATCGCGGTACACCTTGGGACATGGACTGGTGTGTCGATACCCGGGTGGCGGGAGCTGCCGATCTGATCGAGTCCGACATCGCCGATCATCTGAGTCGTCACGCCGCGGAGCCGGGCGTGGTCGAGCTGGCCCGACCCATCCTCCACGACGGGCTCCGGGGGGTGGAGCCGGGCCCGGTGTGGGCCAGCCTCGACTGGTCGGGGCGCCACTGCCTGCTGCGACTGCGGCCGCTGCCCGACGGAGAGCTGCCCGGCGACCCGGTCGGCGACGGCGCCACCCGGGCCCACGACCATTCGGCCCGCCTGGCGTCGGGCCTGGGGTCTAACGGGGAGGCGACGGTCGTCGCCCTCGGGGTGGCCCGCATACCGCAGCGAGACCTGGACCTCCCCCCTTCGGACCTGGGCCGCTGGGCCGCCGGTCCGCTCCAGGCCGGCCATGTGCTGGGGTTGCTCAGCTCGGAGATCTGGTCGGGCCGCAGCCTCGAGGAAGCCGCCGCATGCACCGGCAGCACCATGGCCGCCCACATGGCCGCCCACCTCGGCGCCCCGGCCGACGGCCGAGCCCTCGGCGAGGCGGTCATCGAGATGGAACGTCAGCTCGGCGCCGACTTCGAGTTGGTGGACGCCGACCAGACCCGCCTCGTCCTGCGCAACCGCCGCTGCCCGTTCGGTCCGCTCACCAGCCCCGGGATGTGCCGCTTCACCTCGGCCCTGGCCGGGGCTGCAGCGGCGCGGGTGGGGGGCCACGCCGCCGTCTCGATGATGGAGAGCCTGGCCGAGGGGGACCGCGAGTGCCGGATGGTCGTGGACCTGACGTCCGAACTGGATCCCGAGGTGGCCCACGGCTACCGCTGGCCCCCGCCTCCCTCGGAGGAGGGTCCGGCCGACGACGAGGAGGGACAGCGCCGCTTCCAGGTCACGCTGTCCCTGGAGCTACCCCGGGACCTTCTGAGCGTGCCGGTCACCCGGCATCTGATCCGCGCCGCCATGGACGAGGTGGGGGTAGTCTCCGACGACGCCGACGCGGTGGACCTGGCCGTCACCGAGGCCTGCGCCAACGTCATCGACCACTCCGGTCCGGGGGACGCCTACGACGTGGCCGTGACCATCAACCCGAGCGCCGCCCACATCCGGGTGGTGGACGTGGGAAGGGGCTTCGACCACCGATCCCTCGCTTTGCCCGAGATGGCCGACTCCGAGGCTGAGCACGGCCGCGGCCTGGCCCTGATGCACGCCCTCGTGGACCAGGTCCGCTTCGAGTCCGCGCCCGAGCGCGGCACGGTGGTCCACCTGGTCAAGACGCTGCGCTTCGAGGAAGACGCCACGGCCCATCGCCTGATGGGCCGGGACTGAGACGCCCATCGCCTGATGGGCCGGGGGCTGAGACGCCCATCGCCTGATGGGCCGGGGGCTGAGGTGGGCCAGCACCGGCGGGTTACCCAGGGGTAACCCGCCGGCCGCGGCGAGACCTAGTTAGCTTGATGGGATCCGCCGTTACGTTTCGGCGATCGGGCCGGTCAGATAGCCCGGGCGTCCCGCTCGCCCGATTCGTCACACCCTGAGGAGGAGCGAAACCAAAGTGCCCGCCTTCGTCTTCCCCGGCCAAGGAGCGCAGAGGCCGGGGATGGGTTCGCCCTGGGTCGACCATCCCTCGTGGGAGGTCGTCGAGGAGGCCTCGGTGGCCGCCGATCGGGACATCGGCCATCTCCTGACCGAGGCCGGCGAAGCCGAGCTGACCGAGACCCGCAACGCCCAGCTCGCCACCTTCACCTTCAGCCTGCTCGTGCTCGACGCGGTCGAACGCCTCGGCATCGAGCCGACCCGCCTGGCCGGCCACTCGGTGGGTGAGTACACCGCGCTGGCGGCCAGCGGTGCCCTCGGGTTCGAGGAGTCGGTGCGCCTGGTGGCCGAGCGGGGCGAGGCCATGCAGGCCGCGGCCGACGCGTCGGCGGGCGTGATGACCGTCGTGGCGGGGTGCCCGGCCGACACCGTCGACATCGCCTGCCGCCTGGCCGACGGCGAGGTCTGGGTGGCCAACTTCAACGGCCCCGAGGAGACGGTGATCGCCGGGCACCCCGAATCGGTGGAGCGCGCCGTAGACGTGGCCATGGAGATGGGGGCCAAACGGTCCGTCGCGGTGCGCGTCGGGGGCGCCTTCCACACGCCGTTCATGGCCCCGGCCCGCGACCGCCTGCGCAAGATGCTGGCCACGGTGACCATCCACGACCCCGACACGCCGGTCGTGGCCAACGTGGACAGCCGCTTCCACCAGCGCGGTGAGGACTGGAAGGTGCTCCTGTCGGCCCAGCTGTGCAGCCCCATCCGCTGGTACCAGAGCGTGCTGCGACTGGCCGGCCTCGACGACGTCCACCTCGACCCCGAAACCTGTTTCGTGGAGCTGGGGCCGGGCGACTCGCTGCGTTCCATGATCGCCGCCACTCTCCCGAGCGCCACGACCCTCACCGTCTCCACCCCCGGCGACCTCGACGCGCTGGTGGGGGCACTGACCGGCGACGATGCCCTCCACGCCTACGCCCTCGACCACCAGGGCGAGCTGCTTTACGTCTCCGAGCGGGTGGTGATCAGCCCCGTCGCCGGAGTGTTCGAGCCGGCGCCCGGCGGACCCGGGCCGGGTGAGCGCATCGAGGTGGGGACCAGGCTCGGGACGGTCGGCCAGGACGAGGTTCTGGCCGGTTTCGGGGGTCGCCTCGAGGGTTGGCTGGCCCACCCGGGCGAGAGGGTCCAAGCGGGCCAGCCCATCGTGTGGTTGCATACCGCATGACCGGAGTGACGATCACCGGGTGGGGCACCGCCCTACCACCGCGGGTGGTGACCAACGCCGACATCACCACTTTGTTCGAGACCACCGACGAGTGGATCTTCGAGCGCAGCGGTATCCGCAGCCGGCACAGTGCCACCGGGCCCTTCGTGAGCCCTCCCCCGCCCGCCGATCCCCCCGACAGCGGGCTGGGCACCACCGGCATCCTCGCCGCCGACGCCGGCCGCCAGGCCCTCGAGCGGGCCGGGGTCTCACCTGACGACATTGGGCTGGTGATCGTCTGCACCACCACGCCGGATCAGCTGATCCCCGCCAACTCGGCCTCGGTGGCCGCCGCGCTCGGGATCCGCAGCGGCGCCATGGACCTGAACGCGGCTTGCGCCGGCTTCACCTACGGCCTGGTCACGGCCAGCGGCCTGATCTCGGCGGGCGCCGAACGGGTGCTGCTGATCGGTGCCGAGACCCTGAGCCGGGCCACCAACTGGTCCGACCGGACCAACGCGTTCCTCTTCGGCGACGGAGCGGGCGCGGTGGTGCTCGAAGCGGTCCCCGGCGAGGGGTCGCTGCTCGGCTGGGATCTCGGCGTGGACGGCAACCTGGTCCCGCTGCTGTACGCCCAGCACGGGTCGGGCATGGTCATGCGCGGCAAGGAGGTATTCCGCCGGGCCGTGCTGGCCACCGTGGAGTCGGCCACCAAGTCGCTGGAGCGGGCCAAAGTCGGCGTCGACGACATCGCCCTCTTCGTGCCCCACCAGGCCAACATCCGCATCATCGAGGCCGCAGCGTCGCGCCTGGGACTGGGCAAGGACCGCATCGCCACGGTGATCGAGCGCACGGGCAACACCAGCTCGGCCTCCATCCCCCTGGCCCTCATAGATGCCATCGAGAAGGGTCGCATCCAAGACGGCGACCATCTCCTTCTGGCCGGCTTCGGTGCCGGCATGACCTGGGCGTCGGCCGTCTGGCGCTGGCAGGACCCCCCTGGCCGCTGACGCCGGGGACTACATTCACAGATCAAACCTGAAGCCGGGAGTGGTGATGGAACAAGAACAGCAGCCGATGGGCGAAGCGGAAGCCGAAGCCTTCGAGAAGTTCAAGCAGTGCGCCGTCGAGGTGCTCCAAGTGGACGCTACAGCGGTCACCCCGGATGCCAATTTCGCCGACGACCTGGACGCCGACAGCCTCGATCTGGTCGAGCTGGTCATGGCCCTCGAGGAGCAATTCGACATCTCGGTCGACGAATCCGAGCTCGAGGGAGTCAAGACCGTGCGTCAGGCCTTCGAGCTGGTCACCTCCAAGCTCTGATGCTGGCCGTCTTCCCCTCCGGGGGCCACCCGGGCGTCCCCGGTCGGCGCGTCGCGGTCACCGGCCTGGGCGTGGTGGCACCGTGCGGCATCGGTCGGGAGGCCTTCTGGTCCGGCCTGCTCGGGCCGGCCCCTGAGGGCCCCCGGCGGGTGAAGGACTTCGACGCCTCGTCGATCTACGGGCCCAAAGAGCTCCGCCGCGTGGACCGCTTCACCCAGTTCGCGGCGGTCGCCGCCGACGAGGCCGTGGCCGACGCCGGCGGGGTGGCGGCCATGGGCGTGGACCCGTCGCGCGCCGGCGTGCTGATCGGCACCGGCATCGGCGGCATCGAGACCCTCGAGGACCAGATCCACCTGATGATGGAGAAGGGCGCCCGGCGGGTGACCCCGTTCCTCGTGCCGATGATGATGGGCAATCGGGCCGCCGCCGACGTGTCGATGCGCTACGGCATGTGCGGCCCCTGCGAGGCCATCGTCACGGCCTGTGCGGCGGGAACCCAGAGCGTGGCCGCCGGCGCCCGCCTGGTGGCCTCAGGCCGCTGCGACGTCGTCCTGGCCGGTTCGTCCGAGGCGGCCATGACCCCCATAGGTGTGGCCGGCTTCGCCAACATGACGGCCCTGTCCACCAGCGGATTGTCCATGCCCTTCGACGCCAAACGGGACGGCTTCGTGATGGGCGAGGGTGGCGCGGTGCTCGTCCTCGAGGAGTACGAGCGGGCCGTGGCTCGCGGCGCCCGTATCTACGCCGAGCTGGCCGGCGGCGCGAGCACCGCCGACGCCCACCACATCACCGCCCCCGCCCCCGGCGGTTCGGGCGCGGTGGCCTGCATGGAGTTGGCCATCCTCGACGCCGGATTGTCGGCCGCCGACATCGTCCACGTCAACGCCCACGGCACGTCCACCCCGGCCAACGACATGGCCGAGAGCCAGGCGCTGAACAGGGTGTTCGGGATGCCCGGACCGCTGGTCACATCGGTCAAGGGGATCACCGGGCACTCCCTCGGTGCGGCCGGCGCCATCGAGGCCGTGGCCCTGGCCCTCACCATCGCCAACAAGACCATCCCGCCCACCGCCGGCCTGACCGAGATGGACCCCGAGATCCATCTCGACGTGGTCACCGGCGAAGCGCGGCCGTGGACCCCGGGGCCGTCGCTGTCCAACAGCTTCGGTTTCGGCGGCCACAACGGCACCATCGTGATGGTCCCGCCGAGCTGATCGGCGCGACCGCCGCCCCGGCCCCGTGACCTCAGGGGGCCAGGGCGGCGAGCAGCTTCTTCGGCGTGTCGGCCGGCGAGATCTTGTACCAGACCCCGGCCAGTCGACCGGCGCCGTCGACGAGGAACGCCGACCGGATGATGCCCATGTAGGTCTTGCCGTAGTTCTTCTTCTCGCCCCACACCCCGTAGGCCTCGGCCACGGCATGGTCCTCGTCGGCGAGCAGCGGGAAGCCGAGACTGTACTTGTCGTCGAATTTGGCCTGCTTGGCCGGCTTGTCGGGGCTTATGCCGATTACCGCGCTGTCACCGATGTCTCCGAGGATGTCGCGCAGGCCACAGGCCTGGGTGGTGCAGCCCGGCGTGTCGGCCTTGGGGTAGAAGTAGACGAGGACGTGGCGGCCCCGGTAGTCCTCCAGGGACGTCGAACGGCCATGCTGGTCCAGGAGCGTGAAGTCCGGGGCCGGGTCACCCACCGCGAGTTGAGCCATCTCCGCAATCTAGGAGCTGCCACCCCGGCGCGGCGACCGACGGGGGTTGGCCGGGCCGCCGTGGGGATGATCGGGCCGACCACCGCCCTCGGAATGGCAGTCACAGCCGCAGTCGGGAATGATGCGTCGCTCCTCGCAGTAGCGGTGATCGCCGACCCGGCAGGCGGAGGAGGTGTATCCCACCCTCGGATGTTTCGCCGATCCGTTCCCCTCCGGTAGGGCCCAAAGTCACATCGGGAACCCGGGCCGCGGGTCCCCTTGACCCCGCCGGGTATCCGCTAACTTCCAGGCGATGAGCGAATTCGATGCCTGGGGTCCTCTCGCGCCGCTGATCGGCGAGTGGTTCGGCGATGAGGGCCTGGACGTGTCCTATAACAACGAGAAGGGCGAGATCGTGGAGACGCCCTTCACCGAGAAGACCACCATGAAGGCTTTCGGCCCGGTCGCCAACGGCACCCAGAGCCTCTACGGCCTCGACTACCGGACCGCCGCCTGGCGCGCCGGCGAGGAAAATCCGTTCCACACCGAGGTCGGCTACTGGCTGTGGGACGCCGCCGACGGGGTGGTTATGCGCTGTTTCATGGTGCCGCGCGGCTCGACCGTGCTGGCCGGCGGCGACGCCACGCCCGATTCACGCAGCTACACCATGAAGGCCGAGAGCGGGTCGGAGGTGTTCGGCATCCTGTCCAACCCCTTCCTCGCCCGCTCGGCCCGCACCAGCTCCTACGACGTCAACGTCACCGTCCACGACGACGGCTCGTGGTCCTACGAGGAGACGTCCCGGATCGAGCACGCCCGCTGGAGCGACGTGGTCGTGCACACCGACCGCAACCGGATGCGCCCCGCCGCTTCCTGAGCGCAGCGGGTGGCCACCGTCAGGAGCCGGTGGCCACCACGTAGCGGCCCGTCACCCCGCCCCGCAGGATGGTGTCGAAGACCCCGTCCAGATCGTCGAGGGAGACGGCGGTGCCGATGCTGTCGAGCAGCCCGGGCCGGAGGTCGCCGGCGAGTCGGTGCCACACCTCCCGGCGCCGCTCGATGGGGGTCTGCACCGAGTCGATGCCGAGGAGGGAAACGCCCCGGAGGATGAAGGGCATGACGGTCGTCGGCACCTGGGCACCTCCGGTCAGGCCGCTGGCCGCCACCGCTCCGCCGTAGCGGATCCCGGCCAGCACGTTGGCGAGGGTCACCCCGCCCACGCAGTCGACGGCGCCGGCCCAGCGCATCGAGTCGAGCGGTCGCCCGACCGACTCGCCGAGGGTGTTGCGGTCGACGATGTCGATGGCCCCGAGGGAGCGCAGATACTCGTGGGCGTCGGCCTTCCCGGTGCTGGCCACCACCTCGTAGCCCAGCCCGGCCAGGATGTTGACGGCGCTGCTGCCCACCCCGCCGGTGGCCCCGGTCACCAGGATGGGCCCGTGTTCGGGGGTGATCCCGTGGTCCTGCAGGGCGATGACCGACAGCGCGGCGGTGAACCCGGCGGTGCCGATGACCATGGCGTCGCGGGCGTCGAGGCCGGTCGGGAGAGGCACGAGCCACTCCTCGGGGACACGGGCCAGGGACGCGAATCCCCCGTGGCGCGACACCCCGATGTCGTAGCCGTGGGCCAGCACCGCGGTCCCCGCCGAGAGGTGACCGGCGTCTTCGGCCAGCGTGCCGGCCAGGTCTATCCCGGGGATGAGCGGTGAGATGCGGGCGACCCGTCCGTCGGGGCTGGACGCCAGGGCATCCTTGTAGTTGACACTCGACCAGGAGACGTCGACGAGGACCCCGTCGGGCAGGTCGGTGACGGGCACCTCCTTGACGGCGCGTGCGAAACCGTCGTCGGTCTGGGCGGCCACGAAGGCCCGGAACGTGTCAGCGGTCATGGTCGACACCGTACCGGGCCGACCCCGCACGACGCCCCCGGCGGAGCCGCTCTAGACCCGCGCCGTTTGCCTCCGGGCCTGCGATACGGTGCGCCGATGCCGACCGTCATTCCCGCCGACCTGACCGTCGGCGCTTTCAGCAGCGAGCCGCCCTGGTTGGTCGACCCCGACCGCATGGAATGGCGTGTCGCCGCCCCGGCCCGGCGCCGGGCCACGCAAGCCACCGTCCCCGGCCTCCTGCGCCGCCGGGCCCTGCCGCCCGGTGGCCGGGTGCTGACCGTGGCCGGCCGCCTGGGGCGGGCCCTGGCCGGCTGGTACCTGGTGGACCGCCGGGCGGCCCGGCGCCAGGACCGCCCCGAGCTGTCGCGCGCCGGATTGTCCAAGCGGCTGCGCCACGCCTTCGCCGACCTCGGCCCGACCTACATCAAGCTGGGCCAGATCCTCTCGTCGGGCGAGGGGCTGTTCCCCTCCGAGCTGGTCCAGGAGTTCCGCCTGCTGCGCGACCGGGTCCCGCCGGAGACCTTCGACACCGTGCGGCGCGTCGTCGAAACCGACCTCGGCTCCACCATCGAGGAGGTCTTCGCCACCTTCGACCGCCAGCCGTTGGCCGCCGCCTCCATCGCCCAGGTGCACGCCGCCACCCTCCACTCGGGGGAAGCGGTGGTGGTGAAGGTGCAGCGGCCGTCGGTGGCCGACACCGTGCGACGCGACCTGGCCGCCATGAGCTGGATCGCCCCCCACCTCATCGGGCGCATCCCGGTCTCGGCGCTGGCCAACCCTCCCGCCCTGGTCGAGCTGTTCGCCGAGACCATCGTCGAGGAGCTGGATTTCCGCCTGGAAGCGGACAACATGCTGGATGTGGCCGCGGTGCTGGCCGCTACCGACCAGCGGTCGGTGGTCGTGCCCCGCCCCCACCCCCAGCTCGTCACCCGCCGGGTGCTGGTCATGGAGCGCCTGAGCGGCTTCTCCTTCGAGGACGTGGCGGGGATGAAAGCGGCCGGGATCGACACCACCGAGGTGGTCCGGGCCCTGATGATCTCGTTCCTCGAAGGGGCCATCATCCACGGGGTGTTCCACGGCGACCTGCACGGCGGCAACCTGCTGGTGCAGGCCGACGGCCGGGTGGCCCTGCTCGACTACGGGATCACCGGCCGCCTCGACCAGGCCCGCCGCCACGCCTTCCTGCGCATGCTGATGGGGGGCACCATCAACGACCCGAGGATGCAGATGGCCGCGGTACGCGACCTCGGGGCCCTGCCCGCCGACACCGACATCGACGCGGTCATCCGCGACCTCGGCATCGACCAGCCGGTCAAGGACCCCACCCAGATGTCCCCCGAGGAGTTGCTGGCCGAAATCCGCGACGTCATCAAGAAGCTGCTCGACTACGGCGCCCGGCTGCCCAAGGTGCTGATGCTCTACGTGAAGGACCTGCTGTTCATCGACGGGGCCCTCGCCACGCTGGCCCCCGACCTGGACCTCTTCGAGGAGGTCACCCGGGTCGCCATGTACTTCACCCAGCGCTACGGCGAGCGCATCGCCAGCGAGGTCGGCGTCGACCCCCGCGAGCGGGAACTGGACCTCGGAAGCGTCCGGGCCCAGCTGGGGGTCTCCGACGACGTCAACTCGATGACCTACCGGGAGCTGCAGGAACGGCGGGCCCTGATCCGGCGGCGGATGCACGAGCACCACCAGCGCGGGCGCTGACCCGACGCCCCGGGGCGGGGCGCCCCCGGTCCGGGGCCGGGCGATTCAGGTGGTGCGAGCCGCCTGGTGGGCCCGGAAGAAGCGCCGGGCGCCGGGGGCGCTCCAGTTATCGTGGTCCTCGCCGAAGCAGTCCACCCCGTCGAGCTTCCACTCGGTGAGGGAGTTGACGGTGAACAGGTTGGGGTTGAGGTGCAGGGCGATGTGGTTGAGGCAGCGCCCCTCGGCCTCGAACGATCTCCCGGTCTCGTCGGTGCCGGAGACCTCCACCCGGGTGGGGAACCCGCAGGCGTCGCGCTCGACGACGGTCCGGGTGGCGGCGGCCACCTTGGCCCACACCCCGTCGCGCATGTAGTAGCCGTGGATGGACTGGTAGCCCTGCCCGAAGTCCATGGTGATGGTGTGGAAACCGTGATCGGGCCCGGCGGTGGCGTAGTTGTATCCGCTCGAGCCGTAGCCCTCACCGAACTGCGGGCGCGGCCCCCACGACCGGTCCCGGAAGCCGTAGGCGTCGACGGCGATCTCCTCCCCGTCCAGGACGATCGTGCCCCGGTAGCGGCCGGGCTGGTCGAGGTGGCTCTCGCCGAGGTAGTTGGGCCGGGCCACCGCCTCGTAGGTGAGCTCGATGTGCAGGTCGTCGCCGTCGGGGTCGTGGTAGGTGAGCTCGTAGGACTGCTGGGGCGAGCGGCAGCGGTAGTGGATGCCGTTGGCCAAGGTGATGTCCGACAGGGGCTGCTCGGGGATCGGCAGGTGCCAGAAGTTCTTGGCGTAGCGCACGTTCCACGGCTGATCGCCGGTTTCGTCCCATACGTAGGCGGCCGCCGCGCACACCTTCTGGTTGGTGCGGAAGAACGGGTACAGCTGGCCCGACAGGCGTCGCTCGGGCACGGCGAAGGTGAACCAGCAGGTCTCGGTCCAGTAGGGGTCGTCGGAGGTCGGCGGGTGGAACTCGTCGTCGGGGTGGGTGTCGCTCATGACAGAAGGGCCTCCAGGCAGGCGGTCGACTGGTTCTCCCGCCAGTAGACGTTGTCGGCGGGCATCAGGCCCCGTTCGACGGTGCGGTTCATCACCCGCACGACGATGGAGCAGTACCGGGCGGCGGCGAACACCTCGTACCAGTAGGTGTCGACGGGCGGCCGACCGCTGGCCTCGAAGTAGGCGGCGGCCTGCTCCTCGCGGGTCGGCTCGCCGGGGAGGCGGACGGCGTCGGAGTGCTCGTGGGACCAGCGGTCGAACATCAGCCACCAGCCGAGGTCCATCCCGTAGGGGGCGATCGAGGCGGCCTCGAAGTCGGTGACGCACACCGGGCGGAAGTCCCGCCAGATCACGTTGCCGAGCCTCGGGTCCCCCCAGTTGACCGTCACGTCGGCGGCGTCGTGGGCCGGGGCGTGGGCCTCCAGCCAGTCGTAGGCGTCGGTCACAAGGGGCAGCTCCCGGCCGGCCAGCTCCCGGGTGGTGTAGTCCCGCCAGATGCGCAGCTGACGCAGGATGGTCGGCTCCTCGCCTTCGGGCAGGAGCCAGCCGAGCCCGTGCTTCTGCCAGTCGAGGGTGTGCAGCTCGGCCAGCACCTCCAACCCGCCGCGTACCATCCGGCGCCGCTCGTCGGACGTGGCTTCGGCGAAGAAACCCTCGGCCGCGTAGCTGGGGGAGACGACCGGCACCACGCCCTCGACGAAGCCCATCACGAAAAAGGAGGCGCCGATGACGTCGGCGGACGCCTCGTAGCCCACGAGCGGGGCGAGAGGGATCCCGGTGCCGGCCGCCAAGGCCGACATCAGGCGGTACTGGATGTCGATCTCCACGTCGAAGCCCGGGGCCTGCTGGGGGTAGACGGCGGGATCGGGACTCTCGACGCGCAGCACCAGCCGGCCGGCCGAGGTGTCGAGCTGGATGGTCTCGGCCGAGAACCCGAACGACAGGGGACTCGAGTCGTCGAGGCGGACCGACTCACCGAGGCGGTCGCTGAGCCAGCCCTCCAGGGCGGCCACCTGTGCTGCTTCCATGGGGCCAGGATCGTAGCCAGCACCCGCCGGGCCCCGGCGGGTGGCCGACCCGTCGCGGCCCACTGAGCGGTCCGGGGCAGCCCGGCGCCGCCGGCCCGGTAGGCTGGACACCACCCCCCATGAAGCACAGAACCGACATCCGCAACGTGGCCATCGTGGCCCACGTCGACCACGGCAAGACCACCCTCGTCGACGCCATGCTCCGCCAGTCCGGCGCGTTCCGAGCCAACCAGGAGGTGGCCGACCGCGTCATGGACTCCATGGACCTCGAGCGCGAGAAGGGCATCACCATCCTGGCCAAGAACACGGCCGTCCGCTACGGGGACCTGACCGTCAACATCGTGGACACCCCCGGCCACGCCGACTTCGGCGGCGAGGTCGAGCGCGGCCTCACCATGGTCGACGGCGTCCTGCTGCTCGTCGACGCCAGCGAGGGTCCCCTCCCCCAGACCCGCTTCGTCCTGCGCAAGACCCTCGAGGCCCGGCTGCCGGTGATCTGCGTGATCAACAAGATCGACCGTCCCGACGCCCGCCCCCAGGAGGTCGTCGACGACGTCTACGAGCTGTTCCTCGATCTCGGCGCCGACGAGTCGCAGATCGAGTTCCCGATCGTGTACTGCAACGCCCGGGCCGGTCGGGCGGCGTTGGCCGCCGAGGACGTGGCCGAGGCCCCCGACCTCAAGGTTCTGTTCGATCTGCTGGTGGAGCGCATACCGCCGCCCACCTACGAGGAGGGTCACCCCTTCCAGGCCCTGGTCACCAACCTGGACGCGTCCCCCTACGTCGGTCGTCTGGCGTTGTGCCGGATCCGCAACGGCTACATCCGCAAGGGACAGTCGGTGGCGTGGTGCCGCCACGACGGCACGGTGGAGCGGGTGCGCCTCTCGGAGGTCTACGTCACCGAGGCGCTCGACCGGGTGGACGCGCCCCCCGAGGGGGCCGGGCCGGGCGACATCATCGCCGTGGCCGGCATCCCCGAGATCATGATCGGCGACACCCTGGCCGACCCCGACGACCCCCGGCCCCTGCCGGTCATCACCATCGACGACCCGAGCATCGGCATGACCCTCGGGGTCAACACGTCGCCGTTGGCCGGCAAGGCCTCGGGCACGCTGCCCCCGGGCACCAAGCTGACGGCCCGCCTGATCAAGAGCCGGCTCGACGCCGAGCTGGTGGGCAACGTCAGCATCCGGGTCCTGAACACCGACCGGCCCGACACGTGGGAGGTTCAAGGCCGCGGCGAGCTGGCCCTGGCCGTCCTGGTCGAGATCATGCGCCGGGAGGGCTTCGAGCTCACCGTCGGCAAGCCGCAGGTCCTCACCCGGGAGATCGACGGCAAGCTGCACGAACCGATGGAGCGGGTCAGCGTCGACGTCCCCGAGGACTTCATGGGTGTGGTCACCCAGCTCCTGTCGCTGCGCAAGGGCCGCATGGAGGACATGGTCAACCACGGGACCGGCTGGGTGCGTATGGACTGGATCGTCCCGTCGCGGGGCCTGATCGGGTTCCGCACCGAGTTCCTCACCGAGACCCGCGGCACGGGCCAACTGCACCACATCTTCGAGGGCTACGAGCCCTGGCACGGTGAGCTGCGGACCCGACCCAACGGTTCGCTGGTCGCCGACCGGCGGGGCCCCACCACCGCCTACGCCCTCACCAACCTGCAGGAGCGCGGCGCCATGTTCATCGGCCCCGGCATCGAGGTCTACGAGGGGATGATCGTCGGTGAGAACGCCCGGTCGGAGGACATGGACGTCAACCCCACCAAGGAGAAGAAGCTGACCAACATGAGGGCGGCCGCCTCCGACGAGACGGTACGGCTCGTGCCGCCCCTCCAGCTGTCGCTGGAGCAGGCCCTCGAGTTCATCCGCGAGGACGAGTGCGTCGAGGTCACCCCTTCGGTGGTGCGGCTGCGCAAGGTCCTGCTCGACCAGTCAGAGCGGGCCCGCCGGCGGTCCGCGGCCCGGCCGCCGCGAACCTGAAACCGTGGGGTAACGCCCCGGAAACAAGATGCTGGCAGACTGAGGGACATGGGGGATCTCTTCGAGGGATACGCCCCGGCCCGGCCCTACGGCCGACCGGCATGGGACGAGATGTTCGAGGCCCCCGGGGTGCCGCGCCCGGCGAGCCGTTGTCTATTCGACGCTCTCCAGGAGCTGCCCCCCGATGATTTCGAGGCCCGCGCCGCGGCCCGGGACCGCAGCTTCCGCGACCGCGGCATCACCTTCCAGCTGTCGGGTGAGGAGCGGCCCTTCCCGCTCGACCTGATCCCCCGGGTCATCCCCGAGGACGAGTGGGCGGTGCTCGAGTCGGGCATCGTCCAGCGGGTCAAGGCCATGGAGGCCCTGCTCAAGGATCTCTACGGGGCCGGCGAGATCCTCGAGGACGGCGTGATCCCCCGCCGCCTGGTGACCTCGTCGCAGCACTTCCATCGCGCCGCGTGGGGCATCGAGCCCCCCAACGGGGTCCGGGTCCAAGTCGCCGGGATCGACGTCGTGCGGGGCGGGGACGGGCGGTTCTACGTGCTCGAGGACAACATCCGCTGCCCGTCGGGTGTCTCCTACGTGATCGAGAACCGCCGCATGATGGCCCGCATCTTCCCGGAGCTGTTCCGCAGCCACCGGGTGCTGTCGGTCAACGGCTACCCGGCCAAGCTGCTGGAGGCCCTGCGGGCGGCCGCCCCCGAGGGGACCCGCAACCCCACGGTGGTGGTGATGACCCCGGGCGTGTACAACTCGGCGTTCTTCGAGCACTCCTTCCTGGCCCGCCAGATGGGGGTGGAGCTGGTGGAGGGCCGGGACCTGGTGTGCCGGTCGGGTCGGGTGTACATGCGCACCTCCCACGGCGAGGAACGCGTCGATGTGGTCTACCGCCGGGTCGACGACGAGTTCCTCGACCCGCTCCACTTCCGCAGCGACTCGCTGGTGGGCAGCCCCGGCCTGCTCAACGCGGCGCGGGCCGGCAACGTCACCATCGCCAACGCCGTGGGCAACGGGGTGGCCGACGACAAGCTGACCTACACCTACATGCCCGAGGTCATCCGCTACTACCTCGGCGAGGAGCCGATCCTGCCCAACGTGCAGACCTACCGGCTCGAGGACCCCGACCAGCTGCGCGCCGTGCTCGCCCGCCTCGACGAGCTGGTCCTCAAGCCGGTGGCCGGGTCGGGGGGATACGGCATCCTGATCGGCCCGCAGGCCACCGACGAGGAGCTGGCCACCGCCGCCGCCACGCTCACCGCCGAGCCGCGGGCGTGGACGGCCCAGGAGGTCGTGGCGCTGTCCACCGCCCCGACGCGCGTCGGCGACCGGCTGGCGCCGCGGCACCTCGACCTGCGGCCCTTCGCCATCAACGACGGCAACCAGATCTGGGTGCTCCCCGGCGGCCTGACCCGGGTGGCCCTACCCGAGGGCAGCCTGGTGGTCAACTCCAGCCAGGGCGGCGGCTCCAAGGACACCTGGGTCACCGTCAACCCGACCGTGCCGACCGGCCCCGACGGCCTGATCCGCCACCACGACATCCCGCCCGACCCCGTGGTCAACCCGGCGCCGACGGTCTCGGTGCGCCCCGAGGCCGGCCCCGGCTGGGAGGACCCCGACCGGGCCCAACAGCAACAGCAACAACAGCAGCAGTCGCGGCGTCCGCCGTGCTGAGCCGCATCGCCGAGAGCCTGTTCTGGATCGGCCGCTACGTCGAGCGGGCCGAGGACACCGCCCGCATCCTCGACGTCAACATCCACCACCTGCTCGAGGCGCCGCTCACCAGCGAAGCCGAGATGTGCCGCTCCCTGCTGTCGGTCATGGGCGTGACGCTGCCCCCCGAGCAGATGGAGACCCTGTCGGCGCGCCGGGTCACCGACGTCCTGGCCTTCGATCCCACCAACCCGAGCTCCATCGTGTCCTCGCTCACCTCCGCCCGGGTCAACGCCCGGGGGGTGAGCGAGGCCATCAGCTCGGAGATGTGGGAGGCCCTCAACGTCACCTACAACGGCCTGCCCACCGCCTTGGATCTGGCCGCCCGCACCGCGCCCTACGCCTTCTTCCGCTTCGTCCGGGAGCGGGCCGCCATCATCGCCGGTCTGAGCGAGTCGACCATGAGCCGTGACGAGGCGTGGCGCTTCATGGTGCTCGGTCGCAGCCTCGAGCGCGTCGACATGCTCACCCGGCTGCTCGCCGCCGCGGTCACCACCGCCGACCAGGACTGGGTGGTCCTGCTGCGGTCCTGTTCGGCCCACGAGGCCTTCCTGCGCACCTACCGCCGCGAACCCGAACCGACCCTCGCCACCGAGTTCCTGCTCCTCGACCGGCTGTTTCCCCGCTCGGTGTTCTACTCCCTCGTCACCGCCGAGGAGTGCCTGGCCGAGCTCGATCCCCGCTCGGGACGGGCCGGCATGCCCGACGAGGGCCGCCGGGTCCTCGGGCACCTGCGCACCAGCCTCGAGTTCCGCCGCATCGACGACCTCGTCGACGAGCTCGACGAGCTGCTGGTCAGCCTGCAGAAGGGCTGCGGGGCGGCCAGCGCGGCGGTGGCGGCCCGCTACTTCCGCCAGACCAGCCCCATCGAATGGAGCGTGGAGGTCGTGGGGGTGGAGAGGTGACCTACCGCATCCGAGTCGAGCACGTCAGCCGCTACCGCTACGCCGCGCCGGTGCAGTCGTCCTACAACGAGACGCGCCTGACTCCCCTGACCACCCCCTGGCAGCTGGTCCTCGACTCCCGGGTGACCGTCGAGCCGGCCACCACTCTGTTCGGCTACGTCGACTACTGGGGCACGGTCGTCCACGCCTTCGACCTCCAGCAGGCCCACGACGAGCTGGTGATCACCGGCCGGTCGGTGGTCGAGACGTCGCACAGTCCCGGCGACGTGTTCGACGGGACGCCGCTGCCGGGCCTGGAGTGGTTCCGGGCCAGCCCCTCCACGCTGACCTGGGCCGAGCTCGAATCGGCCACCGGTGGCCGACACGCCGAGTTCCTGGCCCCCACCGCCCAGGTGCCCCGCGATGAGCGGCTCGACGAGGTGGCCGCCTCCATCCGGTCGTCGAGCACCGGGCCCGGCGGGTCGGGGCCGGCGGCGGCCGCCGAAGCGGCGGTGGCCTGGGTCGGCGAGCAGCTCCGGTACGTGGCCGGCACGACCGGGGTGCACACCTCGGCCGTCCAGGCGTGGGAGGGCGGCGAGGGGGTGTGCCAGGACTTCGCCCACCTGTCCCTGGCGGTGCTGCGGGCCATGGCCATCCCGGCCCGTTACTGCTCGGGCTACGTCCACCCCCACGGAGACGCCGAGGTCGGCCAGACGGTCAGAGGCGAGAGCCACGCGTGGATCGAGTACTGGGCCGGCGACTGGACCCCCGTGGACCCCACCGCGGGGCGCTCCACGGGCGAGCACCACGTCCTCGTCGCCCGCGGCCGGGACTACTCCGACGTGCCCCCCGTCAAGGGCATCTTCCACGGCGGCCCCACCGCCGGCCTGGACGTGACAGTAGATTTGACACGACTGGCCTGAGGTCCGCGAGGGCCGCGGGGGCCGCGGGGGCCGCGGGCGGGATACGGGTGGGCGGGCTACTGGTGGGCGGGGTCGTCGGGGTACCACGACACGAAAGCCAGCGGATAGGGCTGGCGGCGCAGGACCTGCTTCCACAGCTCGGCCGGGTCGAGGGTGAAGGCGTCGGACGTCTCGGCGTCGACCACCCACCACGCCCCGGCGTCTATCTCCCCCTCGAGCTGGCCCGCCGACCATCCGGCGTAGCCGGCGAACATGCGCACCTCGCCCACCGCATCGCCCACCCGGCCCGGGTCCTGGTCCAAGTCGACGGTCCCGATACCGGGGGCCACCTCCTTCCAGTCGCCGGGCGGCGTCACCGCCTCGGTTCCCGCCGCCGGGGTCGGGTCGCCGGGGCGGCTGGCCCCGGGGTCGCTGCGGGCCAGACAGATCACCGCCTGGTGCTGGACTGGCCCCCCGAGGAAGAGGACCGCCGGCTCGGCGGCCAGGTGCTCCCACTGGGGCAGCGGATCCCCGACCTCCATCTGGGAGGGACGGTTGAGGACCAACCCGAGGGCCCCCTCCTCGCCGTGGGCGAGGAGCAGCACCACGGTGCGGTCGAAGTTGGGGTCCGGCAGAAGGGGGTTGGCGACCAGCAGGCGCCCGGCGCGCAGCACCCCTCCAGCTTGCCACCGCCCGGGCCGGACACGGCGATGGGGGGGGTATGGCCCCCCGGGGCCGCCCCGGTGACTACGGTGCGTGCATGCGCGCGGTGACGGTTGTGCCCCTCCAGAAGGACTCGGTGGATCTCACCGACCTCCCCGAACCTCCCGAGTCCGACGGCCCCGTCCTGGTCAAGACCCGGGCGGTGGGCGTGTGCGGCACCGACCTGGAGATCATCGGCGGGGAATACGGCTGGGCTCCCCCGGGCGAGGAGCGCCTGGCCATCGGCCACGAGTCCCTCGGCGAGATCATCGAAGCGCCGGCCGACTCCGGCCTCACCGCCGGCGACCTGGTGGTGGCCATCGTCCGGCGCCCCGATCCGGTCCCCTGCTCCAACTGCGCCATCGGCGAATGGGACATGTGCCGCAACGGTCAGTACACCGAGTGGGGTATCAAGGAGCACCACGGATACGCCCGGGAGCGCTACCGCATCACCCCCGATTTCGTGGTCAAGGTGGACTCGGCCCTGGGCAACCTGGGCGTGCTGCTCGAACCGACGACGGTGGTGGCCAAAGCCTGGGACCACATCGAGCGCATCGGCACCCGGGCCGACTGGAGGCCCAAGACCGTGCTGGTCACCGGGGCCGGCCCGATCGGGCTCCTGGCCGCCCTCCTCGGCGTCGAGCGGGGCCTGGAGGTGCACGTCCTGGACCGGGTCACCGACGGGCTCAAGCCCGAACTGGTGGCCGCCATCGGCGCCCACTACCACCACGGCACGGTGGCCGACACGGGCATCGAGCCGGACGTGGCCATCGAGTGCACCGGCGTCGCCCCGCTCATCTTCGACGTGATGGACCACGCCGGCGCCAACGGCATCGTCTGCCTCACCGGCGTGTCGTCGGGCGGCCGGGACCTGTCGGTCGACGTGGGGCTGCTCAACCGCCGGCTGGTCCTGGAGAACGACGTGGTGTTCGGCTCGGTCAACGCCAACCGCCGCCACTACGAAGCCGGGGCCAAGGCCCTGGCCGCCGCCGACCAGGGCTGGCTGGGCCGGATCATCTCCCGGTCGGTGCCGCTCGACAGCTGGCGCGACGCTTACACCCGCCAGCCCACAGACGTCAAAGTGGTGCTCGAGTTCGCATGATCGGCCAACCCTGGCGATCGGCCGGTGCGCCGCCGTCGGCGTCGCCCGGCGACGCCGGTCGCCGCCCGCCGGTCGAGCGCACCGGTTGGGGCCCCGCCGGCGCCGACCCTGCCGTGGCCCCCGGGCGGGTCCGCCCGGCGGTGCGGGTACCTCCCGAGCCGATGCCCCTCATCCGCTCCGGGCGTCCGCTCAAGGAGTGGACCTACGCCGGGATATTC
Source organism: Acidobacteriota bacterium (assembly GCA_028876385.1). Classification (GTDB taxonomy): domain Bacteria; phylum Actinomycetota; class Acidimicrobiia; order Acidimicrobiales; family Palsa-688; genus JAKCDU01. The sequence goes on along the minus strand of JAGWSF010000080.1, from coordinate 13,968 downwards.
GCCCCCGACCTGATGATCAGCGCCGGCCGGGCCCGGGTGGGTGGGGTTCCCCAGAGCTTCTGGGCCGTCTGGGACCGTCGCCGCGGGGTGCTCGAGACCGAGACGCTGGTCGTGGCGCCCCGCCGGGTGGAGGTCAGCGCCCGGGAGATGACGGTGCGTTCCGGCCCGGCCCGCCTGGAGGTGGCCTTTACCCCGGTCGGCGATCCGGTGGAGGTAGTCAGCCCCCACGGCCGCTCCTACATCTGGACCCGCAAGACGCCGGTGCGCGCCGACGGCCACCTGACCCTCGGCATGGAGGTCCGGCCGGTGTCGGCCCTGGGCCTGCTCGACCAGTCGGCCGGCTACCACGCCCGGGTGACCGAATGGGAGTGGTCGGCCGGCGTCGGTACCACCGTCGACGGATGGCCGGTGGTGTGGAACCTGGTGCGCGGCATCCACGACGCCGAGTCGATGAGCGAGCGCACCGTGTGGGTCAACGGGCGCGCCGTGGAGGCTCCCCCCGTCCGCTTCGCCGCCGACCTCGACGAGCTGTGGGGCGACGACGGGTCGCTGCTGTGCTTCGAGGAGGAAGGGGCCCGCCTGCAGCGGATCCGCCTCGGCCTGCTCACCAGCGACTACGTGCAGCCCTTCGGCCGGTTCCACGGCCGCCTGCCGGGCGGGGTGGAGCTGTCCGAGCACGAACCGGCGCTCGGGGTGATGGAGCGCCACCGGGCCCGCTGGTAGCACCGCGCCGCTCGGCGTTACCCACCTGCCGCAAGACGACGTCGCTCAGGCCGAGTCGAGAGCCCGCCGGATGTCGGCGACAGCAGCCCCGACGGCGTCGGGACCGGCCCCGTCGAGCAGCAGGCGCATCAGGGCCGAGGCCACCACCACCCCGTCGGACTCGGCGGCGGCGGCCACCGCCTGGTCGGGCCCGGATATCCCGAAGCCCATGACCACCGGGCGGTCGGTGGCCGCCTTGAGCCGGCGGGCCAGCACCGCGGCGGCCCCGGAGACCGTGGCCCGCTCCCCGGTGACGCCCATCAGGTTGACGCCGTAGACGAACCCCCGGGAGCGTCGGCATATCTCGGCCAGCCGGTCATCGGGGGTGACCGGGGCGGCGAGCAGCACCGGGGCCACCCCGGCGGCCTCGGCCTCGGCCTCCCACTCTCCGGACTCCTCCAGGGGCAGGTCGGGCACGATGGCGCCGCGCACGCCGGCCTGGGCGAGCAGGCTGGCGAAGCGCTGGTGGCCGGAGCGGAACACGACGTTGTAGTAGGTCATGGCGACCAGGGGCACGGCCACGGGGACCCGGGCCACGGCGTCGAGGATGGACGCCGGGTTGGCTCCTTCGGCCAGGGCCCGGGCCGAGGCCTCCTGGATGGTGGGGCCGTCCATGACCGGGTCGGAGTAGGGAATGCCGATCTCGACCAGGTCGGCGCCGGCCGCGACCATGGCCTCCAGAGCGTCGACCCACCCCGGCCCCAGCCCGCCGGTGACGTAGGTGACCAGGATTTTGCGCCCCCCGGCCCGGACCTGGCGGAGATGGGCCTCCACCTCCACCCCGTTCACTGGAGCAGGCCCATGACCGTCTCGGCGTCCTTGTCGCCGCGCCCGGAGAGGGTCATCAGCACCGTGGAGCCGGCCTCGACCTCACCCCGTCGGGTCGCCCCGACCAGCCAGGCCAGGGCATGGGCCGGCTCGAGAGCGGGGATGATGCCCTCCGTGCGGGCGAGGAGCTGGAGCGCGTCGAGCACCTCGTCGTCGTGGGCCTGGGCGTAGCGGGCCCGCCCGCTGTCACCGAGGTAGGAGTGCTCGGGCCCGATGCCCGGATAGTCCAGCCCCGCCGAGATCGACTCGGCTTCGAGGATCTGGCCCCATTCGTCCTGCAGCAGATAGGACCGCATGCCGTGGAGGACCCCCGGGATACCCCGGTCCATCGCCGCGCCCCCCGCCGCTTCGACGCCGACCAGGTCGGCTCCGGTCTCGACGAAACCGGCGAAGGTGCCCGCGGCGTTGGAGCCGCCGCCCACACACGCCAGCACCAGGTCGGGGTCGGCGCCGCCGAGAAGGGCCCGGCACTGCTCACGGGCCTCGTGGCCGACCACGCTCTGGAGCTCCCGGACCATCCACGGGAACGGGTGCGGTCCCATCACCGACCCGATGCAGTAGTGGGTGTGCTCCACCGTGGCCACCCAGTCCCGTAGCGCCTCGTTGACGGCGTCCTTGAGGGTCCGGCTGCCCGAGCGCACGGGGCGGACCTCGGCTCCGAGCAGGCGCATCCGGAACACGTTGAGCTCCTGGCGCTCGGTGTCCACCTCCCCCATGTAGACGACGCACTCGAGCCCGAACAGGGCGGCGGCGGTGGCGCTGGCCACCCCGTGCTGGCCGGCGCCGGTCTCGGCCAGCATCCGGGTCTTGCCCATCTGGAGGGTCAGCAGCCCCTGACCGAGGACATTGTTGATCTTGTGGGAGCCGGTGTGGGTCAGGTCCTCCCGCTTGAGCAGGACCCGCACCCCGAGCTCCTCCGACAGCCGCTTGGCCTCGGTGACCGGGGTGGGGCGCCCGGCGTAGTCGCGCAGGAGGTCATCGAGGCGCCCCCGGAACGCCGGATCGGCCCAGGCCGAGCGGAACGCCTGCTCCACCTCCAGGCAGGCGGGCACCAGCGATTCGGGGATGAACCTCCCACCGAAGTCGCCGAAGCGCCCGTCGGGGCCCGGGTCGGTCATGTGCACCGCTGCGTTCACTGATCCTCCTGCCAGTCGTATACGTCGGTCGCCGGTTCCAAGGCCGGTTCGTCCCCGGCCAGCTCCTCGAACGAGGCGTCGCCGATGGCGGCGAAACCTCGCTGGGCGGCCTGTATGAATGCTCTCACCTTGATCGGGTCCTTGGTCCCGGGCCGCGACTCCACCCCCGACGAGACGTCCACTCCCCAGCAGCCGGTCTGGGCGATGGCCCTCTCCACGTTGGTGGAGTCGAGACCACCGGCGACGATGACCCGCTGGCCGGCCGGCACCTCGGCGGCGAGGGACCAGTCGAACAGCTGGGCCGACCCCGGGCTGGGCGCGTCCAGTAGCACGGCGTCCACGCCGTACTCGCCGGCCCGGCGCACCCGGATGTCCCCGGCCGAGAAGGCCTGGATGACCATGGGCACCCGGGTCTTCAACCACTTGGCCATGTCGGGCGTCTCGTGCCCGTGGAGCTGCACCGCCCGCAGCCCGGCGGCGTGGGCCACGTCGGACACCCGCTGGGGGACCTCGTCACGAAAGACACCGACGGTGATCACCTCCGGGGGGAGCCGCTTGGCGATGTCGGAGGCGATCTGGGGAGCCACCTGGCGGGGGGACGGAGCGAACACGAAGCCGACGGCGGTGGCCCCCATGGCCACGGCGAGCAGCGCGTCCTCCTCGGAGGTGATCCCGCAGATCTTGATGAACATCAGGTACGGGCCCGATCCACCCGCATCTCGGCCAGGGTGCGGGCCGGGTCGGAGGAGCGCACCAGGGTCTCACCGACGAGCACCGCGGCGAACCCGGCGTCGGCCAGCCGCCGGACGTCGTCGCCGTCGCGTATCCCCGATTCGGCCACCCGGGTCACCGAGTCGGGCAGAACGGCAGCCACCCGGCAGGCCCGGTCGGTGTCCACCTCGAAGGTGAACAGATCCCGCTGGTTGACCCCGATCAGGCTGGCCCCGGCGGCCAGGGCCCGCTCCGCTTCGGCCTCGTCGTGGACCTCCACCAGGGCGTCGATACCGCTCGCCCGGGCCAACCCGAGCAGCTCCGGCAACTCGTCGGACCCGAGAGCGGCGACGATGAGCAGCACGGCGTCGGCGCCCATGATCCGGGCGTCGAGGACGTCGAGGGGCGACACCGTGAAATCCTTGCGCAGCACCGGCAGGTCCACCGCCGCCCGGGCGGCGGTGAGGTCGGCCACCGACCCGGCGAAGAAGTCCCGGTCGGTGAGCACCGACAGCGCCGCCGCCCCGCCCCGTCGGTAGCTGCGGGCCAGCTCGGCGGGATCGAGGTCGGCGGCGAGATCGCCCTTGCTCGGGCTGCGCCGCTTGATCTCGGAGATGACCGCCACGGTGGGCGATTCCCGTAGCGCGGCCTCGAAGCCCCGAGCCGGGGCGGCCCCGGCGGCCTCGACCTCGAGGGCCGCCCGGTCCCGCCGGTCGGCGGCGGCTTCGGCGCGGTGAGCGGCGACGATACGGTCGAGGTAGGTGGTCGCCATGAGTGCCTGAGCCTACCTTGGGGGCCGCCGCTACCCCCAGCGACTTGCGGGACCGCTCAGCACTGGCCGAAGGCCAGGACGGTGGTCGTCGTCCGATCCCCCAGCGGGGTGGTGGGGCAGGTCGTCGAGGTGACCCCGGGTCCGAGGAGGGTGGTGGTGGTCGTGGGCGGCGGGGCGCAGGAGGGAAGTTTCAGCGCCACCGGCGGGTCGGAACCGGCCTGAGCGGCGAGAGGGTCGGAGCCGACCGCGGTGCACTCGACCTCGAACACCGCCTGGCCGGCGGCGTCGGTGAGAAGGGGGTTGCCGTTGTTCACCTGCCAACCCGATCCGTTGACGAGCAGGACCGGAGCGGCGACCACGGGGGTGGCGGCCAGAACCCCGTTGGCGTCGATGGACAGCTTGTTGACCTGGACGGCCAGGTTGGTCGGCTGCCCCACGGCTGGAGCCGCGGGTGCGAGGCTGGTCTGTAGCTGCAGGTCGGCGTAGGAGGCCACCTGGAGGGACACCGTCTGGGGCTGACCGGCGACCACGAACACCGACACCGGGGTCTCCATGTCGAGGTCGGGGGCCAGCCAGGCCCGGATGCGGTACTGGCCACCGAGGATGCCGCGGAAGGCCCAGGTGCCGTCGGCCGCGGTCTGGGTGCGCACCGGGGCGGAGGCGTCGCCGACGAAGCGGTCGGCCTCGACGGTGGCCCCGGCGACGGGACCCTGGGGTCCGGTTACCGTGCCGTTGATCGACGCCGGCCCGGGCGACACCAGCGGAGCGGTGGTGGTGGTCACCCCGGCGACGGGCGTCTCGTTCTGCGCCGCCAGCCCGGGGGGCAGGGTCGGGGCCGGGGCCGGCAGCGAGGCGGTGGTGAGCGGCGGAGGCGGGAAGGACAGGTTCTCGATCCCGCCCGAGGAGCAACCGGCGGCCAGCACCGCTGCGACCACGGAGAGCACGGCGGCCCGGAGCACCGCGGCCCGGGCCGGCGCTGCGGCCCGGAGTGCCGCGGCCCGGAGCGCCGCGGCCCGGGCCCTGGTGTCCCGAGGCCATTCCCGCCAGGCGCCGTTGGCCCGATCCCTTCTCAGAACGGCAGCTCCCGTTGGGTCACCTCGATGCCCGATCCGGCGACGAGCAGCGTCTCGGATCCGTCGATACCCCGGCGTACGTAACCGAGCGCCACCGGTTCCCCGGCGGCCGGCGCGGCCACGCTGGTGATCACCCCGGCGGGCCGACCATCAGCGGTCACCAGCTCGGAGCCGGCCCCCACGGGGTCCGCCGACCCGGACGCCGCGGCCGCCGACGGGGCGGTGGGACCCGGGCCGGGAGCCAGGCGGAGCCGTCTCAGGCGGCGGGCCACGTTGCCGCCTCTGGAGTCGATCCGGGCGACCAGCTCCTGGCCGGTGTAGCACCCCTTGGTGAAACTCACGGTGAAGCCCACCAGCCCGGTCTCACCGGGGATGGTCCGCTCGTCGAGCTCGGCCCCCATCCTCGGCAGGCCGGCCTCGATCCGAACCGGTTCGTACCCGATGGGGTCGATCTCGGCCACCCCGGGCGGGGCGGAATCGCCGCCGAGCAGGTCCACGCCGGTCATCGCCGGCCAGGGCGGGGACACCCGGGCCAGGGCCGTCACCGACTCTGAGAGCTGCTCCCATCCGGGACCGCGCAGGCCGATCACCGCCATGTCGGTCAGGGCGAACTCGACGCGGGTGCGCAGCTTGAAGCGGTCCAGGCGGGCCGCCACCGCCGGACCCCACCCGGCGTCGGTGTCGAGCAGCCACTCCTCGGCCGACAGGCGGGTGACCCGCAGCAGGGCGTCCACCTTGCCGTTGGGGGCGAGGAGCCACGACCACGCAGAGGCGCCGTCGGCTAGGGATCCGACGTCCTGGCTGAGCTGACCCTGCAGGTAGGAGGTCGCCTCGGGACCCCGGCCGACGATCACGTCGCGGGCCAGGCGCAGCGCGTAGAGCCCTTCGGGAGGGGTCGCGGCCCCTTCGGGAGGGGCGGCGGGCCCTTGGGGAGGGGTGGCGGGGTGGTCAGACACGGGACGCACCCTGTCCCCGGGCGGCGCTGATCCGGCGGGCCCCGGGGACCGCGGCCAGCAGGGCGGCCGCCTTGTTGCGGCACTCGAGGTCCTCGTCGTCGGCGTCACTGTCGGCGACGATGCCGGCACCGGCCTGCACGCTGGCCCGGCCGTCGGGACCGACCAGCATGGTGCGGATGGTGATGGCGGTGTCGAGGTTCCCCGAGAAATCGAAGTATCCGATGACGCCGGCGTAAGGCCCCCGCCGGGCCGGCTCGAGCTGGTCGATGATCTGCATGGCCCGGACCTTGGGCGCCCCCGACACGGTGCCGGCCGGGAGGGTGGCCCGCAGGACGTCGATGGGCCCCAGACCGGTCCGCAGCCGGCCCGACACCTGCGACGTCAGGTGCATAACGTGGCTGTAGCGCTCCAGGGTCATCAGCTCGTCCACCTGCTCCGACCCGTAGTCGACCACCCGCCCCACGTCGTTGCGGGCCAGGTCCACGAGCATCACGTGCTCGGCCCGCTCCTTGGGGTGCTCGGTGAGCTCGGCGGCGAGCCGGCGGTCGTGCTCGTCGGTCCGTCCCCGCCGGCGGGTCCCGGCTATGGGCCGCGAGACCACTCGACCGTCGAGCAACTGAACCATGGGCTCCGGCGACGAGCCGACCACGCACAGCTCGGGGTGGCGCAGGAAGTACATGTACGGGCTCGGGTTCACCTGGCGCAGGGACCGGTACAGATCGAAGGGGTCGGCTTCGAGGTCGAGGTCGAACCTCTGCGAGAGGACCACCTGGAATATGTCCCCGGCCAGGATGTGCTCCTTGGCCACCTCCACCGCGGCCCGGAACATCTCCGGGGCGGTGCGGCGGCGTACCTCGGGCAGCTCGTCCTCGCGCTCGGGGGGCACGACCAGTGGCTCGTCGACGGGAGTGGCACCCTCGGCGGCGAACTGGTCGAGACGGGCCAGGGCCTGGTCGTAGAGCGCATCGAGAGCGGTGCGATCGGACTGGGCCGCCTCGGGTACCAGCACCGCCTCTATCAGCGTCACCCGCTGGCGCCAGTAGTCGTAGGCGGCCACCTGGCCCACCACCGACAGAACAGCGTCGGGGTAGCCGAGCTCGTCGGGGGGCAGGTCGGGGAGGCGCTCGATCTCGCGCACCACGTCGTATCCGAGGTAGCCGACCACTCCCCCGTAGAAGGGGGGGAGGGCGTCGATCACCGGGGAGCGGTAGACGTCGAGCAGGCCTCCGACGGCGGCCAGCACGCCCTGGTCGAGCGGCACACCGGCCGGCACGGTCCCCTCCACCGATATGCGGCGGCCGTGGGCGATGAGCGTCGCCGACGGGCGGCGCCCGACGAACGACCACCGGCCCCAGCGCTCGGCGTGCTCCACCGACTCGAGCAGGAAGGCCCGCTCGGAGCGGTCACCGGCCAGGCGGGTGAAGGCGGCCACCGGCGTGGTCAGGTCGGCGAGCAGCTCGCGCCAGACCGGCACCACGCTGTAGCGGGCGCCCAGGGAGGCGAACTCGTCGCGCGACAGCGAGGTCAACGGCCAGCCGTCGAGTAGGTCGGTGCCGGGTCGGTCTCCGAGCCGAACGGCCGGAAGAAACACGAGCGGTGGCCGGTGTGGCAGGCCCCTCCCCCGTCCTGCTCAACGAGGAACAGAAGGGTGTCGCCGTCGCAGTCGTAGTAGGCACCCTTCACCCATTGGCGCTCACCGGAGGTGTCACCTTTGCGCCAGCGCTCCTGACGGCTGCGCGACCAGAACACCGTACGGCCCGACTCGAGCGTCTCGGCCAGGGTCTCAGCGTTCATGTAGGCCATCATCAGCACTTGGCCGGAGCGGTGGTCCTGGACGATGGCGGGCACCAGCCCCGACGCGTCGAACTTCACGGCGTCGAGCTGTTCGGGCGAGGCGGCGATGGAGGGGGCCGGCATGCACCCATCGTAGGGGCGTCCCCGACCGGCCGGGCGGAGTTAGGCCGCTACAGGTACAGCCCGGTGCCCCCGGCGACCCGCTCGGAGGCGACGGCGTGGATGTCCCTCTCCCGCAGGATCAGGTAGTCCTCCCCCTGCACCTCGACCTCGTAGCGGTCCTCGGGGTTGAACAGCACCTGGTCGCCGGCTTTGACCGTGCGCACGTGGGGCCCGGTGGCCACCACTTCCGCCCACGCCAGACGGCGCGCCACCTGGGCGGTGGCCGGGATGAGTATCCCGGCGCGCGACTTGCGCTCGCCCTCGCTGCGGGGGATCTGCACCAGAACCCGATCCGTGAGCATCTCGATGCCCTGCTTGGGCGAGCCGTCCATTCGGTACAGGCTAGCTAGCGTCGCGTCGCAGCGCGGCGCCGACCTCTCCTGAGGGCGGCCCCGGCGCCGGGAGCGACGCCGCCGGGCGGACCAACACACCCGCCGCGCTCAGCACGGCCTTGGCCTCGGCGATGGTCGCCTCGCCGTAGTGGAAGATCGACGCCGCCAGCACGGCGTCGGCTCCGCCCTCCACGGCCCCTTCGACCAGGTGCTCCAGCCGGCCCACCCCGCCGCTGGCCACCACCGGGATCCCGACCGCGTCTACGACCCGGCGGGTCAGCTCCAGGTCGAATCCCTCCCTCGTCCCGTCGCGGTCCATCGAGTTCAGCACGATCTCTCCGGCCCCCCGTCCCTCGGCCTCGACGGCCCAGCGCAGGGCGTCGAGGCCCGTCGGCGTGCGCCCCCCGTGGGTGAACACCTCGAACCCGCTGGCCACGGCGGCGCTGCGACGGACGTCCATGCCGAGCACCGCGCACTGGGCCCCGAAGGTATCGGCCACCTCGTCGATGAGCCCGGGACGCCTGACCGCCGCCGAGTTGACGCTCACCTTGTCGGCGCCGACACGAAGGAGTCGACGGGCGTCGTCGAGGGTGCGCACCCCCCCGCCCACCGTCAAAGGGATGAATACCTGCTCGGCGGTGCGGGCCACGACCTCGACCATCGTCTCTCTTCCGCCCGACGAGGCCGTGATGTCGTAGAACACGAGCTCGTCGGCCCCCTCGGCGTCGTAGCGGGCGGCCAGCTCGACGGGGTCCCCGGCGTCGCGGAGGTTCTCGAAGCGCACCCCTTTGACCACCCGGCCGCCGTCCACGTCGAGGCAGGGCACCACCCGGACCGATCTCACGCCAGCACCTCCAGGGCTTCGGCCACGTCGAGGCGTCCTTCGTAGATGGCCTTGCCGGCGATGACCCCGGCCAGCCCGTCGATGGCGGCGAGGTCCCGGATGTCCTGTAGGGAGGCCACTCCGCCCGAGGCGATCACCGGCGCGCCGGTGAGCGACACGAGGCGGCCCAGACCCTCCACATCCGGCCCGCTCAGGCGGCCGTCGCGAGAAATGTCAGTGACTATGACGGCAGTGGCGCCGGAGGCGACCACCTCGGGTACCAGCTCCTCCACCGAGCGGCCGCCGGCCTCCGTCCAACCCCGGAGGCGGACCTCGCCGCCCCGGTGATCCAGCCCTACGGCCACCTGCCCGGGCCACCGCCGCGCCAGCTCGCCGACGAGCCGGGGATTCTCCACCGCCGCCGTGCCGACCACCACCCGGGCCACGCCGGCCTCGATGAGAGTGGCGGCGTCGTCGACGGTGCGCACCCCGCCCCCGGTCTGGACGGCCACCCCGAGCGGAGCCACGGCCGCCGCCACCGCCGCCACCACCGGCCGGTTGACGGGGTCACCCGAGCGGGCCGCGTCGAGGTCGACGACGTGGATCCACCTGGCCCCGGCAGCGGCGAAGGAGCGGGCCACGCCGATCGGATCGTCGCCGTAGACGGTCTCGCGCCCGAAATCGCCTTCGACCAGGCGGACGCACCTGCCGGCTCGCAGGTCGATGGCCGGGTAAAGGTCCATCAGCGGCACGTTGCAGCGAAGTTGGCGAGCAATTGCAGTCCGACGGGGCCGGACTTCTCGGGGTGGAACTGCGTCGCCCACATCCGGTCGCGTCCCACGGCGGCGACGACGGAGCCGCCGTAGTCGCAGGTCGCCACCACCTCGTCGCCGTCGGGGGCGGCGTAGGAGTGGACGAAATAGACCCACGGGTCGTCGCCGAGGCCGGCCAGCAGGGGGCAGTCGGGGCGGCGGGCCGAAAGGGCGTTCCACTGCATCTGCGGCCGCTTGACCCCCTCGGGCAGCAGCCGCACCGTACCGGCCAGGACGCCCAGGCCGGAGATCCCCGGGGACTCGTCGGAGCCGTCGTAGAGCATCTGCATCCCGACGCATATCCCGAGAAACGGTTTGCCCGCGGCGACCGCGTCGAGCGCCACCCGGTCGAGGCCCGACCGCCGCAGGGCCTCCATGCAACGTCCGAATCTGCCGACGCCGGGCAGCACCACGGCCTCGGCCCGGGCGGCCACCTGGGGATCGTCGACCAGCACGGCGTCGGCCCCGACCCGCTGCAGGGCCTTCTCGGCCGAGCGCAGGTTGCCGATCCCGTAGTCCAAGACGGCGATCAAAGGGTTCCCTTGGTGGACGGCACCCCACCGCCCTCCACCCGCACCGCGTCGCGCAGCGTCCGGGCCACCGCTTTGAACGACGCCTCGAGGATGTGGTGGGTGTTGCGCCCCGACAGCATCCGCACGTGCAGGGTGATGCCCGCGGCGGTGACCAGAGCCCTCCAGAACTCCTCGGCAAGTTGCGGATCGAACGGTGGCGAGCCGAGCGGCCGGGCCTCCCCGCCGGCCCCGGGGTCCACGGCGTAGACCAGGTAGGGGCGGCCTGACAGGTCCAGTGCCACCGACACCAGGGCTTCGTCGAGGGGTAGGTCGATGGAGGCGAAACGCCGGACGCCGGCCTTGTCGCCGAGCGCGTCCCTCAGACATTCCCCGAGGGCGATGCCGACGTCCTCGACGGTGTGGTGGGCGTCCACGGCCAGGTCTCCCTCGGCGCGTACCCTCAGATCGAAACCGCCGTGCTTGCCGAGTTGGGAGACCATGTGGTCGAAGAAGGGCAGCCCGGTCTCGACGGTGACCTCCCCTGAGCCGTCGAGGTCGATGGCGACGTCGATGGTGGTCTCCTTGGTGGTCCTGGACCGACTGGCGGTGCGCGTCACACGGCCTCCCTGAGCGCGTCGATGAAAGCGTCGTTCTCCTCGGGGGTGCCCACGGTGACCCTGAGGCACCCGGACAGCCCCGGCCAGCTGGAGGTATCGCGGATGAGCACCCCCCTTTCGAGCAGGGCGGCCCAGACCTCGCCGCCCTTGCGGGACTCGGGCCGGAACAGGACGAAGTTGGACTGCGAAGGCCACGCTGTCACCGCCATCGGGCCCATGGCCGCAACGATGCGTTGGCGTTCACGCACGATGAGCCCGACCCGCTCCTCCATCTCGCTGGTGAACTCGAGGGCGAGGCGGCCGGCCATCTGCTTGAAGGCGTCGAGATGGTAGGGCAGCGCCACCCTCTCGAGGTTGGCGACGACCTCGGCCGGCCCCACGAGGTAGCCGAGGCGGGCGGCGGCCATCGACCAGGTCTTGGAGAAGGTGCGGGTGACGACGAGGGGGCGGGTGTCGTCGACCAGGCTCAGGGCCGACCAGTCGGCGAACTGACCGTAGGCCTCGTCCACCACCACCAGGCCGGGGGCCAGGTCGAGCACGGCGCCCACCGACGCCGGGTCCTCGGCCAGCCCGGTCGGGTTGTTGGGCGAGCAGAGGAAGGTGATCACCGGTTGGTGGGCGGCGATCACGTCGGCCACCTGGTCGAGATCCAGCGAGAAGTCGTCCCGGCGGCGCCCCTGGACCACCCCGGTCACGGCCAGGTGGGCGATGTGGGCGTGCAGGGCGTAGGTCGGCTCGAAGGTGGCCACGTGACGGCCCGGACCGCCGTAGGCCAGGCACAGGCACTGCAGCACCTCGTTGGACCCGTTGGCACAGAACACCTGCTCGGTGCGCACTCCGTGGAACGCGGCCAGAGCGGCGCGCAACTCCCCGGCCTGGCGGTCGGGGTAGCGGTTCCAGTCGATGCGCCCCACCTCTTCGGCCAACCGGGCGCTCCAGCCCGGCGGTGGGGGCAGCGGGGACTCGTTGGTGTTGAGCCGGACCGGAACGTCGACCTGCGGCGAGTGGTAGCCCTCCCGCAGACCCAGATCCGGGCGCGGCCCGGGGAGGGTCACCGCGAGCGCCTCAACCGGATGGAATCGGCGTGGGCGGCCAGGCCCTCGGCCACCGCCAGCGCTTCCACGGCGGGCGCCAGGCGGTCGAAGCCGCTCGGCGAGATGTCCACCACGTGGATGTATTTGCAGAAGTCGTCGACCCGCAGAGCGCTGCCGAAGCGAGCCGAACGGGCCGTCGGCAGAACGTGGTTGGGACCGGCCGCGTAGTCACCGGCGCTGGCCGGGGCGAGCGGGCCGAGGAACACCGCTCCGGCGCTGCGGATGAGGGGCACCAGGGCCTCGGGCTGGTCACACATGATCTCGAGGTGCTCGGCGGCGACGGCGTTGGCCACCGCCACCGCGGCCTCGGGGCCGTCCACCAGCACCGTGTAGCCGCCCCGGGCCAGGGTGGCCTCGATCTCCGCCCGCCGGGGCGACCCGGCCGTGATGCGGTCCACCTCGGCGGAGATGGCCTCGGCGGCGCTCTCCGACCAGGTGATCAGGTAGGCCAGCCCGTCCGGTCCGTGCTCGGCCTGGACCACCAGGTCGACGGCCGCGTAGGTCGGGTCGGTGGAAGCGTCGGCGATGACCGCCACCTCCGACGGCCCGGTGAACGCCGACGGCACCCCGACCGCCCCCTCTCCGGCCACCAGCCGCTCGGCGAGGGCGACGTAGCGGTTGCCGGGGCCGACGATCACGTCGACGGCGGGTACCGACTCGGTGCCGTAGGCCATGGCGGCCACGGCCTGGGCCCCTCCGACGCGATACACGTCGTCTACTCCGGCGATGGCCGCGGCGGCTAGGACGGAGGCCGCGATGTGGCCGTCGGGAGCGGGCGGCGAGCAGACGGCGATGCTCGCCACACCGGCGACCCGGGCCGGCACCGCGGTCATCAGAACGGTCGACGCGAGAGGCGCCCGGCCGCCGGGCACGTAGCAGCCGGCCCGGTCGACGGGGCGGCGCAGCTCCCTGATGACCACGCCGTCGCGCTCGTAGCGGGTGTCGGGGTGCACCTGGGTCCGGTGGTAGTCGGCGATGTTGACGTGAGCCGTTTCGAGGGCCTGGCGCAACTCGGCGGGCACCGCGTCGAGGGCGGCTTCGATCTCGGCGTCGGGGACCCGGATGTCGTCGAGGAGGACCCCGTCGTAGCGCTGCGTGGCGGCCCGCAGGCCGGCGTCGCCGTCGCGGCGCACCTCGGCCAGGATGGCCCTCACCGTGTCGGCGGCGGCCCGGTCATCGGCGATCTCGGGAGCGGGCAGCAGGGACGCCACGGGTCCCTGCACCCCGCGCAGGTCGAGACGGCGGAGTAGGCCGCTGGGCGGGCGCGCCGATTCGTCGGGGGGAGTCATGGGGTCCATGATGGTATCCCTATGACTGCTCGCGCCGAACTGAGTTCCGTCGCCACCCGCCTCGGGGAGCTGGTCGGGCGCGTCGCGGAGATCGCCAACGGCCTGGGCGGCGACGACAAGGACGAGGTCGGCCCCGAACTGTTCGAAGTGGAGCGGATGCTGCGCAACGCCGAGCGTCGCCTCAGTCGGGTTCTGGACCGCTGAGCCCCGCCCGCCGGCCCGCACCCCCCGCCCCCCGGACCCCACCTACGCCGGGCCCCGGCGTCGGCTCCCGGCCCGCCCCGATGGGGTGGCC
>JAGWSF010000079.1 GCA_028876385.1 Acidobacteriota bacterium | reverse complement strand
TTCCCCGCCGACATCGCCGTGATCACTCGTTGGTCGGAAGCCAAAGGGTAGGCCATCGGGTCCGTCGATGCGGCCCATCCGACAGTATGTAGCGATGGCCCACACCAGACGTGCTCGGAGGCTGCTGAATCGCCACGGCGCGACGCGAGCCCTGCTCGGACTGGTCGGCCGACAGCCGGCACCGACGCCCGACGAGGTGGGCCTCCCGGTGGACGCACCCGACGAAGCCGACCTGCGGGCCGCGTTCCGCCTGCTGCTGGGCCGGGAACCCGACGAGGAGGGCCGGCAGTGGTGGCTGCCACGCTTGGCCCAGCTGTCGATGGAGGAGATGGTGGCGGGGGTCATGGACTCCCGGGAGTTCCGCTCGGGGGCGATCTGCCAGCATCTGCTGGCCACCGCCCCCGGAGCCGACACCGGCGCCGAGGCGATCCAGGTCGACGCCATGGGACTGAAGTTCTGGATCGATCCCACTGATCGTTTCATCGGCTCCGAGGTGGCTCGCGGCGCCTACGAGCCGCATCTGACGCCCGCCATCCTGGCCGAGCTGACCCCGGGTGCCACCTTCGTCGACGTCGGGGCGAACATCGGCTGGTATTCGCTGCTGGCCGCCCGGGCCGTGGGGGCGCAGGGCCGCGTGCTGGCCTTCGAACCTGATCCCGGCAACATCGACTTGTTGCTCCGCAGCGTCACCACGAACGGGTTGGCCAACGTGACGGCTCTACCGGTGGCGCTGAGCGACCGGCCCGGAAGGGCGGTGCTCCAGCGGTATGGGGGCAGTAACGCCGCCCTCTTCGCCGACGACGGGGCCAAGGGAGTCGGCGACCACAGAGTGTCGTGCCTGCCCCTAGATGTGTTCGGCGATCTGCTCACCCGCCTCGACGTGATGAAGGTGGATGTCGAGGGAGCCGAGCTGCTCGTGCTGCGCGGCGCCGACGCGGTGTTCTCCCGCTACGGACGACCGGTCCTATTCCTCGAGTTCACGCCCTCGGCACTGGAGCGGTTCCCGGAGTCGTCGGCGGACCACCTCGGCGCGTGGGTGACCGAGTACCGCTACGACATGGCCGTCGTGGGAGCCCGCGGGGAGGCTGTGGGCGTCGCTGACATCGCCGCGGTGTCAGACCTGCTCGGCGACGAGCAGCATCTCGACGTGAGACTGACCCCTCGGTCCTGACCGACGCGACCGGCTAGTCGGTCCCCTGAGACCCCTTGGCCGCCGTTCGGTCAGTGCGCCAACCCATTCGCAGACGTCGCGACCTCATGGATCCCGAACCGGGACCTGATTCCCCGGCGCCGGCCGCCCCTGCGGCCACCGGCGCAGGTTGCTCTGATTCCGAGGGGTCCGAACCGGGCGTATCGGAGTAGGCGGCGTCGCGAAGGTCAACCACCAGTTCGGACCGCTGCCGGCTCATGGCTTCGACCAGCTCCTGGGTGGCGCGCTGCTGGGCGAGCATCCCGTTGAGGGCGTCCTGCACGGCCGAGAAACCCGCCCCCGCCAAGGGGATGAACTGGCTGGTGCTCGCCGTCAGCCGGGAAAGCTGATCCGATTGGCGGTCCATCTCGCTCGAAACGGCGTCCACGCGTGACTCGAGGGTGCTCAGGGCGGACGCCAGGTCCTCCAACCCGCTGGCGACCTTCCTCAGGATCGCGCTGCTCGCCGCATCCGGCCCGGGGGCACCGTCGCGCTGGAGCAGGGCGTCGAGGTCCCGGCGCTGGACGGCCAGCACATCGACCAGGACCCCCACGGTGCGTCCTATGTCTTCGATGGTGCTGCGATCGTCGGGCAGCTTGGCCACGTCACGGGCGGCCATGTCCGTGGCCGAGCGCAACAACGAGAGCAGTTGCTCCCCGACCAACTCGCGTCGAACCTCGCCTCTGAAACGCTCATCGGTCCGCAGAGCCTCGACGAACTGCGTCCGCAGCTGGGCATCCATGCCGCTACGGTAGCCCCCTCCCGGAATCGCTCAATCCCCACTTCCAGTATTTCCGGGATGCAGGATCGTTGCGCTTCTCAGCGGCGATCAGCGGCGATCAGCCGCCGCTGATCAGCCGTCGACGCTCTGCTGGCGCCGGTAGGTCTCCAGATCGAAGTAGTCCCGCCACAAGGTGATCTCACCGGCGCGCACGACGAAGATGCCGGCCACCGCGATCTCGATCCACCGGTCCCCCACCTCGAAGCGGTCGAGCCTCTCGTTCATCACGGTGTCCTCTACGGCCACCTGCCGGATGACCCTCCATTCGACGGTTCCGGCCCGGTCCAGCGTGCGCCGGAGCACAGCGCCCACCTCGGACCTTCCGTTCACCACGCCGATGGGTACATTGTCGTAGACGATGTCCTCGGCGAGCACCGCTTCGATGCCCTCGTAGTCGTGGGCTTCGACCGCGCCGATAAGGCGGTCCACCACCGAGGCCGCGTCGCCGCCACTCTGGTCGGCGCCCATCTCAGTCCTCACCGACGAGGCCGTCGATATGGACATGCAGCCCCGTGACACCCCGGAGGAGGAAGGTCGGCGCGAACTCGAGAGACTGTCCCTGCTCCACCCGAAGCATCCCGACCCGGGCCAGTTCGACCAGGCAGATGGTGGCCTCCTTGCGGGCCAGCGACGCACCGAGGCACACGTGGATGCCTCGCCCGAAGCTCAGGTGAGACCGGGTGTTGGGACGGTCGATGTCGAGGGCGTCGGCGTCATCGAAATGGTCTTCGTCGCGGTTGGCCGACAGGAACGAGAGGAAGAGGGTGGCGTCTTTCTCCAGGTGGACCCCCCCGAGCACGGTGTCACGGCTGACGCGGCGGAACATCCCGTGGACGGGGCTGGCCAGCCGCAGCCCTTCCTCGACGATGTCCGCGGCCCGCCCCGGTTGGTCACGAAGCAACCGCCACAGCTCGGGGCGATCGTCCATCCGGAGCACCAGATCGGCCAGGAGCTTGGTGGTGGTCTCGTTACCGGCGACGAGCAACTCCCTGACGAACCACACGAGTTCGGCATCAGAGAGGGTTTCGCCGGTTTCGTCGGGCTGCACCAGGAGGCTCAGGACGTCGTCCCCCGGGGTTGACCGCCTTTCGGCGATGACGGCCAGGATGGCCCGCTGGTAATCGAGCGTGGCTTCTTCGGTCTCGATCCATCGATGCGGGTCCATGGGCGCCGCGGCGAGCGAGGCGGTCGCGGCATCCGACCACCGTGCGATGTCGTTCCGAAGTCCAGCGGGCAGGCCGAGGATCCGGCATATGGCGTAGATGGGAAGCGGACGGGCCAAGGCGTCGATGAGGTCGAAGGTGCCCGTCCGGGGCAGCGACTCCACCAACTCGACGGCGATCTGCGTGACCACCGGGTCCATCCACTCGAGAGCCCGGGGCGTGAAGGCACGCGACACCAGCCGGCGCATCCTGGCGTGGTCCGGCGGGTCGCTTCCATTGAGCGTCGGGACGTAGGGCACACCCTGGGCCCGGATTCTCTCCACCTCGTCGGCCACCTCGGGAGGGGGCGGGGTACGCCGGCCACGCGTGACCGAGTTGGCGTAGGTGGTCGGGTCGGCGAGCACCTCCCTTATCAGCGCCATGGAGCTGACGATGTGGAACTCGGCGCCGGGCACCTTGTACACGGGCGCCTGAGCGCGGAGCGCGTCATAGGTGGGAAAGGGATCCCGTTGGAACACCGGTGAATAGGGGTCCACCGTCAGAAGAGCGGCGCTTTCGGTCATGCTGAGATACCCCTCCCCGTACGGCGCTTCTCGTGGCTGAAGCAGCGAAGTGATGCTAGTCGCCCCGCCGGTGGAGGGATTCCCTCCCCCGGCGGGGCGACCGATCAGCCTTCTACGGGCAATCGACTAGCGACCGTCGCCGCCGTCCCCGTCTCGTACCGGCATGCCGGTCATGGGATCGAGGAATAGCTTCGCCGACTGCGGATGCTCGAAGGAGAACATGCTGTCGAGCGAACCGGCCAGGGCGTCAGCCCCGGCGTTGCCGACCCGCTGTCCTGCCAACCAGTTGTCCTCGATGAAGCGCACGACCGACGACTGGTCGCTGATCGAGCCGTCCACGAAGTTGGTCCGAGCGTACGGGGAGATCACCATCATCGGCAGACGCGGTCCGTATCCGCACCGGGCCTGCTCGGGCTGACCGCTGGCCGACATGGGGACCCGGGCGGCGTTGGTCCCACACTGCCCGCTGTAGGCCGGCACCGCACCCATCGCCGGCTGGGCGCCGGTGAGCGAGTCGAGCGGCGTCTGCGACTGGGACACCACGGGGGCGAGCTGGTGGTCGTACCAGCCGTCGCTGTCGTCATAGTTGATCACCACGGCAGTGCTGCTCCACGACGGCAGCGACTCCAGATGGTTGATGGTGCTCACGAGGAAGTTCTGCTCGTCGATGGGGTCGGAGTACCCGGCGTGACCGTCCTGGTAGCCCGGGGCCTTGAGGTAGGACACCGCAGGGAGATTGCCCTTGTCGGCCGCCGCCCAGAAGTCGGACAGGTCGTACTGGTGGTTGGCCTGGTCCTGGTGGCCGATCATCGAAACCGACGTGGGCGGCAGGTGCAGGGGGTTGGCCGTGGACTGGTAGTACTGGAACGGTTCGTGATGGGGGCTGTAATCCTTGATCGAAGCCCCGGCGATATTGGTGTGGCTGCTGGTGCACACGGCCGAGAGATTGTCGGTGCCGGGCTTGCCGGGCACGTAGCCGGGGCTGGCGAAGCCGCCCTGGAACCAACCCCAGGTGACGCCCTTCTGGTCGAGCAGGTCGCCGATGTTGACGCCCCCCTGCTGGATGTCCGAAGCCGAGGTGTGGCCGTCCTGAGTGGCCGAGCACACGTCGTAGTAGGGGTCAGCATCGCTGTAGATGGTGCCCGGGCCGGCCGCCTGGGGAGACCCCGGGGTGGGGCTGACCGCCGAGGTGGTGGTGACGGTGGGGGCGCTGCAGGGCGACGCGTTGTAGACCGCCGACGACGGCCCGCAGATGCTGCCGTAGGTGTTGGCCGCGGTGACGTTGATGGCGCCGTCGGTCGAGGGACCGTAGTTGGTCCCGTACGAGTTGTCGCTCATGGCGAAGTGCTGGGCGTAGTTCCACATGGCCGTCACGGTGTTGCCGTCGAAGTAGTCCATGACCGCGTAGTTGGGGGCGGTGCCGGTGACGGGGGCCGGGTTCCCCTCTTTGGTGAGGCACTGCTGGAGGGTCAGGCCGTGACCGGTGGTCTGGACGAACTGGTCCATCAGGCCATTGTCCGCGGCCTTCTGCTCGGCGCTGTAGCCGTGGTCCTGATCACAGGTCGCCGCCATGGCGGGGGTCAGGCGCTGAGGGTTGGCCAGGTTCGGGTTGGCGGTGAGCAGCGACGCGCTCAGGCCGTTGACCGTCGGCGTATTGGGGGCGGCGTGGAACGGCTGCCCGTCGGTGTTGGCGGCGGTCGGGTAGGTGCCGAAATAGTGGTCGAACGACACGTTCTCCTGGAAGATCACCACCAGGTGCTTGATCGGCGTGGCCGTATTGGTCCGGTCCCCGTGATTACCTTCGGCCATGGCTCCCGACGCCGCCGAGGTGCCAGCCCCGGCCAGAGCGGCGGTAGCCAACAGGCCTCCCATCGCCCAACGCCATCCTCGTCCCTGGGTCAACTCACACCCTCCTTTTATCCGTTTCTCAGGAATCGATCATGACCAAGGCGAGCAAAGAGCCGATGGCGAGCAGATGAAGCCGGAATGGATTCGAGGTGAACTCTTTCGATTCGGCCCGGGCGAGGCCCGACGAGGCCCCTCAGCCGACTCGGTGAGCCGCCAGGGAAGCCTCGTCCAGGCTCATCCCGTGCCCACTACGGCCCCGGTCCGGCACGAGTGCGCCTCCCTGAGGGGACAGCGCACCTTCGAAGAAGGCGGTCTCTATCCGATGGTGATCGTGGAAGTACTCGACGTGGCGCAGGTTGGGCACGCTCGCCGCCACGTGGGCATGGAGGTTGGGGGCGCAGTGACCCGATATCTGGAGGTGGTGAGCGTCCACCACATCGGCCACCCGCCGCCACACCGTGAAACCACCGCAGCGGGTGACATCGGCCTGGACGCAGTCAACGGAGCCCGCCCCGACCATCCGGGCGAAGTAGCCCAGCGTGTAGCCGTACTCCCCTGCGGCCACGTCGAGGGTGCTGCTCGCCCGTACATCGGCCAGCCCCTCCAGGTCGTCGGACGAAACGGGCTCCTCGAACCACCTGACGTCGGCCCGATCCACCATCTCGGCGGCCAGGCGCCGGGCCTGCTTGCGGCCGTAAGCGCCGTTGGCGTCCACGTAGAGCTCGGCGTCGCCGATGACGCGGCGGGCCAGGTCGATACGCGCCAAGTCCCGTTTGGTCTGCCCGCCCCAGGATTCCCCGATCTTGATCTTCACCCGCGGGATGTCCCATTCGTTGACCCACTTGTCGAGTTGCTCTGTGGTGGTGGCGTCGTCGTAGGTCGTGAATCCCCCGCTGCCGTAGATCGGGACGTCATCGCGGTAGCGACCGAACAGATCCACCAAAGGGAGGTCCAGTTGCCGGGATCTGAGATCCCAAAGAGCGATGTCAGCGGCGGAGATGGCCGCCGCGGCGAGCCCGGGGCGCCCGAGGTTGCGGCAGGCCCGGACCATCGCCTCGTTGAGGCGGGGTGTGGTCGCCGGGTCGGCGTCGAGCAGGATGGGGCTCAGCTCCTCGGCTCCGAGCGACGCCGCCGCGGCCGCGGCATAGGTCCAGCCAAGGCCGGTCACGCCACCGTCGCGCACCGACACCGCCACCAGGGTGGTGGAGTCCCACGTCAGGGTGCCGTCGGCCTCGGGCCGATCGGTGGGGATGCGGTAAGCCGACCATTGGACGCTGTCGATGGCCATTCCGGGTCCTCCTCCTCGCTGCTCACTGCTGGCCCCCTCCACGATCGCAAGGAGGGGGGAGTCCAGGCGACGGCCTGGGTATAGACCTATCGCCGTCTTATGACCGATACCTACCCGCTTGATCGCCCGACTCCGGGCTCTTCGACGCCGACGGTGAGCGGGGGTGGCCGGTGAGCGGGGGTGGCCGGTGAGCGGGG
>JAGWSF010000002.1 GCA_028876385.1 Acidobacteriota bacterium | reverse complement strand
CTGGGTATAGACCTATCGCCGTCTTATGACCGATACCTACCCGCTTGATCGCCCGACTCCGGGCTCTTCGACGCCGACGGTGAGCGGGGGTGGCCGGTGAGCGGGGGTGGCCGGTGAGCGGGGGTGGCCGGTGACCAGGACGGACGCCGCTGCGGGGAGTGAGCCCGAGGTCCGGATCGAGTTGCGGCCCATCGGCACGCCGCTGTCACTCGGTTTCACCGGGTTGGCCATCGCCACCTCTACGCTGGCCTGCCTCAACCTCGGGTGGCTGCCCACCGCCTCGACGCACCACGTGGGGCTCGTCCTGCTCGGCTTCGCGGCGCCCCTCCAGGCGCTGGCCACGTGGCTGTCGTTCGCGGCGCGCGACACGCCGACCGGTTCCGGGTTCGGGGTTCAGGCCGCCTCGTGGACCGTCGCCGGGCTCACCCTGCTCGACTCGCCGGCTGGATCCCGCAGCGCCACGTTGGGGATCCTCCTGCTGGCCGCGGCGGCGGGCCTGGTTCCATCCATCCTCACCGCCGGTATCGGGAAGCTGGTGCCGGCGGCGGTGATGGCGACCACCGCCGTCCGGTTCGTGTTGACCGGGCTGTACGAGAAGCTGGGCGGTACGGGCCTCGAGCGGGCGGCGGGCGGTGTCGGCATCTTCCTCGCCGTCCTGGCTCTGTACACCGCGCTGGCGGTGGACCTCGAGGCGGCCCGGGGCCGTACGGTTCTGCCGCTGGGCCGTCGGTCGGCGAGCCCCGGTCCGGCGGCGGCCGTGCCTGACATCGGGGAGGTGGAACGCGAGCCGGGAGTGCGTCCCACGCTGTGAGGGCGGGCGCCCTGCTGCTCAGGCCGAAGCGGCCCGGTCGGGCCGACGCCGCCGGCTCCGGGCCCGCCACAGCCACAGCGCCAGACCGGCGCTGATGAGGGTGAGCACCCCGAGGACGAAAGCCGAGACGTAGCTCCCGCCGGTCGGTCCGGCGGCGCTGGTCGAACCGGGGCCGGTCCGGGTGAGGCTGTTGGGGTCGGACGGGACGACCCGCCCGGGGATGACCGTCCCCGCGGCGAGCTGGTCGCGGCTGGCGTGGATCAGACCTGTGATGGATTCACCCTGGAGGCGGTAGGTGCCTTCGCAGGAGTAGTACTCGATGGCCATGCCGATACCGGAGCTCACGCCGGAACAGCCGGTCACGGTGATCGAGACGGGAACGCCGGCGTGCTGGAGTCGAGCGGCCGACGAACGGTCCGACGCGGTGGCGGCGGCCTGCCACACCGTCGCCGCGGCCAGGCCCACCGCCAGACCGATCAGGACGACCAGCCCCACCAGCCTGGTGTCCAGCGTGACGCCGCCGCCGCCCCTGATGTAACTGCCTTCAGCCATGGAACCGGGATCCTACGCAGCCGGCCACCGGACCCGGGCGGCCCCACCTCCGTCGACCGGCTCAGACGTCCCGCCCCATGCCCGGCGCCGGCCCCGGGCGACCGGGGTCAGGAAGCCGGCTGAGGCGCCGGGTCAGGCGACGGGCTGGGCGATCCTGGCCCCGGAGGCCACCGCTGAGCGGACCAGGAACTGGCTGAAGGTCTTCATCACCCTGACACCCCCGAACGAGGCGAAAGACGATGACGGGATGAAATAGCTGGTGTAGACACCGG
This sequence comes from Acidobacteriota bacterium, assembly GCA_028876385.1. Taxonomy (GTDB): domain Bacteria; phylum Actinomycetota; class Acidimicrobiia; order Acidimicrobiales; family Palsa-688; genus JAKCDU01. The sequence goes on along the minus strand of JAGWSF010000002.1, from coordinate 11,633 downwards.
TGGCCGTCTCCATCTCGATGACGCAGCCGTCGTTGACGACCTCCGACGAGACGAGGGCTCCGGACCACGGAAGCTTGCCGAAGGTCCCGACGACGAGGCCGTCCTCCTCGATGGTCAGGGAAACCGTGTGGGATCCGTCCCCGACCGTAGCTGTCACGTTCTCGATGGTGGCAAGCGGCATTTTCAGGCTCCTTTTGTCCGATAAGTGGTATCGGCGGGGGTGGCCCGGCGCTTGAAGCGGCCATCCCTTTTGCGGTTATTGAGGAAGTTCGAGGGGATCGTCGCGGGCCGAGGCCCGGTAGTCTGCGGGGTGGATGGCGGCAACCACCGGAGCGCCAGGCGAGGTTATCGGGAGGCGCCGTCGTCGGCACGCCTCCGATGTCGCCATCGTCGGCGTCGGTGGCCTGTTCGGAGCGGCGGCCCGCCAGGCCGTGGAGCAGGCGATCCATCGTTCGCCCAACTCCTTCCCCGTGGCCACTCTGGTGGTGAACCTGGCCGGTTCCGTGGTGCTCGGCGTGCTTCTCGAGGTTCTGGCCCGCTCGGGCGGCGACACCGGTCGGCTCCGTGACGTGCGCCTCGTGGCCGGAACGGGCTTCATCGGAGCCTTCACCACCTACAGCACCCTGGCCGTCGAGTCCGACCTCCTGGTCCGGGCCGGCCACGTCGCCACTGCCGCCGGGTACGTCGCCGTCAGCGTCGTCGGCGGCCTGGTGGGCGCCGGGTTGGGTATCGCCGGGGCGGCCCGTTTCGGTCACCCGTCGGCGGGGTCGATGGGTGCGCTGCCGCTCGATCCCGACGTGGACGGAACCGGGGCGTGAACTTCGCCGACCTCGCCGAGGTGGGCGGCGCCGGTGCCGTCGGCGCGATGACCCGGTTCCTCGTCGACGGCGCGGTGCGCAAGCGCTGGAGTGGGCCGCTGCCGGCGGGGACGATGTTCATCAACCTCAGCGGATCGCTGCTCCTCGGCCTTCTGACAGGACTGGTGCTCTACCACGGGGCGCCGGCCCGACTCACCCTGGTGGCCGGTACCGGGTTCTGTGGCGGCTACACCACTTTCTCCACCGCCAGCTTCGAGACGGTACGACTCGTGCAGTCGCGGAGGGGGCGCACCGCCGCCACCAGCCTGGCGGTCACCGTCGCGGGGACCCTGCTGGCGGCGGCCGCCGGACTCGGGCTGGCCGCTCTCTGATCCCCGGGCGGGGAGGTGAGCATCGGGCAGCGGTGCGCGAGACTGCAGGTGGCCGGCCCGCGGAGGGACCGCTCCGGCCGTTGGACGCACAACTGACAGGGGGATCTTCAATGACTGCTGCCGCCGAGCGGACCGACACTGACGTCGTCGTGGTGGGCGCCGGGCTGGCCGGCCTCTACCTGATCTACCGGCTCCGCCAGCAGGGGCTCTCGGTGATCGCGCTCGACACCGCCGACGACGTGGGGGGCACCTGGTACTGGAACCGCTACCCCGGGGCTCGCTGCGACATCCCGACCACCGACTACGCCTACAGCTTCGACTCCGAGTTGGAGAAGGAGTGGACGTGGTCCGAGAAGTACGCCACCCAACCCGAGATCCTCGCCTACCTCCGCCATGTCGCCGACCGCTACGACCTGCGCCGTGACATCCGCTTCGCCACCAAGGTCGAGAAGTCGGTCTGGGACCAGGAGGCCGGCCGGTGGGACATCGAGACCGACGCCGGGGACGTCATCCGCGCCCGGTTCTACGTCATGGCCACCGGATGCCTGTCGGTTCCCAAGGAGCCCGACATCGCCGGCGCCTCCCGCTTCACCGGCGAGGTGTACTTCACCGGGCGCTGGCCCCACGAGGGGGTCGATTTCACCGGCAAGCGGGTCGCCGTCATCGGCACCGGCTCGTCGGGCATCCAGTCCATTCCCCTCATCGCCGCCGAGGCCCTGCAGTGCACCGTCTTCCAGCGCACCCCCAACTACTCCTTCCCGGCCCTCAACGGTCCCCCCTCGGCCGAGCGCCTCGCCGCTTTGGCCACCGACCGTGACACCTATCGCAGTGAAGCCCGCATGTCGATGGGAGGGATGCCGGGCTACGAGCTCACCGACGTGAGCGCCCTGAGCGCCCCTCCCGAGGTGCGTAAGGAGCGCTTCGAGTGGGCATGGGAGTCGGGCGAACTGTTCGCCACTTTGTCCATGTTCTCCGATCAGGCCATAGACCTCGAGGCCAACGAGATCGCCGCCGAGCTGTGGCGGGACAAGGTCCGGTCGATAGTGAAAGACCCCGAGACGGCGGAGGCCCTCTGCCCCCGCGACTACCCGATGGGCACCAAGCGGCCGTGCCTCGACACGGGCTACTTCGAGACGTTCAACCGGCCCAACGTGCGACTCGTGGACCTCCGGCGCCACCCGATCGCGACGATCACCGAGCGGGGCATCGACACCGTGGACGAGTCGATGGAGTTCGACGCCATCGTCTACGCCACCGGCTTCGACGCCATGACCGGAGCGCTGGTGGCAGTGGACATCGCCGGGCGGGACAGGATCACCTTGAAGGAGAAGTGGGCCCACGGACCGTCCACCTATCTGGGGCTCATGACCCGAGGCTTCCCCAACCTGTTCACCATCACCGGGCCGGGCAGCCCTTCGGTGCTGTCCAATATGGCCGTGTCCATCGAACAGCACGTCGACTGGGTGGCCGACTGCATCTCGTACATGGACTCCCACCGCCTCGAGACCATCGAACCGACGCCGACAGCCGAAGCGGGGTGGAACCAACACGTGCAGGACTGCGCCGCCATCACGCTGTACCCGAAGGCCGACTCGTGGTACATGGGAGCCAACGTCCCGGGTAAACCCCGCCTCTTCTACCCGTACGTGGGAGGCGTCGGCGCCTACCGGCAGGCCTGCGACGAGGTGGCCGCCGAGGACTACCTCGGTTTCGAGCTCGACGGTCCCGGAGGCCACCTCTGCCACGACGGGGTCATCCGGCGCCTCCAACCCGACGTGGCCATGGTGCTCCAGGCCATGGAGGCCATGGACCTACCCCCCATGGAGGCAATGTCGGCCGAGCAGGCCCGGGAGTTCATGGCCGCTTCGACCGCGATGCGCCCCCCCGGCCCCGAGGTGGCAAGGGTCACCGACGCCACCCTGCCCGGTCCCGGGGGCGACCTCCCCTACCGCCTGTACTCGCCGGGGGACGAGCCGGTCCCCGTCATCGTGTACTTCCACGGAGGTGGATGGGTCATCGGCGACCTCGAGTCCGACGACCCGTTGTGCCGGGACCTGTGCCGGCGCACCGGTGCGGCGGTGATCTCGGTCAACTACCGCCACGGCCCCGAGCACCGCTTCCCCGCCGCGGTCGACGACGCCCTGGCCGCCGTGGAATGGGTCGCCGCCCACGCCTCGGACCTCGGGGTGGACCCGGGCCAGCTTCTGGTGGCCGGGTGGAGTGCCGGCGGCAACCTGGCCGCCGGCGTCTGCCAGACGGCCCGGGCCGCAGGAGGCCCGGACATCGCCGGTCAGATCCTGATCGCTCCGGTGATCGACTTCGACACCAAACGGACCTCCTACCAGGAGAACGGAGAGGGATACATACTGACCAACGGTCTCCTGCACTGGTTCTTCGACCAGTACATCGACCCCGCCGAGCGCGACGATCCCCGCTTCTGTGTCATCAACGGGGACCTGGCCGGCCTGCCCCCGGCGGTGGTGGTCACCGCCGAGTTCGACCCGCTGCGCGACGAGGGCACGAGCTACGCCGAAGCCCTCCGGGCGGCGGGAGTGCCGGTCCGCCACATCGCGGCCCGCGGCCACACCCATACATCGGTGACGATGGTGGGCGTGGTCATCTCGGGGGCTCCGGTCAGAGAACAGCTAGCCGACGCGATCCGCGATCTCGTCCCCTCCCCGGTGAGCTGATCACCGGCCGCCGCTCGACAGTTGGTCGGAGCGGTGGGCCGCCAGAACCTCTCGGATGTAGGCCGAGCGGCACAGCCACAGCACCGCGCCGCCGACCAGCATGGGGATGGCCAACACCACGAAGGCCAGCTCCAGGCCGTGGGCCGCGGTCGCCGACCCTTTCAACGCCGAGGTGTCCACCCCGGTCGAAAGTCCGGCCCGACCCCCTCCGAAAGCCTGTGACACCAGTCCGAACAGCAGGGGCGCCGCCCCTTGCAGAACCTGGCGCAGGGCGGTCCGCACCGCTTCGGCGCGCCCCCACAGCCGGGAGGGGACGATGTCGAGGCGGGCCGCGTCGACGGGTGGATTGGCGGCGCCCACGCTGAAGGCGGCCAAGAAGAACAGCGGCAGGGACAGTACGAGGGTACGGCTGAGTACCCCCGGAACGAACCAGACGGTGGTCGCGATGTAGGCCACGGCGCCGACGAGGACCCGCGCCGAGGTACGGCCGCGGGCGATCAGCCCGTCGGTCACCCGCCCGCTCACCACCACCCCGAACACAGCGCCGGCGGCCACCACCAGGAACAGCAGGGTGGCCAGTCCCTGGCCGACGTCGTAACGCTCCCTGAAGTACAGCTCGGCGAAGGTCTCGAGGCCGGCGAGGAAGAAGTAGCCGAAGCCGGACGCGATGATCAGGGCCACGTTGGTGCGGATACGCAGTACGTAGCGGGTGGCCTGCCACAGGCTCAGATCGAGCTCGTCGGTGAGGATCAGTTCGGGTTCGGGCTCCACGCCCGAGGCCACCGCTTGGCGTTCTATCTCGGAGATCTCGTCCGGCCCCACCGAGGCGGACGTCTCGGTGGCCCCCTCACCGGCCTCGTCGACCTGGTCGGCGGTCAGGATCTCCTCGTCGCCCACCCGGAGATGGGCCTGACCGCCGCGTGCCGGCTCGGGTAGCCACTTGCGGATGGCCCAGGCCAGCACCGCCGCCGGCACGCCGAGCACACCCATGGCCCACCGCCACCCGAGGGGGGCGGACAGGGTGCCGGCCACCAGGATGCCCAGGCCCGCCCCGATCAGCTCGCCGGTGAGGACGTAGCCCCACAGGCGGCTGCGCTCGTCGCTCGGGATGAGGTCGCCGAACAGCGAGGCCAGCGCAGGGCCGGCGGCCGCCACCACCCCGCCGAGGGCGAGTCGGGTGACGAGGAGCATGGTGTAGTCGACCGAGAGGGCGCTGGCCAGGGTGGCCACCGCCCACAGACCCACCACCACCTGGAGCAGCCGCGTCCGGCTGTGGCGGTCGGCGAGGCTCCCGAAGGGGAGGGTGGCCACGCAGCCGATCAGCGTGGTCGCGGTGACGAGCAGCCCGACCTCGGCGTTGCCTATGTGAAACGACCGTTCCAGCGGCGCCGCGAGAGCCCCGACCGCCCCGGTGTCGGCCGCCTGCAAGCCGAGAATGGAGCCGAGCAGGAGGATGACCCGCCGCCGGGCCTGGCCTCCGACGGCGTCGTCGATGACCTCGGTCAGGTTGAGATGGAGGCCGTCGCTCACCGAGTTGGCCGCGCCGGACATCCCGGCGTTCCTACCCGGGCCTCGGGCCCTCCACACCGTCGCCGGGGAACCCGGTCCACTAGGCGGTTCCGTGGCGGTGCGGCGGCCGCTCCATCCGGGGCCCGCGGCGGGGTGGCCACGCCGACGGCGTGAGCTCGAGCAGCCTCATCACCCGGTATCGGTGGGGACGCCAGCGCTCGTAGAGCTCCTCGACTTGCGCCTCATCGAGCTCTCTCGTGCCGGCCAGAGCCCATCCGGTGAGCGTCGCCAGGTGATAGTCGCCGACCGGCAGGGCGTCGGCGTCACCGAGGGCCCGGTGGCCGACTTCGGCGGCGGTCCAGCGGCCCACTCCGGGCATCGACATCAGCGACCGGTAGGCCTCCTCGGTGGACCGCCCGGCGGCGCGCTCGAGAGCTGCGGCCCGGCCGGCCACCAACCTGATGGTCCTCACCGCCGACGGCTCCACCCCGGCCCGTCTCCAGTCCCACGGCGGGACTCCGAGCCAGTCCGAGGGGGACGGCGGGACCCGCATTTGCGGGCGCGGCCCGGGGGCGGGTTCACCGTGGCCCCGGACCAGCATGGTCCACGACGCGCCGGCGTCGCGCCCGCTGACCTTCTGGTGCAGGATGGCCGCGACCAGCGCTTCGAAGAGGAGGCCGGTGCGAGGCACCCGCAAGCCGACCAGGCGGCGGGTGGCGGCCTCGAGCACCGGATGGTCGGGTCGGAATGTCTCGGGGCGGTCACCGCAGCCAAGCAACTCGGGCAGCGCGGACAGCATCTCGTCGGCTCCCGGACCCCACGCCTCGGCCTCCACCCCGCCCGCTTCCCCCCGCAACCGGTAGGTGACCGCCCCGGTGGCCATGAGCGCCGTGCGCCACAGGGATCCGTCGGGGCCGTACTGGTGGCAGGGGTCACCGCGTCCCATCCGCAGCGCGCCGAGGGTCAGCCCGACATCGACGGGGTACCCGGGGTTCCACAGCCGCCTCACGGCCGTTCCACCCAGGGGCAGTGACGACAGCCGGAGTCGCAGCAGCTGCCCCGGTCCCACAGGGTGCGGGCGGTGAGGACGAACAGACCGGTGGAGGGATCCTGGTAGCCGGAGCGGCCCGCGGCCACGGCCCGACGGTGGGCCCGGAGCACCTTCTCGTAGTCGGGCCGGCGGGGGTCGAGCCGGGCCGGGTGGGGAACCATGCGCTCGTCGTCGAGCGGCCCGGTGGGACCGGACCGCTCAGGTGGCACGGGCGGACTCCTGGTCGGCGTGCAGCTTCTCCATGTGCCGCCTGAGAGCATCGACGAAGACTGCGGCCGACGGGGACAAAGGGCGGTCCCGTCGCGACGCCAGCCCGATGGTCCGCTGGAGGGAGGCCCCCCGGAAGCGGATGGCCTTCAACGGGCCGGTGGCGGCCACCACCGAGCCGGGGACCACGGCGGCGGCCACCCCGGCCGCGGCCAGGGCCAGCGCGCCGTCCATCTCGAGGCCCTGCATGGCCATGACCGGGACGAACCCCGCCTGTCGGCAGGCGGCCAGGGTGGCCTCCCGCAGGTCGTATCCGTCCTTGAACATCACGAGGGGAACGGTCTCGAGCTCGTTGACCCGTATGACCCGCCGGTGGGCCAGGGGGTGGGACCGGTTGACGGCCAGCACGAGCTCCTCCTGCATCAGGGCGTCGGCCTGCACCGACGGGCGGTCCACCGGCAGGATCACCACGGCCAGGTCCATCTCACCCCGGCTGAGACGCTCCACCAGCTCCTGGGAGCCGGCCTCGTGCAGGGTCATCTCCACCCCCGGGTGATCGACGTGGAAGCGCGACAGCACCGGGGGCAGCAGGTTGGTCGTCAGGCTGGGGGTGGCCCCGATGACCAGGCGTCCCCGCTCCAGGCCGAGCAGGTCCCGGACCGCGGCCGCTCCGGCGTCGCAGTCGGCCAGCACCTGGCGGGCCCAGGGCAGGAACACCTCTCCGGCCCCGGTCAGGGTGACCTCGCTGCGGTCGCGGTGGAACAGGGTGGCTCCCAGCTCCTGCTCCAGAGCCGCCACCGCGCTCGAGATGGAGGGCTGGGCCACGTGCAGCCGGGCCGCGGCCCGGGTGAACCGCTTCTCCTCGGCCACGCACACCATGTACCTGAGCTGCTGTAACTGCATCGTCCATAGCCTACGCCTATGGTGGGCAGAGGTATCCGATTCTTTACCTCTAAACCTGATGGGCCTAGCTTGTAACTGCTTCAAACGTCAGCGCCCATCATCAGAGGAGACCAATGGCCGCACCCGTGGCATCCGCGCCTTCCCCCAAGCCGCAGATCCGTCCCAGTCCGCGAGCCGCCATCGGGGCGCGCACCCTGCGTCAGGACCGATGGTGGGTGTCGCCGGCCATCTCCTTCGCGGTCCTGTCGTCATTCGTCGCTTATGCCACCTACGCCGCGTTCGTCAACGGCTTCTACTACGTGAAGCCCTACATCTCGCCCTTCTATTCCCCCTGCCTGGCGACCGTGTGCGGCGGCGACAGCCACCAGCGCATCCAGGGAGCCAACGGAGTACCCCACCTCGGCGTCTTCGGACCCTGGTGGGCCATCTCGCCGGCCATCCTCATCCTCATCTTCCCGTTGGGTTTCCGGATGACCTGCTACTACTACCGGCGGGCCTACTACCGGGCCTTCTGGCTGTCACCTCCGGCGTGCGCGGTGGCCGAGCCCCACAAGAAGTACACCGGCGAGACCCGCTTCCCGCTCATCATGCAGAACATCCACCGCTACTTCTTCTACTTCGGTCTGATCTTCAACGCCATCCTCACCTATGACGCGGTGGCCGCGTTCGTCGAGAGCCGCTCGCCGGCCTTTGGCGGCGGCCACGTCGGCCTCGGCAGCTTCGTGCTGCTCATCAACGCCTGCCTGCTGTGGGCCTACTCGCTGTCATGCCACTCCTGCCGGCACATCGTCGGCGGCCGCTTGAAGCACTTCTCCAAGCACCCGCTGCGGTTCAAGTTCTGGGGCTTCGTTACCAAGCTGAACGCCAAACACATGCAGCTGGCGTGGGCCAGCCTGATCTTCGTCGCCCTGACCGACGTCTACGTCCGCCTCGCGGCCGCCGGCTGGTTGGGCCACGGGAGGTGGATCTGATGTCTGACATAGAGCGACACCAGTACGACGTGATCGTCGTCGGCGCGGGAGGGGCCGGCCTGCGCGCCGCCATCGCCGCCCACGACGCCGGAGCGCGCACCGCGGTCATCTGCAAGAGCCTGCTCGGCAAGGCCCACACGGTCATGGCCGAAGGCGGCATCGCCGCGGCCATGGGCAACCTCTGGCCCGAGGACAACTGGAAAGTCCATTTCCGCGACACCATGCGGGGCGGCAAGCTCCTCAACCACTGGCGCATGGCCGAACTCCACGCCAAAGAGGCCCCCGAGCGGGTCTGGGAGCTGGAGCAGTGGGGCGCCCTGTTCGACCGCACCGCGGACGGCCTGATCAGCCAGCGGGACTTCGGCGGACACCGCTACGCCCGCCTGGCCCACGTCGGCGACCGCACCGGCCTCGAGATGATCCGGACCCTGCAGCAGCGGACCGTCGCGCTCGGCATCGACGTGTTCATGGAGTGCACCATCACCCACCTCCTCAAAGACGACGGGGCCATGTCGGGGGCTTTCGGCTACTGGCGCGAGACCGGCCGCTTCATCGTCTTCGAGGCGCCCTCGGTGGTCCTGGCGACGGGCGGTATCGGCAAGTCGTGGAAGGTCACCTCGAACTCGTGGGAGTACACCGGCGACGGACACGCCCTGGCCCTGCGGGCCGGAGCGGGCCTGATCAACATGGAGTTCGTCCAGTTTCACCCGACGGGCATGGTCTGGCCCCCGTCAGTCCGGGGCATCCTGGTCACCGAGTCGGTGCGAGGTGACGGTGGCGTGCTGAAGAACTCCAACGGCGAGCGCTTCATGTTCAACTACATCCCGGAGTTCTTCAAGGCCGAGACGGCCGACACCATCGAAGAAGCCGACCGCTGGTACGAGGACAAGAAGAACAACCGCCGTCCCCCCGAACTCCTGCCCCGCGACGAGGTGGCGAGGGCCATCAACAGCGAGATCAAGGCGGGTCGGGGATCCCCCCACGGGGGCGTGTTCCTGGACATCGCCAGCCGCCGGACGCCCGAGTACATCCAGAAGCGGCTGCCGTCCATGTACCACCAGTTCAAAGAGCTGGCCCAGGTGGACATCACCAAGGACCCGATGGAGATCGGGCCCACCTGCCACTACGTCATGGGCGGCGTCGAGGTCGACCCCGACAGCGCCCAGTCCACCGTTCCCGGCTTGTTCGCCGCGGGCGAGGTGGCCGGCGGTATGCACGGCGCCAACCGCCTGGGTGGCAACTCCCTCGGCGACCTCCTGGTGTTCGGCAAGCGAGCCGGTGAGTACGCCGCCACCTACGCCAGCGGTCTGGCGGCCCGTCCGGCGGTCGACGAAGCCGAACTCGAACGAGCCTCGGCGGAGAACCTGGCGCCGTTCAACAACGAGGACGGCGAGAACCCCTACAGCGTGCACCAGGAGCTGCAGCAGGTGATGCAGAACCTGGTCGGCATCATCCGCAACGAGGAGGAACTGTCCTCGGCCATCAAGGAGATCGACTCCCTCAGACACCGCATCGCCAACGTGAGCGTGGAGGGCCACCGTCAGTACAACCCGGGCTGGAACCTGGCCATCGACCTGCGCAACATGCTGCTCGTCTCCGAGGCGGTGGCCAAGGCGGCGTTCGAGCGCAAGGAGAGCCGGGGCGGCCACACCCGCGACGACTACCCGATGACCGATTACGCCTACTGGGGCAAGAGGAACCTCATCTGCGAGCTCTCCTCCACCGGTGAGGTCGATACCAGGGAGCAATCGCTACCCGAACCCCCGCCCGAACTGGCGGAACTACTCGAGGAAGGCCACTAGGAACCATGGGATACGACCTGAAGCTCAAAATCTGGCGAGGCGACTCCTCGGGCGGCCAGTTGGTCGACTACACGGTGCCGGTGGACGAAGGCGAGGTGGTGCTCGACGCGGTCCACCACGTCCAGGCCATGCGGTCGGGCGATCTGTCCTGCCGTTGGAACTGCAAGGCCGGCAAATGCGGCTCCTGCTCGGCCGAGATCAACGGGCGGCCCCGGCTGATGTGCATGACCCGCCTGTCGGACTTCGACCCGGTGGAGCCCATCACCATCACCCCCATGCGGGCCTTCCCGGTGATCAAGGACCTCGTCACCGACGTCGGGTTCAACTACGTCAAGGCCGCCGAGGTGCCGGCGTTCACCCCCACCGCGGAGCAGCCGCAGGCCCCCTTCCGGATGGCCCAGGTGGACGTGGAGCGCTCCCAGGAGTTCCGCAAGTGCATCGAGTGCTTCCTCTGCCAGGACACCTGCCACGTGGTGCGTGACCACGAGGAAAATAAGCCGGCCTTCTCCGGTCCCCGGTTCTTCATCCGCTACGCCGAGTTGGACATGCACCCCAACGACGCCCTGGACCGCAAGAAGTTGGTCCAGGAGGAGCGGGGTCTCGGCATGTGCAACATCACCAAGTGCTGCACCGAAGTCTGCCCCGAGCACATCAAGATCACCGACAACGGCATCATCCCCATGAAGGAGCGGGTCGTGGACGTCAAGTACGACCCCATCCGCTTCTTCCGGCGGAAGCCCAAGGCGGAGACGCGCTAGTCTGTACCTTCGCCCTCCCGGATGGCCTCATCTTCCGGGAGCTTGGTCCTGTGGTGCAGTTTGGAGTGCACGCCGGCCTGTCAAGCCGGAGGCCGCGGGTTCAAATCCCGTCAGGACCGCCCTACCCTTCCCCCGTTGCCCCGGCTCGGGACGCTCTCTCCGAGTCCCCTCCGCTTGTTTCAGGTGATATCAAGGCATTCCACGCCTCAACGACGGTCGCAGGTGACCGGCTCGTGCCGCCGGCCGATGCTTGGCTATGATCTCTACTTCGCACGGTCGGATAGCTCAGTTGGTAGAGCGCGCGCCTGAAAAGCGCGAGGTCACCGGATCGACACCGGTTCCGACCACCGGAAAGGGCCCCGCTCAGGGGCCTTTTCTGCTGTCAGGGGACGGGTCGGGAGGCAGGTTTCGGCCCTCCTGTGAAGGCGGCGAGGATGTTCTCCTGCGCAACTTTCCTGCGGACAGGGGCCCTCGTTTCGGGAATCACCGGGCATTGGTGCTGGCCGGGTCGCCATGGTCGCCTGCGGGGCCGAAGCGTGCGAGCCGGCGCTGT
>JAGWSF010000078.1 GCA_028876385.1 Acidobacteriota bacterium | reverse complement strand
TCATGCATCAGCCGAAGCGAGGGCACTTCGAAGGTCTGTCCCAGAACGTCACCAGACCGTCGATGGCAGGCGTGACCCAGCTTGCCTAATACACGTGTGATCCATCGTGCGTCCGCGTGTATCTCAGCTGTCGTCCGCCAGCGTGAAGGGACCACCTCTCCGCCAGTGGCAAGGGACCGGATCCGGGTGCCTCCAGCGTCGACGTTGCGATGATGGCGGCCGGAGGCGGTGGGGTCAAGCCCGCCGGCGTCGGCGGGTGGGTGGCGGCTGTGGCGGGTCGCCGGGGGTGGGCTTCTGGCGGCGCCGGTAGCTGTCGCCGTCGAGGACCAGTTCGTAGGCCGACGATTGGAGCCGGTCGATGGCTGACTGGGCGAGGAGGCCGTCGGCCATGAGAGCGAGCCACTCGACGGGCTCGCGGTTCGAGGTCACGACGGTGGCCGCTTGGCGGTGGCGTTCGACGATGAGCTCGTAGAGGTCGGCGGTGTTGGTGGCGTCGAGGGCTTGGAGGCACAGGTCATCCAAGATGAGCAGGTCGACCCGGATGAGCTTGCGGATTTCGGCGTCGTGACTGAGATCGAGCCGGGTGGCCTTGAGGCGCTTGAACAGCTGGTCGGATCGCTCGAAATGCACGCTGTGTCGCCGGCGGATAGCGGCGTGGCCGAGGGCGGTGGCGAGGAAGGTCTTGCCGACCCCGACGGGGCCGAGGATGAGGGCGTTGTGGGCGGCTTCGACGAAGCGCAGGCTGACGAGCTCGTCGAGGACGGCCCGGTCGTAGGTGAGTTTGGCGGTGTCGTCCCAGTGTTCGAGGCGCATGGCCGGGTCGAGTCCGGCGGTCCGGGCGCGCAGGTCGGCGGAGTGGGTGTCTCTGCGGGTGACCTCGTCGGAGAGAACGAGCTCGAGGAACTCGGCGTGGCCGAGGTCACGGGATCGGGCGAGGGCGAGGCGTTCGGGGAGGGTGTCGAGGGCCTTGCCGAGCTTGACCCGGCGCAGCAGGGAGCGCAGCTCGGGGCTGACCGTCGGTGCGGGGGCGGTCATGCCGCGCCTCCATCGGCAACCTCGGCATCGACGTGGGCGGCCGAAGAATCCTTGTGGTGCTTGGATTTCGTGGTGGCGAAGTGGCCGGGGTCGCGGGCGAAGCGGGCCGGGCCGGTGGCCGTTGGCGCCGGGGCGTCCGCGGGTGCATCGGCTTCGGTGGCCCGCTCGATCATCCGGCCGATCAGCCCGACGTTGAACGCCTCGGCCTCGGCCGCCCGGGTGCACGCCGCCTCCACCCGATCGGCCCCCCAGCGCTTGACCAGGCCCAACAGGGCGTAGACCTGGCGCATCTTGGTCCATGGCAGCGGGTGGTCCAAGATGGCGGTGGCGTAGGCGCCGATCGCGGGGCCGTGGCCGGCGGCCAGGCGGCGGAGATGATCCAGATCCCGCATCGCATAAGCGGTCTTCTCCGCCGGCAGATCGGCCGGGTCGGTGGACCGGCCGCCGGGCGCCTGGCGGGGATGGACCTTCACGACCGCTCCTCGATGGCTGACTCGGACCAGCGCCCGGTCGGCGCGCACGTCGACCCGGGCGCCGATCAGGTTCCCCGGGATCGAGTACAGCGCCTTGGCCACTTCAATGTGGTGGTCGCGGTGCACCTTGGCCGTCGCGTAGATCGGCACGTCGTAGCGGGAGGCTGGGGCGGGGAGCAGCCGGGGCGCCTCCTCGAGCCCGAAGTGCTCCGCCGGGCGGCACTGGGTGGTCCCGTGGATGCGCATCCCGGCCCGGACCCGGCACCATTCCTCGGCCCGGCGCTGCGCGTCGGCGAGGTCGATGAAGGTCTCACCGGCGAAGAAACTGTTGCGAACAAAGGGAACCTGGCGTTCCACCCTGGGCTTGTCCTGGGGGGACCGCACCCGGGCCGGGTCGATCACGAATCCTCGGCACTGGGCGTACTCGACGAATGCCTGGTTGAAGCGCGGGTCGGTCGGGTTCGCCCGGTCGATCACCGACGACATGTTGTCGGGGATCAAGACAGCGAAGATCCCGTTGAAGAACGCCCACGCCGCCTCGCAGCCGGCGATCACGGCCTCGGTGGTCTGGGTGAAGCTCAACCACACGAAGCAATGCCGGGAGAAGCAGGCGGTGAAGATCAACGCCTGGACCACCCGGCGCCGGCCGGTCTCGGGGTCGTCGACCAGGCCCATCTTGCCGAAGTCGATCTGCAACTCGACCCCGGGCTCGCCGTCAGCGACGCGCACCGTCGAGCCCCGGGCGGAGCGGCCCACACCGAGCACCTCGAGGGCGTAGCGGTGCAAGGTGCGCTCCGGGACCGCCCTCCCCTGCCGGGCCAGCAGCTCGCCGGCCTTCACGGCCGTCAGCCCGTCATCGACCAGCCAGCCCTTCAACAGGTCGTGGTTGGCCACCAAAGCCTCCCAGGCGGCCCCACGCCCGGCGGGCCGGTGGGGACGAACCTTCTCGCACACCGAGCCCACCAGCTCGTCGCTCAGCTGCCCCTCTCCGCCGCAGCGGTCGAGGCCGGCGTCGACCGCCGCGGCGACGTAGCGGCGAACCGTCTTGCGGTCCATCCCCGCCAGCCGCTCGATCGAGCGCAGGCCCTCACCACGCACCCACAGGCGCAGCACCTCTCGGATCTCGTACACACGAACCTCCCGGAACATGGCCACCTTCCTGACGGCCGCTGGCCGGCCGAAGGTGGCGAGTCCACCGGCAGCGGCACCGCCGCTGGTGGATGCTCCGGGGTGGTCCCATCACTGGCGGAGCGGTGGTCCCATCCTCGTGGCGGAACTCACCTCAAGGTGGTCCCATGCCGCTGGCGGGCGACAGCTTGCTTACCTCGATTTCAGCCAACTTCGCAAACTCATAGATGCCAACTGGTCGCTCTTCGAGTCTTCGCTTCTGCACAAGCCAGTCTGGGACGGCCGACAGGATGAACTAGCGAGGATTCGGCATCGGCTTGGGCACATACGTCGCCCGCACGACGACGACCTGGGGAGACTGGACCAATTCCTACGGGACTTAGAGCGAGGCGCCTTTATCGCGTATACGGCCTAC
>JAGWSF010000077.1 GCA_028876385.1 Acidobacteriota bacterium | reverse complement strand
GCTGCTCAACCGCGCGCCGACGTTGCATCGCCTGGGCATCCAGGCCTTCGAGCCGGTGCTCGTCGAGGGCAAGGCCATCCAGGTCCACCCGCTCGTCTGCACGGCCTTCAACGCCGACTTCGACGGGGACCAGATGGCCGTGCACCTGCCGCTGTCGGCCGAGGCCCAGGCCGAGGCCCGCATCCTGATGCTGTCGGCCAACAACATCCTCTCACCGGCCACCGGCCGGCCCATCACCGTGCCCACCCAGGACATGGTCTTCGGCGCCTACTACCTGACCCTGGTCAAGGAGGGAGCCGTCGGGGAGGGGCGGGTCTTCCGCCATCTCTACGAGGTCGAGCGGGCCTACGACGCCGGCGAAGTGGATCTGCACGCCAAGATCACCTACCGCCGCCCCCTTCCCGACGTCGATCCGCAGAGCGACGAGCCGGCCTACGAGGAGATCCAGACCACCCCCGGTCGCATCATCTTCAACACCGCCCTGCCCGACGACTTCCAGTTCGTCAACGACATCGTGGGTAAGCGCAACCGCTCCATCGGCTCCATCGTCGAGGTTCTGGCCGAGCGTTACCCCCGGGTGGCGGTCGCCACCAGCCTGGACGCCATAAAGGACCTGTGCTTCCGCTACGCCGCCCGCTCCGGTCTCACCATCTCCATCGACGACGTCAAGACCCCGCCGTCTAAGGGCGAGATCATCGCTCGCTACGAGACCGAGGCCCAAAAAGCCGAGAGCCAGTTCAAGCGGGGCATCATCACCGACGACGAGCGGCGCCAGAAGGAGATCGAGATCTGGACCGCGGCCAACTCGGAGATCGGGCGGGCCATGGAGCAGACCTTGGCCGAGACCAAGTTCAACCCCCTCGACATGATGGTCGACTCGGGCGCCCGCGGTAACCCGCAGCAGGTGCGCCAGATCGCCGGCATGAAGGGCCTGGTGTCCAACCCGCGAGGCGAGATGATCCCCCGCCCCATCCGGTCCTCGTTCCGTGAAGGTCTGTCGGTGCTCGAGTACTTCATCTCGACCCACGGCGCCCGCAAGGGCTTGGCCGACACCGCGCTGCGGACCGCTGACTCCGGGTACCTGACCCGCCGTCTCGTCGACGTGGCCCAGGAGCTGATCGTCCGTCAGGAGGACTGCGGCACGACGCGTGGCATCTGGATCGATGCCATCCAACGTGACGACGAGCGGGTCCGTTCGTATCTCGAGACCCGCATCGACGGCCGGGTGCTGGCCCGGGACGTGACCCTCTCCGACGGATCGGTGATCGAAGCCGGCACCATGATCTCCCCGCAGGTCATGGAGACCCTCCGTGACGACCCCGCCGTGGACCGCATCAACTGCCGTTCGGTCCTCACCTGCGAGGCCGAGCACGGGATCTGCGGGTTCTGCTACGGACGGTCGCTGGCCACCAACCGACCCATCGAGCTCGGCGAAGCGGTGGGTGTCATCGCCGCCCAGTCGATCGGTGAGCCGGGCACCCAGCTGACCATGCGGACCTTCCACCAGGGCGGTATCGCGGGTGAGGACATCACCCACGGTCTGCCCCGCGTGGTGGAGCTGTTCGAGGCCCGCACCCCGAAGGGGGCGGCGATCCTGGCCCGCATCTCCGGGGTGATCCGCACCGAGGAGGAGGACACCGGGCACCGCATCGTGATCGTCGCCGACGACGGGACCGAGGACGTGTACAACGTCAGCGTCCGGGCCAAGCTGGCCGACGGCATCGTCGACGGAGCCGAGGTGACCGCCGGCGATCCCATCGTGGACGGTCCCAAGGACCCCAAGCAGCTCCTCGAGATCAAGGGCATCCGCGAGACGCAGCAGTATTTGGTCAACGAGGTGCAGCAGGTGTACCGCGACCAGGGCGTGTCGATCCACGACAAGCACATCGAGCTGATCGTCCGTCAGATGCTGCGCCGGGTGCTGGTCGCCGACCAGGGCGAGAGCCCGTTCCTGCCCGGCGAGCGCGTCGACTCGCGTACCTACGCCGAGGTCAACCGCCTTCTCGTCACCGAGGGTAAGCGTCCCGCCGAAGGGCGCCCCGAGCTGATGGGCATCACCAAGGCGTCGCTGGCCACCGACAGCTGGCTGTCGGCCGCCTCCTTCCAGGAGACCACCCGGGTCCTCACCGAGGCCGCCATCGAGGGCAAGTCGGATCACCTGTTCGGCTTGAAGGAGAACATCATCATCGGCAAGCTCATCCCGGCCGGGACCGGTATGAGCCGCTACCGGGACATCACCCTCGACGCCCCCGAGGCCGAGAGGATGACCTTCTGGAGCTCCGGGGATGACGAGGCCGGCACCGAGGACCTGGCCGCCTGGCTGGCCTCCATCGGCTCGACCGACGGTGAGGAGGCCGCCGAAGGAGTGGCTCTCGGCGGCTTCGACACCAACAGCGGGCTCAACTTCGACGACGCCTCTTTCGAGTCGTCGTTCGGCGAGAGCGGGGACGCCTCGGCTTCATAGCCGAAGTCACGAGCAGTACAAGACCGGGCCCGGCCGTCTGCGTCACGCAGGCGGCCGGGCCCCGTCGCGGGGAGGCCCAGTGCGCAAGAGGGCCGGTGGGGCGGACCGGGGAGGTCCTAGGGCAGGGTCGGGGTCGGTGAGGGGCTGCGCCGGTCGCGGTCCTCATAGATGCTGAGGACCGTCTGGGAGGTGGTCAGCAGCAGGATGCCCAGGCAGGCGACCGCCGCGGCGGCGATCTCGAGAGCGAACTGCGTCTCGTTGAGCCGGACCGCTTCGCCCAGCACGACATCGCCGATGACCACCGCGACCAGCGGTTCGAGGACCCCCACGAAGGGCATCGAGTAGGCCAGCGGACCGGCCTGGTAGGCGCTTTGGGACACCGTCAGGGCGACGATGCCGACCCCCACCGCCACGTACACCTGCCAGGTGTAGAAGGCCCGCAGCACGTCGGTGCTGAGCAGGTGGGTGACGGCCTTGGTGAGCACCGAGAGCACGCCGAAGGCCAGCCCCGCGGCCGAACCGAGGAACATGGCCCGGGTCGGACCGCGGCGGGTCGAGCCGATGGCCACGCAGGCGGTGGCGACGATCCCGACGGGCACCAGGCTCTCGACCCACTGGACGGTGGGCGGGTTCTGGACCCCTTTGGCCGGGTCGGCCGAGAGCAGGAAGATGGCGACCCCTGACATGACGGCCAGGATCCCGGCCCATTCCCGCAGTCCGGCCCGGCGGTGCCGGCGGAGAATCCCGAACGGGATGGCGAAGGCCAGCTCGAGGACCACGATGGGTTGGACGAGGGCCACCGGACCGAACGCCAGCCCCGCCGCCTGGAGCCCGAAGCCGGCCAGCATGGACAGGCCGCCCAGCACCCACTGCGGACGTTTCAGCAGGTCCAGCAGCAGACCGGGGCTGAGCGAGCGGTCGGCCGGCACCGTCTGGGTCGACTCCTGCTGCATCACCGCGGCAAAGGCGAACATCACGGCCGCCAGCAGGGCGCAGACCACCGAGGTACCGAATCGCATACCACCCGACAGGGTACCGGCGATGTCTGCCGGCGGTACCTTGGCCTGATGAGCCGCTGGGACGCTTCCAAAATTCCCGAACTCGACGGCCAGGTGGCGCTGGTCACGGGGGCCAACTCGGGGCTCGGACTGGAGACGTCGGTGCTGCTCGCCCGGGCCGGCGCCCGGGTCCTCCTGGCCTGCCGCAACCGGTCCCGCGCCGAGGCGGCCGCCGCCCGGGTGGGTCCGGGAGCCGAAATAGTCGAGGTCGACCTGGCCTCGCTGAGGTCGGTGGCCGAGGCCGCCCGGGACGTCGCGTCCAGAGTCGACCGACTGGACATCCTGGTGCTCAACGCCGGCCTGATGGCCGTCGACCGGGCGCGCACCGAGGACGGCTTCGAGCTGCAGTTCGGGGTCAACCACCTCGGCCATTTCGCCCTGACCGCCGGCCTGATGCCGCTGGTCACCGCCGCACCGGCGGCGCGGGTCGTGTCGGTGAGCAGCATGGGCCACCGGCCCGGGCGCCTGGACTTCGGTGACTTGATGTTCGATCTCCGCCGCTACGACCGCTGGCGGCCGTACTTCGCCAGCAAGCTGGCCAACCTGCTCTTCGCCGCCGAACTCGAGCGGCGGTTCCGTCGAGCGGGGGTCGCCGCCCAGTCCCTCGCCGCCCACCCCGGGGCGACCGCCACCGACCTCGGCCACGAGGGGACCGGTATCACCAACGCCCTGCTGCGCCCGAGCGGCCGGCTGGCCCAGCCGGTGCGGATAGGGGCGCTGCCCATCGTCCGGGCGGCGACCGATCCGGGCGCCCGCGGCGGGGAGTTCTACGGCCCGCAGTACCGGCTCGCCGGCTATCCGGTGCTCGAGACCCCGAGCCGGCGGGCCCGCAACGTGGACGACGCCGCCCGTCTCTGGCAGGAATCCGAGCGCCTGACCGGGTTGAGGCTCCTGCCGTGACCGTCACCGAGGCGGCGGTCACCGACGCCTTCGAGGAGGCCGCCCGCCGGCGCACCTTCGCCATCATCAGCCATCCCGACGCCGGCAAGACCACGCTCACCGAGAAGTTCCTGCTCTACGCCGGGGCGGTCCAAGAAGCCGGGGCGGTCAAAGCCCGGGCCGGCCGTCGGCGGGCCACCTCGGACTGGATGGCCATGGAGCAGGAGCGGGGCATATCGATCAGCTCGACGGTCCTGCAGTTCCCCTACCGGGGCTGCACCGTCAACCTCCTCGACACCCCCGGCCACCGCGACTTCTCGGAGGACACCTACCGGGTCCTCACCGCCGCCGACGCCGCCATCATGGTCCTCGACGTGGCCAAGGGCATCGAGCCGCAGACCCTCAAGTTGTTCGAGGTGTGCCACGCCCGGCGGCTGCCGGTGATCACCTTCCTCAACAAGTGCGACCGGCCCGGGCGCAACCCCCTCGAGTTGCTCGACGAGATAGAGGAGCAGATCGGCCTGGTGCCCACTCCGGTGACGTGGCCGGTGGGGGAACCCGGGGTGTTCCACGGCGTCGTCGACCGCCGCGACGGGGGTTTCGTGGGCTTCACCCGGACCGGCCGGGGAGGGGCGTCCGAGGCCGAGGAGTTCCGTCTCGACGGGGATGAGGCGGCGGCCCGCTACGGCGATGACTGGCATCACGCGGTGGAGGAGGCCGCCCTCCTCGACGAGGTCGGCGCGACACTGTCCCCCGAGACGTTCCTGGCCGGCATCTCCAGTCCGCTGTTCGTAGGGTCGGCGCTGACCAACTTCGGGGTCAGGCACCTCCTCGACGCGGTGATCGACCTGGCCCCGGGGCCGTCTCCGGTCGCCGACGACCAAGGGCGGCCCCGTCCCCTGGACCTGCCCTTCTCCGGCTTCGTCTTCAAGGTCCAGGCCAACATGAACCCGGCCCACCGCGACCACGTCGCCTTCGTGCGGGTGTGCTCGGGCCACTTCGAGCGGGGCATGGTGTTGACCCACGGCGCCACCGGCAAGCCTTTCGCCACCAAGTACGCCGCCTCGGTGTTCGGCTCCGAGCGCGACACCATCGACGAGGCGTGGCCGGGCGACGTGATCGGTCTGGTCAACGCCAGCGGACTGCGCGTCGGCGACAGCCTCTACGCCGGTTCCGACCCGGTGACCTTTCCTGCCATCCCGGCTTTCCCGCCGGAGCTGATCGCCACCGCCCACCCCCGCGACCTGTCCCGCTCCAAACAGTTCAAACGGGGCCTGGCCCAGCTCGAGCAGGAAGGGGTGGTGCAGATCCTCCAGCGCGGCGACGACCCGACTCCCATCCTGGCGGCGGTGGGGGTCATGCAGTTCGACGTGCTGGCGCACCGAATGGAACACGAGTTCGGGGCGGCCATCTCGCTGTCGGGACCCCACGAGCGGACGGTCCGCCGGACCGACGCCGCCACCGCCGACCAGCTCCTGGCCCTCGGCGGCGTCGACGTGCTGCGCCGCCGGGACGGAGCCCTCCTGGCCGTGTTCCAGAGCCCCTACTGGTTGGCCCGGGTGGCCGCCGACCACCCGGATTTCACCCTGGAGCAGATCGTCACCACCTAACCTCCGGTCCTCATGGACGTGGGTGGCTATGTGGCAGTCGGCTTCGAGGCCGTGAGGGAGGCGTTCGCGCAGAACTTCGAGACCCGCGGCGAGGTCGGTGCGGCCTGCGCCGTCTACCGGAGCGGTCAGCCGGTGGTCGATATCTGGGGCGGTGTGGCCGACCCCAAGGACGGGCGGCCGTGGGATGGCGACACCCTCGCGCTGGTCTATTCGACGACCAAGGGCGTCACGGCCATCTGCGCCCACCACCTGGCCCAGCGGGGAGACCTCGACCTGGACGCCCCGGTGGTGCGCTACTGGCCCGAGTTCGGGGTGGGTGGCAAGGAGCGCACGACGGTTCGGGACCTCCTCGCCCACCGGGCCGGTCTGCCCACCCTCGATCCGAGGATGGACCGTCAGCAGGCCCTCGAGTGGGAGCCGCCCGTCGCCGCCCTGGCCGCCCAGTCCCCGCGGTGGGAGCCCGGGACGGCCCACGGCTACCACGCCGTCACCTTCGGTTGGCTGGTCGGCGAAGTGATCCGACGGGTCTCGGGGCGCAGCGTGGGCGCCTACCTGGCCGAGGAGCTGGCCGGACCTCTCGGCCTGGACCTCTGGATCGGACTGCCGGCCAGTGAGGAGTCCCGGGTGGCCCGTCTGGTCGCGCCGGCCCCGCTGTCTGTCAGCCGTGCCGACCTCGACGCCCTGACCGACGCCGAACGGGCCCGACTACAGGCCCTGGCCGATCCCGACTCCCTCCTGCAGCGGGCCCTCAACCCGACCGATCCGCCTTTCTCCTTCAACCGTCCCGACCTGCACGCCGCCCAGCTCCCGGCGGCCAACGGCATCGGTACGGCCCGGTCGCTGGCCCGCCTGTACGCGGCCACCATCGGCGAGGTCGACGGGGTCCGGGTGCTCGACGCCCGGGCCGTGGCCGGAGCCACCTCCGAGTGCTCGGCCGGTCTCGACCGGGTGCTCGGCGTGGAGACCCGCTTCGGTTCGGGGTTCTTCCTCTCCTCGACGTTCTCGCCCATGATGGGACCCGGCTCTTTCGGTCATTCCGGCGCCGGCGGGTCCCTCGCCTTCGCCGATCCCGAGACGGGGATCGGCTTCGCCTACGTCATGAACCAGATGCAGCAGGGTCTGGCCGCCGACCCCCGACCGGCGGCACTGGTGTCAGCCCTGCGCCACGCCCTCGCCTCCGCCGGCTAGCGCGCGTTGAGCACGGCCAACGTGAACCCGTCGTAGCCTTTGGACCCGACGGTCTGGATGGTGGTGGCCTCGACGTCGCTCCTGGCCGCCAGAAGGTCGTGGAAGGCGCGTACCCCCCGTACCCGGCCGTCGGCGACCGTGGCGTCGGCCAGGGCGCCGCCGCGCACCACGTTGTCGGTGATGATCACCCCGCCCGGCCGGGTGATCCCGACCGCCAGGTCGAAATAGGCGGGAATGTGCTCCTTGTCAGCGTCGATGAAGACCAGGTCGAAGGGGTCGGCCGGCTGCTGGGCGAGAGTCGACAGGGACTCCATGGCCGGCCCGACCCGGATCTCGACGAGCCGACCCACCCCGGCCCGGTCGAGATTGGCCCGAGCCACCTCGGCGTGCCTCGGTTCGATTTCCAGGGTCACCAACGTGCCGTCGTCGGGCAGGGCCCGAGCCAGCCATATGGTGCTGTAGCCCCCCAGCGTCCCCACCTCGAGGACGCGCCGAGCCGATATGGAGCGCGCTATCAGATGCAGCAGCTTGCCCTGCGGTGCCGACACCGCGATGGCCGGCAGACCGGCCCTGGCCGAGTCCTCCAGGGCCGCCTCGAGGTCGGGGTCCGTGCCGATCAGACGTTCGGCTACGTAGCCGTCGACGGTGCTCCAGAGGTCCTCTTCGCTCATGGTCGCAACCTACCCGCGGGCGGCTAACCACCTTTGGACGGTGACCCTCGCTACAATCTGCGCTTTATAAATGGTGCGGACCCCACAAGCTTCCACCGGCTCCGCTCGGGGTCCGTCCCACGGGAGCCGTCGTCTCGAGCGGTCACCCGCAAGGTGGCGAAGATGTCGTCCAGCGCGGGCCTGTGGGGCTGCCTCCCTTTTTCCACGAACCACTCATGAGCGAACACCCGGGCGAAGACGAAGTGCGGCATACGCACCAGGACCGCCAACGTGCGCACCCCCTGGTCGGCTCCGGCCTGAGTGGCGTGGGCCGACATGGCGGCCCGCTTGGCCGTCGCGAAGCGGGCGGTGGGGATCCGGTGGGTGATCCGCTCCGGCGCGCTGAACGCCCGCTCGAAGCGCTCAGGGGACCACTCGGTGCGGTCCACCCCGAGCCGCCCGAGGATACCGGTGCGATCCAGGACGGTCAGGATCCGCATGAGGGGCCGGCGGTCCACGGTCGCCTCGAGCACGACCCTCGTCCCCGCCCGCTCGGCGGCGAGGAGGCCGACGCGGTGGACCTGGACGTGGTCGGGGTGGCCGTAGCCTCCCGCTGGGTCGTAGATGGTGAGCACATCGGCGGCCGTCTCGTCCAGGATGGCCGCCAGGCGGGCCGCCGCCTCCCGCGGGTCGGCCCGGCTGAAGGCCGTCTCGTCGGAGGAGTCAGCGTTCAGCCCCGAGTCGGCGTAGCCCAGGTGGCGCACGTCCCGGCAGCCGAGCGCGGCGGCCGCCCGTCGCAGCTCGTCCAAGCGGCGCTCGCCCAGGCGACCGTCGGCGGTGGCGGCGGAGCGGGCCAACCCGGCGGCACCGTCGGTGGCTGTCACGATCACCACCCGGTGGCCGTCGGCCGCGGCCCGGGCCAGGGTCCCCGCAGTGAGCAGAGCCTCGTCGTCGGGGTGGGCGTGGAACGACACCACCGTGTAGGTCACCTCCCCATGTTGCCGACCTCGCCGCCGGCGCGCCGACTCGGGCGCAGGGGGAGCCGTCAGCCATGAGGATCCTTCACGTCACCGACTGCTACCTGCCCCGCCTGGGCGGCATCGAGCTGCAGGTCGACGACCTGGCGTCGCGCCAGGCCGATGCCGGTCACGAGGTCACCGTTCTCACCACCACCGCCGGGGTGGCCCTTTCGATCCCCCGCCTCGGGGATGACCCGAGGGCCGACGGGTGCCCGCCCGGTCTGGGTGGAGGCGCCGGCGGGGGTCGCATCCGTGTCGTGAGCGCGGCCCGGGACCGCCACCCGCGCGAGAAGATCATGTACCGCGCCACCCGTCGAGGGGTGCGGCGCCTGCTGGACCAGCTCGACGATTTCGACCTGGTCCACGTTCACGCCTCGAGCTTTTCTCCGCTGGTGTTCCTCTCCGCCCACCACGCCTCGCGGCGAGGGGTGCCCACGGTGGCGACCGTGCACTCGTTGTGGGCCAAGGCCACCCCCTTGTTCCGGGGGGCCGACCTGCTGGCCGGCTGGGGCGACTGGCCGGTGGTGTGGTCAGCGGTGAGCAACGCCGCGGCGGCGCCCCTCCGATCCATCCTGGGCGGTCGGGCGCCGGTTGCCATCCTCCCCAACGGGGTAGAACCCGACGATTGGCGGGTGGTCCACGACGGTGCCGGACGAGGCACACCAGGTGAGCCGAGGGTGCTGAGGGTGGCCGTGGTTTCCCGACTGGCCCGTCGCAAAAGGGTCGTTCCACTCGTCGAGATGCTCCGTGCCGCGCACGACCGTGTCCCGACCGGCGTGATGCTCGACGTCAGGGTGCTCGGTGAGGGTCCCAAGCGGGGGGAGTTGGAGCGCTACCTGAAGCGCCACGACATGGACGGCTGGGTCCACCTCCTGGGCCGCCGCAGCCGCGGCGACATCCGCGAGGTGTTCTCCCACAGCGACCTGTTCGTGGCTCCGGCCTCACTCGAGTCGTTCGGCATCGCCGCTCTCGAGGCTCGATGTGCCGGGCTTCCGGTGCTGGCCCGCTCGGGGACCGGAGTCCAGGATTTCGTGGCCCACGGGGTCGAAGGGT
Source organism: Acidobacteriota bacterium (assembly GCA_028876385.1). Classification (GTDB taxonomy): domain Bacteria; phylum Actinomycetota; class Acidimicrobiia; order Acidimicrobiales; family Palsa-688; genus JAKCDU01. Next base: position 3,053 of record JAGWSF010000077.1, on the reverse strand, counting down.
GGCTGGTCGACTCCGACCGGGCCATGATCGAAGCCATCGTGGCCCTGGCCGCAGGCAACGAACGTCTCGATCTGGTCGCCGACCACAACCGGACGGTGCCGGCCCGCATCAGCTGGAAGGTGGTCCTCGACGAGTGCGAGGAGCTCTACGAGCAGGCGGCGGTGGGCCACGGTCGTTGCTGGCAGCGGGCCGGTAGTCAACCTGAGCGAACCCCGGGGGGTCACCTCCAAGGAGTCGACGCCGGCGCCCGGAGCGGCGGCTCTCAGCACGTCCCCCGGCGATGAGCGAGCTGGGTGTCGTGGGCGTGGCCCTCGGCTCGGCGGTGGCGGCCGCCTCGTCGACCATCCTCCAGCACCACAGCGCCCGCCAGGCCCCCGACGGTCGCACCCACCGCTTCCTCGGTCACCTCGTCACCCGCCCGCTGTGGATCACCGGCCTGGTCGCCGGGGTGGTGGGTCTGATACTGCACGTGGTGGCTCTCGACCACGGCCAACTGGCCGTGGTGCAACCCCTGCTGATCTCGGGGGTGCTGTTCGCCCTGCCCATCAGCGCCGTGCTGGAGGGCCGGCGCCCGTCGGGTCGGGAGTGGTTGCTGGCCCTGCTGGTGGTGGCCGGTCTGACGACCTTCCTCCTGGCGGCTCGCCCGAGCCAGGGGGCCGTGAAGCTCGACGCCGACGTGCTGGCCTGGTCCAGCCTGACCGCCACCGCCGTCGTAGGCGTCTTCACCCTCCTGGGGTTGCGGTGGCCGGCGGGTCACCGGCCGGCTCTGCTCGGCACCGCCGCCGGCATCGGCTTCGGCCTGGTGGCAGCCCTGATCAAACAGGCCACCGCCATCTTCCAGTCCGGGGGGCTCCTCCATCTCCTGGCCGACTGGCCGCTCTACGCCCTGATCGGCGTCGGGGCCGTCTCCCTCGGGCTCAACCAGATGGCCTATCGGGCCGGCCCGCTGGCCAAGTCCATGCCGGCCCTCACCGTCAGCGACCCGGCGGCCTCGGTGGCACTTGGGGTGCTGGCCTTCAGGGAGCGCCTGGCCGGCGACGCATGGTCGGTGACCCTGCAGGTGATCGGCTTCGTGGTCATGGCCTTGGCGGCCGCACAGCTGGCCCGCCGGGAAGCTTCAGAGGAGATTCTCGAAGCCCCGGTGTAGCGCCACCGGGGGGCGGGGATCCCGGATCGGGGAACCGAGGTTCCAAGACCCGCTCCGAAGCGCTACCATGGTCCTCGGCCATCCGGCCGGTCGTGGCGCGCTACTCCAACGAGTTGCCTCGGTACCGGCTGACAGCCGAAGCATCGTCCGGGGCTGCCCCGGTAGAGCGCCCCAACAAGCACGTTTCACGAGAGGTTCAGGTTGCCCACCATCGCGCAGTTGGTCCGGAAGGGCCGGGAGCAAAAGACGGTCAAGACCAAGACGCCCGCGCTGCGCGGCGCCCCGCAGAGGCGGGGCGTGTGCACCCGGGTCTACACCACCACTCCCAAGAAGCCGAACTCCGCGCTGCGCAAGGTGGCCCGCGTCCGGCTCACCAGCGGGGTCGAGGTGACCGCCTACATCCCCGGGGAGGGTCACAACCTCCAGGAGCACTCCATCGTGCTGGTCCGCGGCGGCCGGGTGAAGGATCTCCCCGGCGTCCGCTACAAGATCATCCGCGGCACGCTGGACACCTCCGGCGTCCGCGACCGCAAGCAGGCCCGCAGCCGTTACGGCGCCAAGCGGGGCTAGAAGGGATTACGACATGCCCCGTAAAGGACCGGCTCCCCGGCGCGACCTCCTGCCCGACCCCATCTACCGGTCGGTGCTGATCACCCAGATAGTCAACAAGGTGCTCGAAAGGGGCAAGAGGAGCCTGGCCGAGCGCATCGTCTACGAAGCTCTCGACATCATCAAGGAGCGCAGCGACGGCGACCCGGTGGCCGTGGTCAAGCGGGCGGTGGAGAACACCAAGCCCCAGCTCGAGGTCAAGAGCCGTCGTGTCGGCGGCGCCACCTACCAGGTTCCCGTCGAGGTCCGGTCGAAGCGGGCCGCCACCCTCTCCATCCGTTGGCTCGTGGGCTACTCCCGCCAGCGCCGCGAGAAGACCATGGCCCAGAAGCTGGCCGCCGAGCTGCTCGACGCCTCCAACGGTGTCGGCGCCGCCGTCAAGCGCCGTGAGGACATGCACAAGATGGCCGAGTCCAACAAGGCCTTCGCCCACTACCGCTGGTAACCCGGCTCACGCCGCGGTCGCTACCCGCTCCCCCCGAATAGCAGCATCGAAGTAAAGAGGAATTATGGCTGAAGCCACCGCAACCCGAGCCAAGCCCCTGGGCCAGGTACGCAACATCGGGATCATGGCCCACATCGACGCGGGTAAGACCACCACCACCGAGCGCATCCTCTTCTACACCGGGATCAACTACAAGATCGGTGAGGTCCACGAGGGCGCGGCGACCATGGACTGGATGCCCCAGGAGCAGGAGCGGGGCATCACCATCACCAGCGCGGCCACCACCTGCGAGTGGGACGGCACCCGGATCAACATCATCGACACCCCCGGCCACGTGGACTTCACCGTCGAGGTGGAGCGCAGCCTGCGGGTGCTCGACGGGGCCGTCGCCGTCTTCGACGCCGTCGCCGGGGTGGAGCCCCAGACCGAGACAGTGTGGCGCCAGGCGGACAAGTACGGCGTGCCCCGCATGTGCTTCGTCAACAAGATGGACCGCATCGGCGCCGACTTCTACCGCTGCGTCGACATGATCAAGGACCGCCTGGACGCCACCGTGGCGGTGGTGCAGCTGCCCATCGGCGCCGAGAGCGAGTTCCGCGGCTGCGTCGACGTGCTCGGCATGAAGGCCATGGTGTGGAGCGACGACGCGGCCAAGGGCGAGAAGTTCGACCTGGTCGACGTCCCCGACAACATGCGCGAGGAGGCCGAGACCTACCGGGCCGAGCTGATCGACACGCTGTCCAACTTCGACGACGAGATCACCGAGAAGTTCCTCGGCGAGGAGGAGATCACCCCCGCCGACCTGGAGCGGGCCCTGCGCAAGGCGACCATCGCCGGCCAGGTGGTTCCGGT
>JAGWSF010000076.1 GCA_028876385.1 Acidobacteriota bacterium | reverse complement strand
GGGGCGGCCGCTGCTGGCCCCCTCACCCCGGCCCAGGCGGCCGGCACCTACGCCCACGTGGTCGCCGCCTCGCAGGCCGCCGCCGTGGCCCCGGTCGCCCCGCCCCTCGCCTCGACCGCGGTCGCCGCCCCGGCCCTCGCCGCCTCGGTTTCGGATCAGGCCTCGAGCGCCGGCAGCCAGGTGGTTTCGGTGCTCACGCCGATGCTCACCGGCGCCCAGGGAACCCACCAGATCAGCCTGCAGCTCCACCCCGAGGGGCTCGGCGTGGTGGACGCCACCGTCACCGTCCAGGCCGGCCACATCACCGTCGAGCTGCGGGCCGAGAGCGCCACCGGTCACCAGGCTCTCGACGCCGCCCTGCCCCAACTCCGCCAGGAGCTGAGCGGCGGGGGAGGTCAAGGCGCCACCGTCCTGCTCTCCCACGGGGATTCCCGCGGCCGCCAGAGCGGCCAGGGCGCCCCGGCCGGCCCCTCCGGTCTCGCCTCTTCCGCCGAGCTCCCGGCCGCGGAGCCGCCGGCCGGCGACCGTTCCCGACTCTCGTCCATCGACCTGCGCCTCTAAGGAGCAATACGCCATGACCTTCGTGGGCAACACGACATCCGCCACCGCCGGCTCCCAGGCCGCGGCCGGCTCCCAGGCCGCCTCCGGCCTCAACCAGCTGGACAACTCGCAGACCTTCCTCAACCTGCTGGTCGCCCAGCTCAAGAACCAGAACCCCGATAACCCGAGCGATCCCACCGCCTTCATGACCGAGATCGCCCAGCTCACCTCGGTGCAGTCCAACACCAACCTGGCCGCCGAGGAGCAGACCGTCGCCGCCGACTCCATGCTCGGCCAGTCGGTCACCGGGCTCAACTCGAGCGGCAAATCTGTCACCGGCACAGTCACCAGCGTCATCCTGCCCCCGACCGGGGGCCCGCAGCTGGTGCTCGCCGGCCAGACCGGAACCATGTCCCTCGCTCAGATCACCCAGGTCTACAGCGCCGCCAACGCCCCCACCTCCACCAGCACCACGTCTACCAAGGCCTGAAGGCCAGTCCAACCAGAAAGGAATACTCCCCCATGGAGCAGTCCCTCATCGCCGCCGTGTCTGGCATCCAGGCCAACCAGATCTACCTCGATGTCGTCGGCAGCAACGTCGCCAACTCCAACACCACCGGCTACAAGTCGCAGAGCGCCCAGTTCACCGACCTCCTGGCCGAGCAGATCGCCGGTGCCTCGGCCCCGATCAGTCCCAACCAGAGCGCCGGCGTCAACGCCATCGCCGTCGGCTCGGGCGTCCGTATCGGCGCCGTGACCGAGAACCTGTCTCAGGGTGCCCTGCAGCAGACCAACGTGCCGACCGACGTGGCCATCCAGGGCACCGGCTACCTCGTGGCCTCCCAGTACGGCCAGACCCTCTTCACCCGGGACGGCAACCTGACCCTCGACGGCAACGGCGACCTGGCCACCCAGGGCGGCGCCCTGATCCAGGGGTGGCAGGCCAACGCCAAGGGCGTGGTGAACACCAACGCCCCGACCGGTGCCGTCAACATCCCCTCCGGCAGCACCATGGCCGCCAACCCCACCACCGTCTTCACCGTGTCGGGCAACCTGCCGGCGTGGAAGGGCTCCGGGACGGCCACCCCGATCAGCACCACCCTCAACGCCTACGACTCCCTCGGCGACGCCGTGCCGGTCACCTTGACCTACACGCCGGTTACGGGCACCGCCAACCAGTGGACCGTGCAGGGTTCGGTCACCAGCCCCACCGGGGTGGTCTCCACCCTGTGGGCCACGCCGCCGACGCTCAAGTTCGACCCGACGTCGGGCCAGATCTCGTCGATCACCGGGGCCACCACCAACGCCGACGGCAGCCTGTCGCTCCCCGTGGGGACCATGCCCGCCGGCTACGCCTTCCCCGCCGGCGACACCTGGGCCTTCAACTTCGCCGCCCCCGGGACCTCCGCCGCGGTGACCCAGTACTCGGGTCAGCAGACCGTCGCCCTGTCCAGCCAGGACGGTTACTCGTCGGGCACCCTGGCCAGCTACTCCATCGGCTCCGACGGGATCATCACCGGTGCCTTCTCCAACGGCCAGACCCTGGCCATCGGCCAGTTGGCCATGGCGACCTTCGCCAACCCGAGCGGTCTCGCCGATCAAGGCAACCTCATGTACGGCCAGTCGGCCAACTCGGGCGCCCCGCTGGTCGGCACGCCCAGCACCGGCGGTCGGGGCACCCTCGTCGGGGGCGCCCTCGAAGGCTCCAACGTGGACCTGTCCACCCAGCTCACCGACCTGATCGTGGCCCAGGAGGCCTACCAGGCCAACACCAAGGTGGTCTCGACGACCGCCGCCAGCCTCAACGCCCTCACCCAGATGGCGTAGCGGCGGCGGGCCCGTCCCGCCCGCCAAAAGGAAAAAAATGCAGCAGGCGGGCCGTGTCCGGGTCACCCCCGGATGCGGCCGCCGCCGCGCCGGCGCTCAAGTGGGCCGCCCGGCACGCCGAGAATCAGAGGGTAACGATCGCCAGGACGGCACACGATCCGAAGGCCGAGGAACGGCCCACGGAGACCCTCTCGAATGCCAGAGTCCATTGCGACCGAAGAGACCACGCGCGTCGTGCGACCGTACGACTTCCAGCGTCATGAGGCCATGGACCGCAGCCGGCTGCGCCGCCTGGCCCCGGTACTGGAGGTCGGCGCCCACCGGATGAACCAGACGCTGAGCTCCATCGTGCGCGCCTCGGTGCGGGTGGAGGTCGGCGAGCTCGAACAGATGCGCTGGGAGGTCTGGGCCAACGCCCTGCCCGAGCCGACCTTCCTCGCCACCACCGTGGTGGCGCCCGTCGGTGGCCGCCTGACCCTCCACGTCCCCCTCCCCCTCGCCCACGCCATCGTGGAGCTGCGCCTCGGCGGCAACCCCAGCAAGATGGTGCCCGAGCGGGCCCTGTCGGAGATCGAACTGCGCCTCTTCGGGGAGGCCGCCGAGGCCATCCTCGGCGAGATGATCGAGGCGCTCAAAGTGGTCATGCCCCTCGGCATCAGCCCCCTCTCCGTCTCGAGCAGCGCCGTGCTGCTGCAGATGCCCAACCCCTCGGAAATCTGCATGCTGGTCCACCTCAAGATCACCCTCGAGGAGGAATCCGAGTTCGAGACGGTGATGACAGTACCGCTGTCGGTGCTGCTGGCCCTGCTCGACGCCCTCGAACGCATCGACATCTCGGAGCTGCGCGAGCCCGACTCGGTGGGCGAGGAGGTCCGGGCCCGGCTGCTCGACGCGCCCGTCGAGGTGAGCGTCTCGTTCCCCGAGGTCGTGCTGTCCACCGACGAACTGCTCAGCCTGAGCGTCGGTGATGTGATCGCGCTGCAACAGCCCGAGGGCCTGCCCCTCCGGCTCAACGTCGACGGCAACCATTTCTGTGACGTCGTGCCCACCACCAAGGGCAAGCGCCTGGCCTGCATGGTCGTCGAATCGAAAGTCAAGGAGGATTGATGAGCAACCAGGTACCCGGTGACGCCGTCCCGACCGGTGACGGCGGCGCCGCCGACGCGGCCAACAGAGGCGGCGGGGTGACCCCGGCCGCGCTGGGCGCCCCCGACGGCCGGCCCATCGAGATGCTCTACACCGTCGACATGGCGGTGACCGTGGAGCTCGGCCGTACCCGCATGCCGATGCGCGAGCTGCTGGCCCTGCGCCCCGGGAAGGTGATCGAGCTGGACCGCTCGGCTCGTTCCCCGGTGGACATCTACGTGAACAACACGCTGCTCGCCCACGGTGAGGTCGTCGTCGTCGACGAGGAGCTCGGGGTGCGGGTCACCGAGATCGCCGGCTCGCCGGCCGAGCGGGCCGCGGGCTGACCGAGATGCTCTCCGTCCTGGTCGCCGCGTCCCACCCGGTGACCACCGCCAAACCGGTGTCGGCCACGTCGCTGCTGATCCAGCTGCTCGTCGGCCTGGCCGTGGTGCTGGCCCTCATCTGGGTGGCGTCGCGCGTCGCCCGGGGCCGTATCGCCAAGCCGGGCGTCCGCCGCCGGGGTGCCACGCTGGCCGTGGTCAGCCGCCAGCCCCTCGGCAAGGGGGTGCAGGTGGCGGTGGTCAAGGCCGGGCGGGAGATGTACCTGCTCGGCGTCACCGCCCACCAGGTCACCCGCCTGGCCCGCTTCGGGCCCGACCAGGCCCACCTGTTCGACCCGGGCGCGTCGCCCGGCCCGGTCATCCTCTCGTCGGGATCGTCCGACGACCTGCCGCCCGGCGGCCTGCCCGACCTGTCGGGCGCGCCTACCCCGTTCCGGCTCAACTCCACCATCCGTCAGCTGCAGGAAAAGACCCTGCGGAAGCCCTGACGTCGACCACCTCGGACCGCCATGTTCCACCTTCTCCTGACCACGACTTCGACGACCCTGCCCTCGGGGGCCGGCGGCTCGTCGATCAACATCAACCTCGGCAACACGCTGAGCAAGCCGTCCGACAGCATCCTCGTCATCATCTCGCTGGCGCTGCTGTCGCTGGCCCCGTCGCTGCTGATCCTGATGACCGGCTTCACCCGGATCATCATCGTGTTCAGCCTCCTGCGCCAGGCTCTCGGGCTGTCCACCACGCCCCCCAACCAGGTGCTGAGCGGGCTGGCGCTGATCATCAGCCTGTTCATCATGGCGCCCACCATCAACCAGGTGAACAAGATCGCCGTCCAGCCCTACCTGCACGGCAAGATGAACGCCACCCAGGCCTACCGGGTCGGTGAGGTCCCGCTCAAGACGTGGATGCTCAAACAGACCGGCAACCAGGAGCTGGCTCTCACCACCGGCGTCGACGGGGAGCACCCGGCCACCCCGACCGACGCGTCGATGGCCGCCGTCATCCCCGCCTTCATGCTGTCCCAACTGAAGAGCGGCTTCCTGATCGGCTTCATCATCTTCATCCCGTTCCTCATCATCGACCTGGTCGTGGCGTCGGTGCTCATGTCGATGGGGGTGGTCATGCTCCCACCAACCCTTGTGTCCCTGCCGTTCAAGCTCCTCCTATTCGTGATGGTGAACGGCTGGATCCTGGTGACCCACTCGCTGGTGGTGAGTTTCCACCCATGACCGAGAGTCAGCTCATGACCCTGGCGTCGAGCGCCATGCTCATGACCGCCAAGCTGGCTCTGCCGTTCCTGTTGGCCAGCCTGGCCATCGGGTTGCTGGTGTCGCTGTTCCAGTCGGTGACGCAGATCCAGGAGGTCACCCTCACCTTCGTCCCCAAGCTGGGGGCCATCGCTCTGATCCTGCTGGTCTCGGGCCACTGGATGCTCACCCAGATGGAGGGCTTCACGACGCAGCTGTTCAACGGGATCAGCAGCATGCTGGGCGGCTGAGTTGAGCTTCCAGCTCGACCCGATATGGCTGCTGGCCTTCCTCCTGGTCCTGGCCCGGGCGGTGGCCTGGCTGGTCGTGGTCCCCCCCTTCTCCAACTCGAGCGTGGTGCCCCGCCCGGTGCTGATCGGCCTGGCCTCCGGCCTGGCCCTGCTGTCGGCCAGCCACGTGCCGGCGTCGGCCATCCCGACCGACACCGCCGGGCTCATCGGCGCCCTCGTGGAGCAGGTGTTCAGCGGGGTGATGCTGGGGCTGCCGGTGCAGATCCTGCTCAGCGCCATCGGCTCGGCGGGGGGCATGATCGACATGTTCGGCGGCCTCAACCTGCCGCCGGCCATCGACCCGCTGTCGGTCAACCAGACCCCCATCCTCGGTCAGCTCTACGAGCAGGTGGCCATCGTCCTTTTGTTCATCACCAACGGCGAGATGCTCCTGGTCAAAGGGTTCACGTTGTCGCTCGGCAAGGGCGACATCATGCTCACGTCCAACGGCTTCGGGGCCAACGTGCTCACCGCCGACCTGGCGACCTATTTCACCGCCACCCTGGAGATCGCCGCCCCCCTCGTCGCCGTGCTGTTCGCCACCCAGATCGGCCTGGCCCTGCTGGCCAAGGCCGCCCCCCAGATGAACGTGTGGCTCCTCGGCTTCCCGGTCCAGATCATGATGTCGCTGATCTTCGTGGCCATCGGGGTGCAGGTCCTGCCCGGGCCGCTCGCCAACCTGATCGGCCGGGTCGGCTCGGACTGGGCCGCCCTTGTCAACGGTCACATCTGACCGCCGCCCCGACCCATGGCCAAGGACGACAAGACTGAGAAGCCAACCCCAAAGCGGCGCAAGGAAGCCCGCAAGCGGGGTCAGATCGCCAAGTCGCCGGACATCTCCAGCTGGCTGGTCCTGCTGGTCGGCTCGCTGGTCGTGCCCAGCAGCTTCCACTCGGCCCAGAAGCGCCTGACCGGCCTGATGGGCCTGTCCACCCGGTCCATGGCCAACCCCACCCCGGCGTCGGCCATGTCGGTGCTGCAGACCGGCCTGCGCGACGTGCTGGACATCGTGCTGCCGCTGGTGGGGGTGTTCGCCGCGGTGGGGCTGGTGGCCAACCTGATCCAGACCGGCGGGCTGTTCTCCCTGCACGCCGCCAAGCCCAAGTGGAACCGTCTCAACCCGGTGACGGGGGTCAAGAACCTGTTGTCCACCCAGACCCTGTGGCAGCTGCTCAAGCAGGTGGTCAAGCTGCTGGTCCTGGTGGGGCTGGCCTACAGCGCCGTCTCGGCCATCTACCACACCCTGGCCGGCACCCAGTCGGTGGACCTCGGCGCCACGGTGGCCTTCGCCGGTACCAGCATCCTGCGCCTGGTGCGCGACGTGTCGGCGGTGGGCCTGCTGCTCGGGATCGCCGACTGGGCCTGGCAGAAGCGCAAGATCAACCAGAGCCTCAAGATGACCAAGCACGAGGTCAAGGAGGAGAACAAGCAGTCGGAGGGCAACCCGCACGTCAAGGGCGAGATCCGCAAGAAGATGATCGGGATGTCCCGGGCCCGGATGATGGCCGCCATCGCCGGGGCCGATGTCATCGTGGTCAACCCGACCCACTACTCGGTGGCTCTGCGCTACGACCCGAGCCGGGGGATGGCGCCCGTCGTGGTGGCCAAGGGGGCCGACGAGGTGGCCCTGCGCATCCGCGAGGAGGCCCTGAAGCACAAGGTCCCGATCGTGGCCGACCCGCCCCTCGCCCGGGCCGTCTACGACGCGTGCGACCTCGACGACGCCATTCCGCCCGAATTGTTCCTCGCCGTGGCCCGCCTCCTGGCCTTCGTCTTCAGCCTCTCGCCCATCGTGCGCTCGGCCGGCATCGTGCACCGCCGCCCGGCCAGCACCCTCGTCGCCTAGAGCCGCCTCGGTCCCCTCCCGCCCACCGGGGGGTCCCGGGGGGCGAGGTGGCACACCCCCCGGTGCCCCCCCCGCCGGGCGAGGTGGCACGCCCACCAGGGGCTCCCCCCGCCGGGCCCGACCTCGCCGGCGACGCTCCGGTCGGCCCCCCGCCCCGCCGGCCCTGGCGGCTCGGGCCCTCGGGGGTCAGGAGGTCAGATGTCGTCGGGGCGCCAGAAACCCTCGAGGCGGCGGTTGATCAGGCCCCGGTCGAAGGCCTCGGGGTCGAGCAG
>JAGWSF010000075.1 GCA_028876385.1 Acidobacteriota bacterium | reverse complement strand
CCCGAGGCGCGATACCGGCACCGACGCGATGGGATCGGTGAGGACCTTCCCGACCCGGCCCTGCTGGTCACGGCGCGACGACTCGGCCCAGACCTCCTGGTTGACCTCGACCCAGGCGTTCAACGCGTCGGCGACCGTCGGTCCCGCGGCGTGGGTGGCCGGGCGGCTGTCGAAGCTGGCCGCCAGGCGCATGGCGTCGCGCTTGGTGCCCCTGACGGTGCCGCTGGTCTGAGCGCAGAGCTCAGGGCCCGCTCACCCCAGAAAGGCAGTTCACAGCTATTGGATGTGCATCCCCGAGATGGCCCGGGCGATCACCAGGTGCTGGATCTCGCTGGTCCCCTCGAAGATGGTGAAGATCTTGGCGTCGCGATGCCACCGCTCCACCGGATGTTCGCGGATGTAGCCCGCTCCGCCCAGAATCTGGATGGCCTCGTCGGTCACATGCACGGCGGTCTCGCCGGCGAACAGCTTGGACTGGGAGCCCTCGGCGGCCTCGAAACCGGCCCCGCTGGCCCCCCGCCACGACGCGTTCCACACGAGCAGACGGGCGGCGTCGGTCATCATCCGCATGCGGGCCAGCTTGAAGGCGATGGCCTGGTTCTCGATGATGGCCCGACCGAACTGCTTGCGCTCCTTGGCGTAGTCGAGGGCGTACTCGTAGGCCGCCCGGGCGATGCCGACGGCCTGGGCCCCGACGGCCGGGCGGGTCTTCTCGAAGGTGGCCATGGCGGCCTGAGAGCGGGACCCGGTGCGACCCTCACGCGCCCGGGCCAGCCTCTCGTCGAGGTGGTCCTTGCCGCCGAGCAGGCACCTTCCGGGCACTCGCACGTCGTCGAGCACCACCTCCGCAGTGTGCGACGCCCGGATACCCATCTTCTGGAACTTCTGGCCCATGGACAGGCCGGGGGTTCCGGGGGGTACGACGAAGCTGGCCTGTCCCCGGCCCTTCAGATCGGCGTCCACCGACGCCACCACGACGTGCACGTCGGCGATGCCGCCGTTGGTGATCCAGGTCTTGGTCCCGTTGAGGATCCACTCGTCGCGGGCCTCGTCGTAGACCGCCCGGGTGCGCATCGAGCTGACATCGGAGCCGGCGTCGGGCTCGGAGACGCAGAAGGCCGCCAGGGCCACCTTCTCGGGGGTGCCGAAGCACTGCGGTAGCCACTCGCCGATCTGCTCGGGCGTGCCGTTGGCGAAGATGCCGGCCACACCGAGGGTCGTCCCGAAGATGGCCAGTGCTATTCCGGCGTCACCCCACGCCATCTCCTCCATCACCATCGGGGTGGAGACCCCGGTGGGATCGGCGAACATGGTGGCCACGAAATCGAGGGAGTAGAGCCCGGCGCGGGCCGCCTCCTCGATGATCGGCCACGGGGTCTCCTCCCGCTCGTCCCACTCGTGGGCAGCCGGGCGGATGACCTTCTCGGCGAAGTCGTGCACCCATTTCTGCAGGGTGATCTGGTCCTCGTTCAAGGAGTTGGAGAATTCGGCCATTTGACTGTTCCTCTCGGCGCCGTCGTCGACGTTGTTACCGGAAGGTAACATACCCTCTTACGGGCGGGAAGTATCAGCGTCGGCGGTCCCAGAAGATCACGAGGAGTGCGAACAGCGAGAGCGCGGCCCCGAAGAGGTAGGTCACGCCCGACCCGCTCGACCCGAGCAGGGCACCCCCGGCGGCCGGCCCCAGGATGCGGGCCAGGGCCGATACCGACTGCTGGGCGCCGAGCACCTGCCCCCGTCGGGCGGGCCCCGCCCGCCCGGCCAGCGCCGAGGCCATCGTCGTCTGCAACAGACCCTGGCCAACGGTCAGGAGCAGGAGGGCCGGGGCGGCCAGAGCCCAACTGCGGGCCGGCGCCAGGACCACCAACCCGGTGGTGTCGAGGACCAGGCCCAACACCAGGGTCGTGGTCTCCCCCAGTCGGCGGGACACCTCGTGCACCAGTCCACCCTGCACCGCCACGATCACCGCCCCGACCGCCACGAACACCGCGGCGGCCGAGCCGATACCGAGCCCCAGGTGGCGCTGGCCGAAGAGGGCGAAGGTCGCTTCGAAACCCGAGAAGGCCACCATGGCCGAGAAGGCCACCACGAGGAGAGGCAGGGCCGAGCGCAGAACCGGGCTGCGCCACGCCGGACCGGGGCCGCCCGCAGCCCCGGGGCCGGCCCGGCCCTCGGAGCCGGCCGGGGCGTCGGGGCCGGCCGCAGCCCCGGGGGCGCCCCCACCCGGACCCGGCCGGGGATCGGAGGAGCCGACTCGCGAGGTCGGCTCAGGGGGGTGGGCCGCCGGGACGCGGGGGTGGGTCTCGGGGAGTCGGCGCCAGGCCACGACGGTGTTGGCCGCGGACAGGGTGGCGGCCAGGAAGAACGGCACCCGGGGCCCCCACAGCGCGCCGAGCGCGCCGATGGCCGGGCCGGCCACGAAGCCGATGCCGAAAGCAGCCCCGAGCAGGCCGAACAGCCGGCTCCGTTCCTCGGCGGGCACCATGTCGGCGGCCGCCGCCTGGGCCACGGAGATGCTCGCCCCCGACGCGCCGTCGATCACCCGGCCCACGAAGAGCAGGACCAGCCCCGTCGCGGCCCCGGTCAGGAGACTACCGAGAGCCGTGCCCGCCAACGAGATCAGGATGACCGGGCGGCGGCCGTAGCGGTCCGAGAAGCGGCCCCAGAGGGGGGCGGTGACGAACCCGGCGGCCGAGAACGCCGACACGAGCAGGGCCGCAGCCAGCGAGCTGGCGTGGAAACGACGGGCGTAGATGGGCAGGATGGGCAGCACGATCCCGAAACCGACCAGGTCCACCGCCACGGACGTCCAGATGGTCCCGAACCCCGGCGGGAGGCGCTCTGTCCCCCGCCGAAGGCCCGCCATCAGACGCTGAGCACCATGGCCAGCTGCCGGGAGAGCGCCACCGGCCGGCCATCGCTGTCCCACAGCTCTCCGTCCTCTTCGAGCAGGCCGTCCACGAGGACCCGGGTGCGGAAAGTGCCGAGCAGCCAGCCAGGGGATGGACGGGTCCGAAGGTGGACCGTGAGCTCGATGGTCGGCACCCAGCCCCCGGCCACCGCCCCGAGCAGGGTCGGAGGAAAGGCGTCGGCGAAAGCCATGGCCGACAGCGGGTCGGGGTCGCTGCCGTCGGCGAAACGGATCCAGCCGGTGATCTCGAAGGGGTCGCCCTCGCCGGGCGCCCCCCACGGGCTGTCGGGCGGAAGGCGCAGATCGAAGCGGTTCATCACCTCCGGAACCCGCCGCCCCGCCTGACTGGTCAGCTCGATCAGCCCCACGCAGTCCTCGGGTCCGGGTATGTCCGGCGGACGGGCGCTGATGCGGGTGGGGCCCTGCCGCTCGGTCAGGTCGCTGAACGCGCCGGTGATGCGCACCCGCTCACGGTCGCCCTGGATCAACGACGCCGTGGCGGTGACGAAGCTGCGCCCCGGCTTGACGATCTCGGTGCGCACCTGGATGGGACCGGCCTTGGGCGGCGACAGGTAGTGGGCGGTGACGCTGACCGGATCCGGTCGGCCGGTCTCCTCCACCAGTGCCCGCAGGGCGATGGCCAGGAGATAGCCGCCGTTGGGGTTCTCCCCCACGTTCCAGCGGGGATTGATCTCCGCTGACCAACCCTCCGAGTCGCGCTGGACGGCGGTGTCCTCGCTGAAAAGGCTCATCTGATGACCGTACCGTCCGGGCCGTCCTCCACCGTCCAGCCCTCGGCCTGCAACTCCGCTCGGATGGCGTCGGCCCGGGCGAAATCACGTGCCGCCCGGGCCGCGTCGCGCTCGGCGGCCCGGGCCAGTACCTCCGGTGGCGCCCCCTCCACCTCGTACTTGAGCGGCAGCCCCAACGCCCGCTCGAAGATGTCGAACACGGCGGCCGCCCTGGCCTCCCCGGCCGGGCCCTTCTCGGTGCGCGCCTGGCGAACCGCTTCGAAGGCCATGGCGACCGCCCCCGGCGTGTCGAGATCATCGTCCATGGACGCGACGAAGGCATCGAGCAGGCCCGGGTCGGGGGTCGCCTGACGGGCGGCGGCGAACTCCCGGGCGAACGAGTCGAGTCTCTCCACGGCTACCTGGGCGGCGGCCATGGTGGCCGCCCCCACCCTCAGGGGGGACCGGTAGTGCGACTGCAGCACCTGCAGGCGGAAGGCCCTCGGGTCATAGGTGTCGAGCAGGTCGAGGAGGCTGAGGGTATTGCCGAGCGACTTCGACATCTTGTCGCCCCGCTCGTCGACGATCATCCCGTTGTGGGCCCAGTGCCGGGCGAACCGGCGTCCGTCGGCCACCGCTTGGGCCCGCTCGTTCTCGTGGTGGGGGAAGGCCAGATCCAAACCGCCGGCGTGGAGGTCGAAATCCTCGCCGAGCAGATCGAGGGACATCACGACGCACTCGGTGTGCCAACCGGGCCGCCCCGCCCCCCACGGACTGGGCCAGGACGGCTCTCCCGGCTTGGCCAGCTTCCACAGGGCGAAGTCCACCGGCGAGCGCTTGCCGGCGTCCTGGTTGGCCTCCACCCGGGCCCCGGCCCTGAGCGAGTCGATCGACTGGCGGGCCAGGAGGCCGTAGCCCTCCACCCGCTCGGCGGCGAAATAGACGCCGTCGCCTCCCAGGTAGGCGGCCTGGGCCTCGACCAGGCGTTCGATGAGGGCGACCATCCTCTCGACGTACTCGGTGGCGTGGGGGGCGTCGGTCGGGCGGGCCACGCCCAGGCGGTCGAGGGTGTCCCACCAGACGCGCTCGTAGTGGGCGGCAACCTCGCCGGTGGTCCGGTCCTCGTCGTGGGCCCGGGCGATGATCTTGTCGTCGATGTCGGTCACGTTGGAGACGAACCGCACCTCGAGGCCCCGCCAGGTCAGGTACCGGCGCAGCACGTCCCAGACCACGGTGAAGCGGCCGTGGCCCAAGTGGGGGTCCCCGTAGACGGTGGGACCGCACACATACATGGAGAACCGACCCTCCCGCCGGGGCTCGAGGGGCGCGACGGCTCCCAATGCGGTGTCGAAGAGGCGCAGCACGCAAGTACCGTAGCGGGATCATGTCGACGAGCGTTCCCGATAAGCCGACCCTCGAGGGTCTGGAAGACCGTTGGGCCCCGATCTGGGAATCCGAAGGCACCTACCACTTCGACCGGTCGGTGGGGCGCGGCCGCGTGTACTCCATCGACACCCCCCCGCTCACCGTGAGCGGGTCGCTGCATGTCGGTCACGCCTTCTCCTTCACCCACACCGACACCATCGCCCGCTACAAGCGGATGCGGGGCTACTCGGTCTTCTACCCGATGGGCTGGGACGACAATGGTCTGGCCACTGAGAGGCGCGTCCAGAACTACTTCGGCGTCAAGTGCGACCCCACCCTGGCATACGACCCGAAGTTCCAACCGCCGGCGAGGGGCGGCCTGGGCAAGGACCAGGAGCCGGTCCCGGTATCGAGGCCCAACTTCGTCCAGCTGTGCCTGGAGCTGGTGGGAGAGGACGAGAAGGCCTTCGAAGCGGTGTGGAGGCGGATCGGCCTCTCCTGCGACTGGACCCAGTACTACACCACCATCGACGCGGCCTCGCAGCGGGCGTCCCAGCGAGGCTTTTTGCGCATGCTGGCCCGCGGCCACGCCTACAGCGCTTCGGCGCCGACCCTCTGGGACGTGGACTTCCAGACGGCCGTGGCCCAGGCCGAGCTGGAGGACCGCGAGAGCAACGGCGCCTACCACACCCTGGTCTTTCACACCGAGTCGGGCGACGACCTCCTGATCGACACCACCCGACCGGAGCTGCTGGCGGCCTGCGTGGCCGTGGTGGCCCACCCCGACGACGACCGCTACTCGTCTTTGGTCGGCACCACCGTGACCACCCCCGTGTTCGCCGTGCCCGTGCCCTTCCTGGCCCACCCCCTCGCCCAGCCGGACAAGGGGACGGGCGTAGCCATGATCTGCACCTTCGGCGACACCACCGATGTCACCTGGTGGCGGGACCTGTCGCTGCCGGTTCGCTCGGTGGTCGGTCGCGACGGGCGGCTGGTCGTCACCCCACCCGAGGTGTTCACCCCCCAGGCAGCCGCCCTCTACGGGGCGGAGCTGGCCGGGCGGACCGTCCGCCAGGCCCAGCGGGCCATGGTCGAGTTGCTGCGCCACGCCGGCGAGCTGCGAGGCGAGCCCCGACCCATCAAGCATCCGGTCAAGTACTACGAGAAGGGAGACCGGCCGCTCGAGATCGTCACGAGCCGCCAGTGGTTCTTCAAGACCGTCGACCACCGGGGCGAGCTGCTGGCCCGAGGCGCCGAGCTTTCCTGGTACCCGCCCTACATGGCCGCCCGCTACACCCACTGGGTGGAGGGCTTGACCGGCGACTGGCTGATCAGCCGGCAGCGGTTCTTCGGGGTGCCCTTCCCGGTCTGGTACCCGATCTCAGACGACGGTGAGATCCGGTACGACACCCCCATCGTCGCCGACGAGTCGGCCCTGCCCGTGGACCCCTCCACCGACGTGCCACCCGGCTTCGAGGAGGCGCAGCGGGGGCAGCCGGGCGGCTTCGCCGGCGACCCCGATGTCATGGACACCTGGGCCACCTCCTCACTCACCCCGCAGATCGCCGGGCGGTGGGAGGACGACCCGGAGCTGTTCGCATCGGTGTTCCCGATGGACCTGCGCCCCCAGGCCCACGACATCATCCGCACCTGGCTGTTCGCGACAGTCGTGCGGTCCCACCTCGAGTTCGGTTGTCTGCCCTGGACCCACGCCGCCATCTCGGGCTGGATTCTCGATCCCGACCGCAAGAAGATGTCCAAGTCCAAGGGCAACGTGGTGACGCCCATGGACCTGCTCGAGAAGTACGGGTCCGACGCCGTGCGCTACTGGGCGGCGTGCGCCCGTCCCGGCACCGACACGGCCTTCGACGAGGGCCAGATGAAGATCGGCCGGAAGCTGGCCATGAAGCTGCTCAACGTGTCGCGCTTCGTGCTCTCCGCCGGCCGCGCCCCCGACCAGGCGGAGGGCGAGGGGGGCACCCCGGCCCGACCCGGCGGCCTCGCCGAGGAAGAGACGCCCGAAGCGGGAACGCCCGAGGCGGCCCCGGCCCTCGAGCCCATCGACGCCGACCTGCTCGTCGCGCTCGACGCGTTGATCGTCGAGGCGACCAACGCCTTCGAGAACTACGACTACGCCCGGGCCTTGGAGCGCACCGAGTCGTTCTTCTGGGAGTTCTGCGACGACTACGTGGAGCTGGTCAAGAACCGGGCCTACGGCGCCCTCGGGCCGGAGCGGGCAGTATCGGCCCGCGCCGCTCTGCAGACGACACTGTCGGTCCTGCTGCGGCTGTTCGCCCCGGTCCTGCCGTTCGTGACCGAGGAGGTCTGGTCGTGGTGGCAGGAGGGATCGGTGCACCGGGCGGCGTGGCCGGAGCCGTCGGGCGCTCCTGCTGGGGCCCTCACCGGGAACGGGCCGGGCGCCGCCACCTCGTTCGACGCCGCTCGAAGGGTCCTGGGCGAGATCCGTCGCCGCAAGACCGAAGCGGGGGTGTCGTTGCGCGCTCCCGTCGCCCGGGTCGAGGTCTCCGGACCCCCCCATCTGCTCGACCTGCTCGCGTCGGCGACCGACGACCTGCGCCAGGCGGGAGTGGTGGAAGGAGACCTCGTCGGCCGACCTGCACCGGCGGCGTCCGCCGACGCTGAGGCCGGCGTCGAGGGCCTCTTCATCGAAGAGGTGGTTCTCGCCTGAGGCGGGCTCGACCGGGTCGGCGTTAAGGTCTGGGCTATGCCGATCAATCCAGACGCTGTCGGAGCCACCAGCCAGCCGAGCGAAGGCTCGTGGACATCCAAGGACTGCCTCATCTACGCCCTCGGGGTCGGTGCCGGCGTAGAGGACCCCACCGGTTTCGAACTGGAGTTCACCACCGAGAACAGCCAGGACGTGGAGCAGAAGGTACTCCCCACCTTCCCGGTGGTCATCCCCGGCGGCGGGTCGGTGTTCGCCCACATCGGCGATTTCAACCCGGCCATGCTGGTTCACGGCGAGCAGTCGGTGACGCTGCACGGGCCCCTCCCCGTCGCCGGGACGGTGAGCTCGGTGTCGCGGATCACCGGCATCTACGACAAGGGCTCGGGCGCAGTCGTGGCCTCCGAGAGCGTCGCCACCGACACCCGTACCGGGCTACCCCTTTACACCACGACCATGTCAGCGTTCATCCGCGGCGAGGGCGGCTTCGGCGGCGACCGGGGCCCCTCCGGCAAGGTCGAGTTCCCCGAGCGCGGCCCCGACCACACCGTCACCTACCAGACCAGGCCGGACCAGGCGCTGCTCTACCGGCTGTCGGGTGACCGCAACCCCTTGCATTCCGACCCCAAGTTCGCCCAGCTCGGCGGCTTCGACCGGCCCATTCTGCACGGCCTGTGCTCGTTCGGCTTCACCGGCCGGGCTCTCCTGCACACCCTGTGCGGCTCCGACCCGGCCCGCTTCTCTTCGATGGCCGCCCGTTTCTCCATGCCGGTCTACCCCGGGCAGGCGCTGACCGTGTCGATGTGGGTGACCGGGCCGGGAACGGCGCAGTTCCGCACCTCGACCGACTCCGGTGTGGTCATAGACGGCGGCCAGTTCACCTTCGTGGCCTGAGCCGGCCCGCCCGGACCGGCAGGCCTGAGCCGGACCCGCTGACCCGGACCCCCGCAGTCGAGTAGTGGCATCGCCGCCAGGTTCAGTCGCGGTCAGGGTTTTCAGTTGTCCAATGGTGGGGCGCCCAGCCCCAGGTCCACCATGACCTGCTCGGCAACGTAGATCTCGGCGCCGTAGGAGCGCAGCGCCAGAGCTACGGCATCAGAGGGTCGGGCCGACAGCACCCGGCGCTGTCCGTCGCGCACGAGCTCCACGTTGGCGTAGAAGTGGCGACCCTCCTCGACGGCGGTGATCACCACGCGGTCGAGGGTGGCATCGAGGATGCCAATGGCCGACACGAACAGGTCCCAGGTGGAGGGGCGCCGACCGATCTGGCCGGACCAGGCGGCCTGGATGGCCCGCGCTTCGGGCTGGCCTATGACGATCTGGACGGTCCGGTAGGGGTCAGCATCCTCGCGGAGAGTCACCATGCCGGCCTCGACGCCCGGGCTGGCCGGCACCGCGGTGCGGACCTCGGCCACTGACACCCGGGCCAGTCCGGCGCCGATGGGCTCGTCGGTCACACCAGCACCCTAGGTCACCGCACGGCGGCCACGACGAGGCTGCGGCCGCAGCTACGGGGAGGCGGCGCCGCAGCTACGACGAGGCGGAGGCCGCAGCAACGACGAGGCGGCGGCCGCGGCGAGGCCCCCGCGGCCCGGGGCCGACGCCACCGGTGGGACCGGCGACCAACCGGCCCGGGCCAGGACCAGGCCTGTCACGTCCGACGCCCCGGACCGGCGCAGCGCCCGGGCCACCTCGTTGAGGGTGCTCCCCTCGGCCATGACGTCGTCGATGAGCAGCACCTGCGTCCCGGCCAGGGGGGCGGCCCCGCCGCGCAGCGCCCGCCGCAGCGGGCCGCTCGCCAGCGTCTGGCGCTCCGACCAGCTCCGTCCCGCCATCGGGGGCGAGTCGCGGGTCTTGACCACCAGCCCCGCCTCGACCGGCCACCAACCGGGGGATGCCGTGGCCATCTCGGCGAGTAGGGCTCCCATGTGGTCCCATCCCCGCCGGGCGCCCGGACCGGTGTAGGCGGGCACGGCGGTGATGACCGACACCTCCTCGAACCAGGCCGCGTGCTGCTCCAGGTAGGAGAGGACCATGCGGGCGAACACCGTCGCCAACGACCGGTCACCGCGGTACTTGTACCGGGTGATGGCTCGTCGGAGCGCCCCCTCGTAGCGGCCGAGGGAGTACACCACCGAGAAGGACCGGCTCGGGAGGCGACACCACCGGTTGGGGCAGCCAAGCCCAACGGGCGCCGACGGGTCCGAGCCGGTGGGGGCGGCTGCCTCCCGGTTTGCCAGCGCCGACGGGATCACCAGCCCGCACACCGGACATCCAGGCTCGGCTCCCACCCGACCAGGTTCTCATCCGGCTGTGACGGCCGCAGCCGAGCTAACCCGCCCGGAGCCGCGGGGCCCTCCCGGACCCGCCACCGGGTTCCCGTCGCCCCGGTCGTTCAGATGAGGCCCTGGCGCACGGCGACAGCGACGGCGTGGCAGCGGTTGCGGGCCTCCAGGCGGCTCATGACCTTGGCCAGGACACCCTTGATGGTGCTCTCCGAGTAGGCCAGCTGATCGGCGATGTCGCCCGTGTCGTAGCCGTCGGCGACCAGGCGCATGACCTCGGCCTCGCGCGTCGACAGGCAGACGGTGAGGGTGTCGGAGCGCCGCCCACCGGCGCCGAGGTCGGTATCCGTGACCGCTTCGGTGACGACCGGGGGGTCGACCGAAGCCGCCTTTTTGAGCAGTCCCTCGGGTAGCTGACAGCCACTGCTGTCGGCCTGGCGGATGACCTCGGTGAGGCGGGCCGCGGTGGCCTCGCTGCGGCGCATGAAGTTGGTGACCCCGGCGGCCACGGTGGTCAACACCCCGGCTTCGTCGAAGCGCGACGCCACCATCACCACCTTCGGTATGCCGTCGCGTTCGATGGCCTTGACCAGCCTCGCCGCACCCTGGTCGACGGCCTCGGTCACGACCAGGGCCACCCGGGCCCGGGCCAGGTCGGCGGGGCCGACCAGCTCGATCGTCGGTTGCCCCATCAGCTGTGCTCTTGCCCCCGCGGCCGACAACGGATCGGAGGCGTATACGTATACCGGTGTACGCCAAGTCACGCCGCCGACGGTAGGGACGCGGGCCGGGCCCCCGCATCAGTACCCGGTACGTATTTATTGCGAAAGGTGAACCCCTTTTCGTGGCGTTACCACTGGTTTCTTGATATCCGGTTGGCCATGGTATGAGCCGGGCCGGGCGACATCTGGTGGTACTAAGGGTCCATGGAGATCGAGGTGGTCATCGAGATCCCGAAAGGGACCCGCAACAAGTACGAAGCCGACGAGCACGGGGCCATCTGGTTGGACCGGATGCTCTTCACCTCGACCCGTTACCCCGAGGACTACGGCTACATCCCCGGCACCTTGGCCGAGGACGGCGATCCGGTGGACGCCATGGTCATCCTCGACGAAGGGACCTTCCCCGGCTGTCACATTCACGCCCGGCCGGTCGGGGTGTTCCGGATGCGCGACGAGGAGGGCGTCGACGCCAAGCTGCTCTGCGTGCTGGCCAGCGACCACCGCTGGGATCACGTGCAGGAGCTGACCGACCTACCCGAGCACCAGCTGACCGAGATCGGGCACTTCTTCGCCATCTACAAAGACCTCGAACCGGGCAAGATGACCGAGCCGGCCGGCTGGTCGGACCGCCAGGCGGCCGAGGAGGAGGTCCGGCTGGGCCGGCAACGGGCCGAGGCCCACCACCGGGCCTGAGCCGCCCCACACCGCCCCCTCCGGCGCCTTTCAGGTGGCCGGCGGGACCCCGGCCAGATCGGCGACGATGTCGAAGGCCTGGCCGACGGTCTGGAGCTTCTCCGGGTCGACGTCGGGGATCTTGATGGAGAACGCGTCGTTCAGGGCCAACGTGATCTCCACCACGGCCAGGCTGTCGGCGTCGAGGTCCTCGCGCCAGTGGGCGTCGAGGCGGACCTCGTCCTCGTCGATGTCGAGTACCTCGGCTACGCATCCCTGGAAGGTGCTGAACGCCTCCTCACGATCCATCCGATCCAAGTTAGCCGTCGGCCGGGCCGCCTATGTTGGTCCCCATGCCTGGACTCCTCGAAGGAAAGCGCATCCTGGTCACCGGCGTGCTCACCGACGACTCCCTCGCCTACGCGGTGGCCGCTCTGGCCCAGAAGGAAGGTGCCGAGGTGGTCCTGACCGGTGCCGGGCGGGGCCTGTCGCTCACGCGGCGGGTGGCCCGCCATCTGCCGGAGCCGCCCGACGTGTTGGAGCTCGACGTGACCGTACCGGAGCACCTGGAGGTGGTCCGGTCGGATCTGGAGCGGAGGTGGGGCGCCCTCGACGGCGTGCTGCACTCCATCGGCTTCGCCCCCCCCGCCTGCCTGGGCGGCAATTTCCTCGACGCCGGCTGGGACGACGTCAAGGTCGCCCTCGAGATATCGGCCTACTCGCTCAAGCACCTGGCCGCCGGCTTTCGCGATCTGCTGCGGGCGGCCGGGACGGCGTCGGTGGTCGGCTTGGACTTCGATGCCACGGTGGCGTGGCCCGGCTACGACTGGATGGGGGTGGCCAAGGCCGCCCTCGAATCGACGTGCCGCTACCTGGCCCGTGACCTCGGCGCCGACCGTATCCGGGTGAACCTGGTGGCCGCCGGCCCGGTCAAGACCATGGCCGCCAAGTCCATACCCGGCTTCAGCGCCTTCGAGGACGCCTGGGACGGGCGGGCGCCGCTCGGCTGGAGTGTCACCGACCCCGAGCCGGTAGCCCGAGCCTGTGTCGCCCTGCTGTCGGACTGGTTCCCGGCGACCACCGGCGAGATGGTCCACGTGGACGGCGGTTTCCACGCCGTAGGGGTCTGAGATGGGGCGCACGGTGCTCGTGACGGGGGGCAACCGGGGCATCGGCCTGGCGGTGGCGCGCGCCCTGGTCGCCGAGGGCCATCAGGTGGCCGTCACCTACCGCCAGGAGCCACCCGATGACGCCGAGGGTCTCACCCCGGTGCGCTGCGACGTGACGAGTAGCGACGACGTGGACGGGGCTTTCGCCGCCGTCGAGGAGCAGCTCGGGTCGGTGGAGGTCCTGGTCTCCAACGCCGGTATCACCGCCGACGGTCTGCTGCTGTCGATGAAGGACGAAGCCTGGACGTCGGTCATCGACACCAACCTCAACGCCGCCTACCGGGTGGCCCGACGGGCTACCTCCCGGATGATCCGGGCCCGATGGGGCCGGATGATCTTCGTGTCGTCGGTGGTGGGCCTCAGCGGATCGGCCGGCCAGTCCAACTACGCGGCGTCCAAGTCCGGCCTGGTGGGCCTGGCCCGCTCCCTGGCCCGCGAGCTGGGCGGCCGGGGAGTGACGGTCAATGTGGTGGCCCCCGGTTTCGTCGCCACCGACATGACCGCCGTCCTGTCCGACAGCCGCCACGAGGAGATCCTCGGGCAGATTCCGCTCAAGCGCATGGCCTCGGCCGAGGAGGTCGCCGCCGCCGTCGCGTTCCTGGCGTCGGAACAGGCCGGTTACGTGACCGGTGCGGTGATCCCCGTCGACGGCGGCCTCGGAATGGGGCACTGAGCCGTGGCCCCCGGAATGCCCCGCCCCGCCGACGTCCTCCCCCACCGCCCCCCGTTCCTCTTCGTCGACGAGGTGGTCGCCCTCGACGCCTCGCAGTCGGCCATGGGCTTGTGGCACCTCACCGGCAACGAGCCCTTCTTCGCCGGCCACTTCCCCGGGCGGCCCACCCTGCCGGGCGTCTTGATGGTCGAGGCCCTGGCCCAGCTGGGAGCCATAGCCCTGCTGTCCGACGAGCGCTACGCCGGCCGGCTCCCCCTCTTCGGGGGCATAGACAAGGCCCGCTTCAGGCGCCAGGTCGGCCCCGGCGACACCCTGGAGATGGAGGTCGTGCTCGACCAGCTGGGGTCGAACGCGGGAAAGGGCCATGGGACGGCGCGTGTGGAGGGGAAGGTGGCCTGCCAGGCGTCGCTCCTGTTCGTGATCGTCACGCCGTGAGGCCGCAGGGTGCCCCCGGTCCCGGGGGCCAAGGCGAGAGGCGGGCGTGACGGCACCGCCCGGGGAGCCCGACGGCCCGGGTCTGCGCCGACCGGGGGACCTTCCCCGCTCCGTGTGCGTCTACTGCGGCTCCTCCCTCGGGACCTCCGCCAGCTACGGCGCGGCGGCCCGCCAGGTGGGGCGGCTCCTGGCCGAGCACGGCGTCGAGCTGGTTTACGGAGGCGGCTCGGTGGGGCTCATGGGTGAAACCGCCGACGCCGCCCTGGCCGCCGGGGGGCGGGTCACGGGGGTCATCCCGACGGGACTGTTCCGGGCCGAGGTCGCCCGCCGGGATCTCACGGAGCTGATCGAGGTTTCCACCATGCACGAACGCAAGCGGATCATGTTCGAGCGGGCCGACGCCTTCGTCGCCCTACCCGGAGGCTTGGGGACTCTCGAGGAGCTGACCGAGACGGCGACGTGGCTGCAGATCGGCATCCACGCCAAACCCATGGCCACCTTCGACGTGGACGGCTTCTGGCAGCCGTTCCACGAGCTGCTCGACCGATTCATCCGCCTCGGCTTCATGAAACGGTCGCCGATCGTCAACGTCGCCCACCTCGACGACCTGCTGCCGGCCCTCGCACCCCGAAGGTCAGGCTGAAGCGAACACCAGCGCGGCGTTGTGTCCGCCGAAGCCGAAGCTATTGGTCAGGGCCACCTCGAAACGGGCCCGTCGGGCCTGGTTGGCGACGTAGTCGAGGTCGCAGTCGGGGTCGGCCTGCTCCAGGTTGATGGTGGGCGGCAGCAGCTGGGCGTTCAGAGCCTGCACGCACAGGGCCGCCTCGAGAGCCCCGGCCGCGCCGAGGGTGTGACCGGTCATGGATTTGGTGGACGACACCGGCGGGACGGCGGCGCCGAACACCCGCTTCAAGGCCATGGTCTCGACGCGGTCGTTGGGAGGCGTCGACGTGCCGTGGGCGTTGATGTAGCCGACCGCGCCGGCCTCGATGCCGGCGTCGGCGAGGGCATCACGCATGGCTCGGACGGCGCCCTCACCGTCGGGATGGGGTTGGGTCACGTGGTAGGCGTCGCAGGTGGCACCGAAGCCGAGCAGCTCGGCGAGTATCGGCGCGCCCCGCTCCAGGGCCCGGTCGCGCTCTTCGAGCACCAGGCAGGCGGCGGCCTCGGCCATGACGAACCCGTCGCGCCCGGCGTCGAAAGGTCGCGAGGCCCGCTCCGGGTCGTCGTTGCGGGTGGACAACGCCTTCATCGCCGCGAAGCCGGCCACCCCCACCTCGGTGATGGGCGCTTCGGCGCCCCCGCAGACGACGGCGTCGACCCGACCCGCCCTGATGAGGTCCAGGCTCTCACCGATGGCCGACGCCGACGCGCTGCACGCGGTGACGGTGCAGTTGCTGTATCCCCGCAGCCCGAACTCCATGGCTACGTGACCGGTCACCATGTTGGGGATCATCATCGGCAGGACGTAGGGGCTGACCCATTCCGGGCCCCGGTTGGACAGCACGGCCATGCCGTCCTCGAGCGAGCGGATGCCTCCGATGCCGGTCCCCCACACCGTCCCGACCCGGTAGGGATCGACGGCGGCGTCCAGCCCCGAGCCGGCCACCGCCTCGGCCGCGGCGACCAGGGCCAGCTGGGCCACCCGGTCGAGATGCCTGGCCCGGCGCCTGCCGAAGACCGCCACCGGGTCGAACCCCGGGACCTCACCGGCGATCCGCACCGGGTAGTCATCGGGCCCGAAATGGGTTATACGCCCGACCCCCGACCGACCCGCCGCGAGCTGCTCCCAGGTGCTCGCGGCGTCGAGACCGAGAGGGCTGACCATACCTATGCCGGTGACCACCACACGCCTACGGGGCATAGCCGGCCATGTTAAGGCGGCCTGGGCTTGCCACAGGAGCCCGACACCGTCAAACATTCAGGTCCATGGCACCCCCCGTCGCGCCGGCATACCCGGAAACCCTCGGTTACCGGCTGAAGCGGCACCTCCTGGGGCCACCCCTCGTGACCGAGGCCCTCGAGGGCGAGCGGCTGAGCAAGCCCGTGGCGATGGGTGTCCTCACCTGCGACATGATCTCCTCCTCGGCCTACGGCACCGAGGAGATGCTCACCGAGCTGGTCCCCTACGTAGGGGCGGCGGCCTACACCCTGGTGCTGCCGGTCACCTTCGCCATCCTCTTCGTGCTGATCGTGGTGACCCTCTCCTACCGGGAGGTGGTCATGGTCTACACCAAGGCCGGTGGCTCCTACGTGGTGGCGAGGGAGAACTTCGGCCTCAACGTGGCCCAGTTCGCCGCGGTCGCCCTCCTCATCGACTACACCCTGACCGTCGCGGTGCAGTCGGCGGCCGGAACCACGGCCCTCAGCTCGGCCTTCCCGGCCCTGGCCAGCGAGGCCTGGCAGACCGGGATATCCGTGGCCGTCGTGCTCATACTGCTGTGGGGCAACCTGCGGGGCATCCGGGAGGCGGGCAAGATATTCGCCTTCCCGACGTACTTCTTCATAGCCATGATGGTGCTGGTCGTGGTCGTGGGCCTGGTGAAGGTGGCTCTCGGCGACATGCACCACGTCACCTACAGCCCGGGCCACATCCAAATCGGCCACAAGGGGGGTGGACTCCTCGAGGGTCTGTCGGTGTTCTACCTGCTGCGGTCCTTCGCCAACGGAGGCTCGTCGCTGACCGGCCTGGAGGCCATCTCCAACAGCGTGTCGGCCTTCCAACCCCCCGAGGGGCGCAACGCCCGCCGGGTGCTGAGTCTGATGAGCCTCACCCTCGGCTCCCTGGTCCTCGGCGTCTCCCTGCTCGCTCACTTCACCCAGGCCATCCCCTACACGGTCGGCAGCCCCACCGTCATCTCCCAGGTCGCCAAAGCGTCCTTCGGTTCGGGCTTCGTCGGCCAGGCCGGCTTCTACCTCGTGCAGGCTGCCACGCTGCTGATCCTCTGGACCGGGGCCAACACCAGCTTCAACGGTTTCCCCTTCCTCGCCAGCTTCGTTGCCGAGGACCGGTTCCTTCCCCGGCCGTTCTCGAAGCGGGGGCACCGCCTGGTCTTCTCCAACGGCATCGTGTTCCTGACCGTCGTGGCCGTCGGACTGCTGCTCATCACCCGGGCCAAGGTCAACGCCCTGGTCAGCCTTTACGCCATCGGCGTCTTCTGCGGTTTCACCATGGCCGGGGCGGGCATGGTGAAACACCACCTGAGGCTGAAGGAGCCCGGGTGGCGGCACAAGTCGGTGATCAACGGTACGGCCGGCGCCATCTCGGCCATCGTCGTGGTCATATTCGCGGTGACCAAGTTCACAGAGGGCGCCTGGGCGGTGGTGGTCCTGTTCCCGACGCTCATGTACGTGCTCATCCGGACCCATCGCCTCTACCAGGCCGAGGCCCAGGTGCTCGGCGAGGGGGCCGCCGAGAAGGCGGTGGAGGCTCGACCCCTACCCCGCCACGTGGCCTTCGTCCTGGTCGACGGTCTGGACCTGGCCACGGCCCGGGCCATCCAGTACGCCCGCACGTTGTCGGTCGACGACATAAGGGCCGTCCACTTCGTCATCGACTCGCGGCGGGCCCAGCGCATCCAGGACCGCTGGATTCGTCTGGGGCTGAGCCGCCTGCCCCTGCAGCTGATCCACTGCCCGGACCGCCGGGTCGACCGGGCGGCGCTCGAACTGGCCATCGAGGCGACCGCCGACGGCCGGACCGAGGTCTCCGTCCTCATGCCCCGCCGGGCCTACGGGGTCGGCCTGCGGCGGCTGCTCCACGACTCCCGGGGCGAACGCATCGCCACCGCCATCAGCCGCCTCGATCACGTCAACGCCACCATCGTGCCCTTCGACGTGCGGGGCGAACTGAGGGACCTGCGGGCCAGCCGCAAACCTTCGTACTCCACCGCCGATCACGGGACTGCCCCGCACTCCGAGGCGTTCAAGTCCGAAGAGGAGCTCGACCGTCGGGTGCTGTCCACGGTTCCCGACACCACCCCCATCGCCGAAGTCGAGCTGCGGTCCCGGGCCCGGGTGGCCGGCCGGGTACGGTCGGTGACGGTCAAGCCATGGGGCGACACGGCGTCGCTGCAGGTGGAGCTCACCGACGACCACGGGCAACTCACCTGCGTCTTCCTCGGCCGCCGCCAGATCCCCGGTCTGGTCCCGGGCAGCCGGATCGTGGCCGAGGGGACGGTGGCCGAAGTGCAGGGCCATCCCGCCATGATCAACCCCGACTACGAGTTCATCGGCCAGACCCCCGACACCCGCAGCGACGAGGAAGGCGACACCCGCTGAGGAAGGTCCCGAGCGGCCAGTGGTTTAGTCCGGTGTTTAGTCCGGCTCCCGGATGGGCAGCGCCACAGTCATGAACAACACCATCGCCGGCCGGTCCGGCACCTTCGACCTCGGCGGCTCCCGCACCGTTACCCGCCTCGGCTTCGGGAGCATGCAGCTCACCGGTCCCGGTGTGTGGGGTGAGCCCTCCGACCCTGACGAGGCCGTCCGAGTGCTACGCCGAGCCGTGGAGCTCGGCGTCGACTTCATAGACACCGCCGACTCCTACGGGCCGTTCGTGGCCGAGAACCTGATCAAGCGGGCGCTGCACCCCTACCCCGAGAACCTCACCATCGCCACCAAGGCCGGGCTGACCCGGACCGGGCCGGGGCAGTGGCACCCGGTGGGCCGGCCCGAGTACCTGCGTCAGCAGTGCGAGCTGTCCCTGCGCCATCTCGGTTTGGAACGCATCGAGCTGTTCCAGCTGCACCGCATCGACCCTCAGGTCGCCCTCGAGGACCAGGTCGGCGAGCTGAAGTCCCTCCAGGAGGAAGGCAAGATCGGCCTGATCGGCCTGTCCGAGATCAGCGTCGCCGAGCTGACCGCAGCCTCGGGGATCGCCCGCATCGCGTCGGTGCAGAACCTGTACAACCTGGCCAACCGCCAGGCCGAGGATCTGCTCGATTACTGCGAGGAACGGGGCATCGGGTTCATTCCCTGGTTCCCTCTGGCCACCGGCGACCTGGCCCGCCACGACGGCCCGCTGCGGGACCTGGCCGAGGAGAAGGGGGCGTCCGCCTCGCAGATCGCCCTGGCCTGGCTGCTGCGGCGATCGCCGGTGATGCTGCCCATACCTGGCACGTCGAGCGTCACCCACCTCGAGGAGAACCTGGAGGCCGCGGCCATAGAACTCGACGACACCGACCTGAAAGCCCTCGACGCCCTGGCGTGACGGGGACGTGGGAGGCGAGCTGTTGATCGGGGTATGACCGTCGCGGGTCGGCCGCGACGGTCGGCTCCGACCGCTGCCGCCAACCCGAGGGAGTCGTGCATGGCATCCGAAGCTGTCCCAGAGCCGACGGTATTCACGCTGTTCGGGGCTACCGGCGACCTGGCCCACCGCCTGGTCCTGCCCGGGCTGTTCCGGCTGGCCCAGGCCGGACTGCTCCCCGACGACTGGCGCCTGGTCGGCAACGGGCGGGGCGACGTATCCCACGAGGACTTCCAGGAGCGGGTAAGGGCCAGCCTCGAGCAGTTCGGGCCCAAACCCGCGGACGGCCCCTGGGACGATTTCCGCAAGAAGCTGCGCTTCGCCGGGGGCGGCTTCGAGGCCACCGACCCCGGAAGCCTGCTCGACGTGGTGGGCGAAGCCGAGCAGGAGCTCGGCGGCCGCCCCCAGCGGGTCCACTATCTGGCCGTGCCCCCCAGCGCCTTCGCCAAGCTGACCGAAGGCCTCGGGCACCACGGCCTCGCCGACCGGTCCCGGATCGTCTACGAGAAGCCCTTCGGCACATCCATGGACTCGTTCCGGGAGCTGGACTCGGCGGCCCACGAGGTCTTCAGCGAGGATCAGGTGTACCGCATCGACCACTTCCTCGGAAAGGCCGCCGCCCAGTCGATCCACGTCGTGCGTTTCGGCAACGGGCTGTTCGCCGGCGCGTGGGACGCCCGTCACATCGAAAGCGTCCAGATCGACGTCCCCGAGACCCTCGACGTCGGCATGCGGGCTGCGTTCTACGACTCGACCGGCGCCATCTTGGACATGCTCGTCACCCACCTGTTCCAGTTGGCCGGCGAGGTGGCCATGGAGACCCCGCACACCGTCGACGCCGACCACATCGCCCGGGCCCGGGAGGAGGTGATCGGCTGCTTCCGACCGCTCGGGTGGGACGACGTCGTGGTCGGCCAGTACGAGGGCTACCGCGATCTGGGCGACGTCGCCGACGACTCGCGCACCGAGACCTTCGTGGCGGCCCGCCTGTTCGTGGACAACGAGCGATGGGAGGGGGTGCCGTTCCTCCTGCGCACCGGCAAGTGTCTGGCCGAGAGCCACCAGCGGGTAAGCATCCGCTTCAAGGAGCCGGCCCAGGCTCCCCCCGGCTTGCCCCGGGGCGGCAACACCTTGTCCTTCGACTTGGCCGGCGACGGGGAGATCGACCTGTCCCTCGTCACCAAGGCGCCGGGACCCGACCGCGCCCTCGGCACCGGCGCCGCCCGCCTCCCTCTCGGACGGGCCTTCGACGAAGCTCCGCTACCCGCCTACGCCCGCCTCATCCACGACGTGCTGGTCGGTGACCGATCTCTCTTCACCCGCCCCGACGGGCTGGCCCATGTCTGGGAGGTGGCCGGCGAGCTCCTCTCCGACAAGCCCGAGCCCACGGCCTACCCGCCCGGTTCCTGGGGTCCCGGGGAGGCCGACCGGCTGGCTGAACCGTCGGGCTGGGTGCTGGGCGGCTGAACCCGCGCGGCGCCGCGGGAGGGCCCGTCGAGGGCTCCCACCCGGTCAGTGCAGCAGGACCCGGACGGCCAGCAGGCCGAGCCCCATACTTAGGCCCATCAGCACCTGGACCGCCAGGTCACGGACCCGGGAGTGACGCACCAGGCCGGCGACGAGCTCCAGCCCGACGATCTCGCTTCCCGCCGTCCACAGGACCGCGGTCACGGCGGTCTCCCGGCTGCCGCCGAGGGCCCACACGAGCAGCAGAGCCGCTACCGGGCCGACGGCGCCGAGGAGGATCGACGCCTCGTGGGCCGCCGAGCGCCCTATCTCGGTGAGGGACCAGTCGCCCGGTCGCTGCAGGTGTGAGCCCCAGTGGTGCGCGTAGGCGTGGGCCAACCAGTAGAGGACCAGCGTGAGGAGGCTCGCCCACAGGAGCTTGGGGAACGTCTCCCGGCGGGTGCTCTCGGCGGCGATGACCGTGGCTACGGCCAGTACGCCGTAGACGATCCCCCCGGGGTTGAACCGGGCGGCATGGTCGTCCCGGGCGGTATCGGAGCGTTCGGACACCAGTTCAAATTGCCATCCCCGGGCGGTCCACCGCGGCCCCGGCGGCCGCTGCGACGCTCAGCCGACGAGTTGCCACCCGTCACCGACCGCCCGGAGCCGTCCGGCGGTGGGGGCCACGAAGTGGGTGCCGATGACCAGCGAACCATCGGCCGCCCACTCGGCCAGGCACCTCCGCCGGGTGGCCACCGCCGCGGTGGGGTCCGAGTCGGCGTTGGAGCCGACCGACGGGTCGGCGAACTGCAGCGGGTGGTGAGCCATGTCACCGGTGATCACGGCCCGCTCCCCACCGCTTTCGACGACCACGCTCACATGGCCCGGCGAGTGGCCCGGCGTCGCCACGAAACGCACCTCGGCGCAGACGCGGTGATCGACCTCCACCAGATCGGCGTACCCCGCGGCGAGCACCGGGCGGACCGTCTCGTCCACGTTGAGGTAGGGACCGGTCTCTACCGACCAGTGCTCCCACTCGACCCGGCCGAAGAGGTACCTGGCGTTGGGGAAGGTCACCACCCAGCGACCGTCGACCAGACGGGTGTTCCAACCCACGTGATCGAAATGCAGGTGGGTGCACACGACGACGTCGATGTCCTCGGGCCGGTAGCCCGCCTCGGCGAGGCGGTCGAGGAACGCCGAAACGCCCATGGGGATGGGATTCTGGTGCTCGCCCACACACGTGTCCACGAGGATCCGCAAGGCCCCCGTGTCGACAACGAAGCCCTGGATGGCCATACGGCCGGTGCGGTCGTCGACCAAATGGTCCGGCACCAGCCACGGGTGGCGGGCGGTGGCCCCCTCCGGTACGTCCACCAGGATCACCTCGAGAGGCAACTCGGTCTCGCGCTCGACGACCGGGGTGATGGTCACGTCACCGATCTTCCAACCACTCATCTTTGCGGTTCCTCCCCCGGTCGACTCCTGCCCGCCTAGCATCGCACGCCGCTCGACCGCCGACGTCGTCGGGGGCCGAGTCGGCGGGAGTAGCGTTCGGGCATGCGGTTCAACCACATGGAGCTCACCTACGCCCGCGGCACCCTCACCGATGAGCTCCGGGCCGACATCGACGCCTTCTACGGATCGGTATTCGGCTGGAAGGCCACCGACACCGAGGTCGTGGGCCAGCTCTGCCACCTGCTGCAACCCGACCCCGACCAGTTCATCCTGCTGGCCGAGAGCTCCAAGCCGATCAGCTCCCCCGGCTTCGACCACCTCGGTCTCCTCTACGACAACCGGGCCGAGGTGGACGAGCTGCTCGACGCCTGCAAGCGCCACAGGGACGTCGATGACCGGGTCCAGATCAAAGAGTACGACGATCTCGTCTACCCGCACCTGACGGTGCACGCCTTCTACGTCAAGTATCTGCTGCCGATCTACTTCGACGTGCAGTGCATGGAGCGCTGAGCGTCGCGGCGACGGCTGCGGGCGTCCCGGCCCGACGGGTCCGCCCTCAGGCCTGAGGTCCGTTGGGCCAGCGTAGGAGCGAGCCGGCGTCCACCCGGTGCTGCTGGCCGGTCACATAGCGCGACTCGTCACAGGCGAAGTAGAGCACCGCGTTGGATATGTCGAGCGGCTCGACGTAGGGGATGGGCATGGCCTGGAAGTAGGTGAACGCCGGCTCCACGTCCTCGCGGGTCGGGTTCTCCAGGTCGGGGCGGAACACCCGGTAGAGCTCGTCGTTGTGCAGGAGATGGGTGTTGCAGTTGGTGGGGTGGACGGCGTTCACCCGGATGCTGCGGGCGGCCAGCACCATGGCCATCTGCTCGGTGTAGCCGATCAGCGTCTTCTTGGCCCAGGCGTAGCCCATCCCCCCGTAGCCCATCGAGCCCGTGTCGGTGGTGCCCCCCATCATGCCGGCGGTCGACCCGGTGATCACCACCGAACCCCCGTCCGGGAGGTGGGGCAGGCATACCGCCACGGTGTTCATGACGCCTATCAGGTCCACGTCGGTGGCGTCGACGAAATCCATGGGGTTACCCGAGCCCATGGGGCAGATGCCGGCGTTGGCCACCACCACGTCGAGGTGACCGAACTCCCTCATCCCCTCCTCGACCACGGCCCGCAGGGCGTCGCGGTCGCGCACATCGGCCTGGCGGGCCACGATCCGCCGCCCGAGCTTCTCGACCAGGTTGACGGTCTCGTCGAGATCCTCGGGGGTGGCCAGCGGGTACAGGTTGGAATCGATCTGGGCGCACAGGTCGCAAGCGACGATGTCGGCGCCCTCCTCGGCCAGGCGCAGGGCGTGACTGCGGCCCTGGCCGCGCGCCGCTCCCGTGATGAACACGACCTTGCCGTCCATACGTCCAGCCATGGCTCCCGACCCCCTGCTCGAATGACCGCTCTGGTGGACCCGATGTTATCCGCCTGGGCCCGCCAAGTCGACCTCGACGTCGATTTCAGCGATCCTGGGAAAAAGGATTGGAGGGCCTTCTTCTGGTCCCCTCGGGACTCAGCGCAGCCGGTACTCCACCCGACCGGGGCGGGAGGTCAGCTCGACCTCTCGTCCGACCAGGTTCTGTCCGCTCAGCTCGACAGCCAGCGCAGGGTCGGCGCAGCGGGCCCCTACCCTCTCGCCCGACGGCAGTCTGGCGATGAGCGGTGCCGCCACCGGGCCCTCGCCCCTCGCGTGCAGGACGGTCATGGCTTCGACCTCGGCCGGACCCTCGGCGACCTCGACCACCGGCCACCCGGGAGCCTCGGGCCGGGGGAGGTCGACGAAGGCCCCCCGACGCTCGTCGCGGCTGTAGACCCCGACGCTGAAGTCGGTGACGAAGCCGCCGAGCCCGAGCGAGAGGACGGTGTCGGCCCGCCCGTGGTGGAGGTCGTCGAACAGGCACACCAGCGCGTGCAACCCGTAGGAGGCGCCGGGCCCGCCGAAGTAGGGGAGGCCGCCGGTGGCGGTCAGCAGCCGGTCCCCGGCGGGATCGAGGCCGAGGGCCTCGCAGCCCATGAGCACCGCCGCCGGGAAGCACGAGTACAGGTCCAGGGCGTCCACCTCGGCGAGGTCGGTACCGGACCGGCGCAAGGTCTCCTCGACCGCCGCCGACAGCGCCGGTGGGCGGTCCAGGCTGGGCCAGCGAGACGGAGGGCCCACCTCCTCGGCGGTGGTGATGGCGACCGGGAACACCCCTCCCCGACCGGCTCCGGCGGCCGAGGTCACGACCAGGGCGGCGGCCATGTCCACCGTCGGGAAGGAGCACATGAGCTTGGTGTAGGGCTCGGCCACCATTCGGTTGGTCGGCGTCACGGTGGCGATATCCGAGGCGTCGCGGGCCATGGGGAACCAGGCGTGGGCCGCCCGGGCGGCCGCCACGTCGGTGAACGGCGCCATCAGCGCGCCCAGCCGCGAGGCTCGGGCGGCATCGGACATCCCCCGATCGAGCGCGCTCTGCACCAGCGCGAAGTACGCGGGCGGCGACCCCG
Organism: Acidobacteriota bacterium; assembly: GCA_028876385.1. Lineage (GTDB taxonomy): Bacteria > Actinomycetota > Acidimicrobiia > Acidimicrobiales > Palsa-688 > JAKCDU01. The sequence continues at coordinate 4,800 of JAGWSF010000075.1, read as the reverse complement.
CCCCGGCGGCGATCTCGGCGAAGTGGGCCCCATCCCACTTCCTCTGGGGCAGGCCGGAGGGGCGGTCCGATCCCTGGGACCAGGTGGAGGTGGGCAGAGCCGGAGGTTCCACGCCCCGGCGACGGGCCCGCCGAACGGATGCGTCAGCGATGCCACCGACCACGAGCGCCACCTCCACCTCCCCGGCGGCGACCAGCGCGCAGGCCCGGGCGAGCAGACGCTGCGGAGCGGCGCCGCTGTAGGCCGACACGACCCGCGGTCCGCGTCGGGCGCCCAGGCGGGCGGCGAGGGTCTCGGTGTGGTCCTGCTCGACCAGGGCGGTGAGCGGCGTGGAGAGGATGGCCTGAACCTGGTCGGCGGCCACCCCGGCCGCGTCCAGAGCCGACCGACTGGCCTCTTCGAGGAGGACCATGGGATGGACGATGCGGTCATCGTCGCGGTTGACGACCTGCGCCCACCCGGCCACCGCCGCCGGCGCGGGAACCCCGCTCAACTCCGCCTCCGCCAACTACCCAATGCGTCACTTCTCACCACAAACGACCTGCATTCGCTCCTCGAGGTCCCGACACTGTAGGTGGGGTCGGCCGGGAGGACCGAATTGCGATTAGTCGCCGAGGCCCCATCCGGCATTGAGGTCCGCCCGGCAGGCGAGGCTCTCATGCCGGGGTACAGACGGGGCGGTCGTCGCCGGTTGCGATGTTCTCAAGCTGCGCTCCGGGGGCCCCGACGCCTACCGCATGCTCTGGCGCACCGCCCTGGCCGCCGCCGGCGGGATGGGAGCCATCGTGCTCACCACCGGCGGGGCGCTCCATGTCTCCGCTGCCTCCGCTCCGGCGCAGAGGTCCGCACCGTCGGTACGGGTTGCCCCACCGGCCAGCGCCCCATCAGTCGATGCGGCCACGCAGGCCGACCTGTCGGTCTCGGTGCCCTATACCCCGCCCCGCGTCACCCTGACCGGCTACTGCCGTCAACTCCTGTCGGGCGGCGTCCCGGCACCGAGCTACTCGTTCACCAGCTTCGTCTCCGAGACCGGCGGCTCCGTAGGCTCCACGACGGCCTGGTGCCGCCATTTCCTCGCCCCGCCCAACGGCGGGTGAGCGGCCGGTGAATTGTAGCTGACGCCCCTTTTCCCCCCTCCGGAGTTCCTGTCACCATCGCTGAAGCTGCCAGCTGAGGGGCAGCCATACCCGAGGGGTCCTCCGTCGTGAAACTCATACGCCCGCGCGCCCGCACCGCCCGCCTGCTGGCCGCGCTTTCGAGCATCGCCGCCCTGGCACCGTTGACCTTGGCGTCGGGGACGGCCGCCCACGCGACGACCCCACCCACCTACCTGTTCGTCAACGAGAACCCCAAAGGCCCGAACGAGGTCCGCAGCTACAGCGTCAACAGCGCCGGGACCACCACTCTGGTCGGCACCTACTCGACCGGCCACCCCGGCAGCACCTCTTCCTACGTCGCCTCCGAGCGGGCCGACACAGCCCGCACCGCCGGCCACCTGTACGCCCTCAACCTCGGGGACCAGACCCTTTCGATCTTCTCCATCGACGCGGCCACCGGCGCGCTGACCCTGCAGACGACCACCTCGCCGATCGGTGCCACGGCGATCGCCGTCAACCCGGCCGGTACCGTGCTCTACGCCGCCGGGTCGGCCAACGAGGGATCACTGGACCAGTTGAGCGCCTATCTGATCGCGTCGGACGGCACCATCGGAGCCAGCCCGGTGTCCTCGGTCGCGGCATCGGTCGACGGAATCGCCGTCTCCCCAGACGGGACAGAGGTGGCCACCGCCAACCCCGGGGGCAACCAGTTCACCACCGGCGTCGAGCTGTGGTCCGCCGACTCGAAGGGGAACCTGGCCGCCACGTCCACCGTGACGGCCGCCTGCCCGACCGACGTTCGCTTCAGTCCCGACAGCACCGTGCTCTACGCCACGGCGTGCGCGTCGGGACAACTGACGGCCTACTCCATCACCGCCGGGACCCTGTCGGCGACCGCCGCGTCGCAGGTGAGCAGCCAGTCGCTGGCGGTGGCTCCCGACGGCACGGTCTTCGTGAGCACCGCCAGCGGCCTGACCGGGGAGGTCGATGCGGCCGGATCCTTTACCGCCGACCCGGCAACCTCCTACCCGGCCCTGTCGACGGTCACGTCGATGACGGTCTCTCCTGACGGAACCCGCCTGTTCGTCGCCAGCTTCGCTACAGGGAGCGTCTCGGACTACTCCATCGGCACGGGCGGGACACTGTCCCTACTCGAACAGATACCGGTCCTTCCCGGCCTGCCCACCGTCGTCGCCTACAACCCGGTGCAGGTGCCTCAGACCATCACCTTCGGTTCGGTGCCCAGCTCCGAGCCCTACGGCACGCCCCTGACGGTCACCGCGACGGGTGGCGGATCGGGCCACCCTGTCACCTTCTCCGCTGCGGGCGGCAGCTCCTGTGTAGTCTCCGACAACGGCAATGGCACGGCGTCGGTCACCACCACGGGGGTCGGCACCTGCACCATCCTGGCCGGTCAGGCCGGGGGACCCGGGTATCTCGACGGGGCGGCGACCGCCAGCGTTCAGGTGACGCCCGCCCCTCTCACCGTCACCGCCAGCCCCGCCTCTCAGGTCTACGGCAGCGCCAATCCCCCGCTCACCGCGACGCTGAGCGGCTTCGTCAACGGCGACACCGCAGCCAGCGCCACGTCCGGTGCGGCGGCGTGCACGACCACCGCGGTGGCAACCAGCCCGGTCGGTAACTATCCGGTCAACTGCAGCATCGGGACGCTCGCCGCCATCAACTACACCTTCAGCACCTTCGTACCCGCCATCCTCACCGTGACGCCCGCCCCGCTGTCGGTCTCCGCCGATCCCCAATCACGTTCCTACGGTGCCGCCAACCCTGCCCTAACGGTCTCCTTCTCCGGCTTCGCCAACACCGACACGGCGACCACCGCCGTGACCGGGTCGCCCGACTGCACCACCCCCGCCACGGCATCGAGCCCGGTCGGCGCCTACCCGATCACCTGCTCCGTCGGCACTCTGGCGGCGGCCAACTACTCGATCGCCGCGGTGGGTCCCAGCTCCCTGACGGTAAGCCCCGGCGGCCTCACCGTCACGGCCAACTCCCAGGCGATGGTCTACGGATCACCTGTCCCGGCCCTGACTGCGACCGTCACGGGATTCGTCAACGGCGACACCGCCGCCTCGGCCGTGACCGGGGCACCGGTCTGCACCACTGCTGCCACTTCCACCAGTCCGACGGGCACTTACCCCATCACCTGCACCACGGGCACCCTCGGCGCCACCAACTACACCTTCGGGATGTTCGTGGCCGGCACCTTGACCGTCACACCTGCGGTACTCACCGTCACGGCCAACGCCCAGACGCAGGTGTACGGGGGGGCGACCCCGCCGCTCAGCACGATCCTGTCGGGATTCGTGGCGGGCGACGGACCTGCGGTGGTGTCGGGTAGCCCCAGCTGCTCGACGACGGCTATCGCCTCCAGCCCCGTCGGCCCCTATCCCATCACCTGCGCCACCGGCACCCTGAGCGCCACCAACTACACCTTCGCCAGCGTTCCTGGAACCCTGACCGTGCTTCCGGCGCCCCTCACCCTCGTCGCGGGAGACCGGACGGCCAGCTACGGGGCACCGGTGGTGAACCTCGGTGCCGCCCTCACCGGTTTCGTGAACGGCGATCCCCCCAGCGTGGTCACCGGCACCCCGCTGTGCAGCACGGCCGCCATGCCGACCAGTTCCGTAGGGGCCTATCCGATCACCTGCACCGTCGGCTCGCTGAACGCCCAGAACTACGCCATCACCGCTTCGACGGCGGGGACCTACACGGTGACCCCGGCCGCTCTCACCGTCACCCCCGACGCCCAGTCGATGGTCTACGGGTCGCCGGCACCGCCACTCACATACACCATCTCGGGCTTCGTCAACGGTGAGAGCCAGGCCAGTGCCACGACCGGCTCGGCTCTGTGCCAGGCCACGGTCTCACCCACGTCCCCGGTGGGCTCCTACCCGATCACCTGTTCCGCAGGCACGTTGCAGGCCGCCAACTACGACTTCACGACCTTCGATCAGAGCTCTCTCTCGGTCACGCCCGCCCCGCTGACCGTCACGGCAGTTTCGGTGGCGGCGACCTACGGCGCCGCGCTTCCAGCGCCGAGTTGGACCATCACCGGTTTCCTCAACGGCGACACGGCCCCCTCGGCTACGACCGGGTCACCCTCCTGCTCGAGTTCCGCCGGGACCACCAGCGGTGTCGCGCAGTACCCCATCACCTGCACCCAAGGAACCCTGCAGGCGTCCAACAACTACACCCTCGGTAGTTTCGTTCCGGGGGTGCTGACCATTGGCCCGGCCACGCTGACCGTCGCCGCGGACTCCCAGGCCCGGATGTACGGCCAGCCCAACCCGGGCCTGACGGCGACCGTGACCGGCTTCGTCAACGGCGACCCGCCGAGCGTGGTTAGCGGCTCACCTTCCTGCACGACCGACGCCGTTGCCTCGAGCCCGGTCGGGTCGTATCAGATCACCTGTGTCACGACGGGCATGAGCGCCGCCAACTACGTCTTCGGCGCACCCCTGTCCGGGACCCTCACCGTCACCCAGGGCGGCCTGACGATCACCGCCAAATCCTACGACACCACCTACGGTTCCCCCGTGGCCGCCCCGACGGCCACCATCAGCGGATTCGTCAACGGCGACACCACCGCCACCGCCACCACCGGCACACCGGCGTGCACCACCACCGCCACCGCCGCCAGCCCGGTCGGCACCTACCCCATCACCTGCACCATCGGGACGCT